>DATEGE010000212.1:0-4371 GCA_035280265.1 Gemmatimonadales bacterium | reverse complement strand
GGGGGCGGCGGGGGCGGCGGGGGCTACCGCATGACCCGGATCCTGGTGGTGGAAGACAATCCCGATCTCGCGTACGGGCTGCGCAACAACCTGGAGATCGAGGGCTACGACGTCGATGTCGTCGACGACGGCGCGCAGGGATTGGCTCGCGCCCGCTCCGGCGGGCCCGATCTGATCATCCTCGATCTGATGCTGCCCGGCCTGGACGGCTATCGCGTGCTGCGTGCGCTGCGTGACGAAGGTCGTCGCATGCCGATCCTGATTCTCACCGCGCGCGGGGAAGAAGCGGACAAGGTCCGCGGCCTGCGTCTCGGCGCGGATGACTACGTCACCAAGCCGTTCGGCGTGCTCGAGCTGCTGGCGCGGGTCGAGGCGCTGCTGCGCCGCGCGGCGCCGCCCGGCGATGCCGCTGGGCCGCCCGAGCGGTTCGGCCCGGTCGAGGTGATCCCCGCCTCCCGCACCGTGACCCGGGATGGGCAACCGATCGCCTTGACGCCGAAGGAATTCGACCTGCTGCTCGCGCTGCTCCAGCGGCGCGGCGCGGTCGCCACTCGCATGGAGCTCCTCACGGAAGTGTGGGGCTATAGCGCCGCGGTGCTGAGCCGAACCGTCGACACGCATGTGGCCGAGCTACGCCGCAAGCTCGAAGCCGACCCCGCCGCCCCGCAGCACATCCTCACCGTCCGCAAGGCCGGTTACCGGCTCGATAAATAGGCCCGCGCTGAGCGACTCGCAGTTCGTCTTCAAGGGCGGGCGCCTGACGAGCGCGTCGGCGAGCGAAGCGACGACCCGCTGACGTCGGCGGTGCCGGTGCGTCGGCGTCCAGAAGGTGATAGTCTTCTCCTCAATGATCCAGAGTTCGACTCCGGCGAAATACACCGTCGGCTTGGTGCAGATGGCGATGTCCGCCGATCCCGACGAGAACTTGAAGACCGCCCTCGCGCGCGTGACCGAGGCGGCCGACGCCGGCGCGCAGCTCGTGTGCCTCCCCGAGCTGTATCGGTCGCGATACTTCGCGCAGACCGAAGACGCCGCGGCGTTCGATCTCGCCGAGCCCGTCCCCGGGCCGAGCACCGAGGCGCTCGGGAAGGCCGCGAAGCAAGCCGGCGTCGTGATCATTGCACCGGTGTTCGAGCGCCGCGCCGCGGGGCTGTACCACAACAGCGCCGCCGTAATCGATGCGGACGGGCGTTTAGTAGGGGTCTACCGCAAGATGCACATCCCCGACGACCCGGCCTACTACGAGAAGTTCTACTTCACGCCAGGCGACCTGGGTTTCCGTGCGTTCGACACTCGGGTGGGGCGAATCGGGGCGCTCGTGTGCTGGGACCAATGGTATCCCGAGGGTGCGCGGCTTACTGCCTTGCAAGGCGCGACGATCCTGCTTTACCCCACGGCGATCGGCTGGCACCCGAAAGAGAAGGCGACGCACGGCGCCGCGCAGCTCGACGCCTGGCGCACCATTCAGCGGAGCCATGCTATCGCGAACGGGTGTTACGTGGCGGCGGTGAACCGCGTCGGCCACGAGCGGCCGCGTGCCGAAGGCGGGGGGGGCGGGGAGGCCGACGGCATCGACTTCTGGGGCTCGTCGTTCCTCGCCGATCCGTTCGGCACTGTGATGGCGGAGGCGCCGACCGACCGCGAGGCGATTCTCCTGAGCACCGTGGACCTCGCGCGCGTCGAGGAGGTGCGCCGCAGCTGGCCGTTCTTGCGGGACCGGCGGATCGACGCGTACGCCGGCATCGGTAGCCGCTTCCTCGACGACGCCTCGTAGTGCCGTCCTCCCCCCGGGACGTCACTCCCGCCAGCCTGGGCTTCCGTATGCCCGCCGAATGGGAGCCGCATCACGCCACATGGTTGGGGTGGCCCCACAACGCGAGCGATTGGCCCGGCAAGTTCGGACCGATCCCCTGGGTGTACGCCGAGATCGTGCGGGCCCTGGCGCCGGGCGAAATGGTACGGATCCTCGTGAACTCGGCGTCCCACGAGCGGCAGGCCCGCCGCACGCTCGAGCGCGTCGGGGTCAGCGTTGCGCACGTCGAGTTCTTCCGCCTTCCGACGAACCGCGGCTGGACGCGTGACTTCGGACCGCTGTTCGTTAGCCGTGCGCACTCCCGACCGGAGGTCGCGATCGCTCGATTTCGGTTCAACGCCTGGGCCAAGTATCCCGACTGGAAGCGGGACGACCGCATTCCCGAGCGCGTGGCCGCGAGGCTCAAGCTGCGGCTCTTCCTCGCGCGCGCGGGGCGACGCGACGTGGTGCTCGAGGGCGGGAGCATCGAGGTAAGCGGTCGCGGCACACTGCTCACCACCGAGGAATGCCTGCTCGACCCCGCCGTGCAGCCGCGCAATCCGGGTCTCTCGCGCACCGAGCTCGAGTCAGTGCTGCGCGATCAACTCGGTGTCACCAACGTGCTGTGGCTCGGGAAGGGGATTGCAGGCGACGATACGCACGGTCACGTCGATGACCTGTGCCGCTTCGTGAACCCGCGGACGGTGGTGCTGTGCCGGGAGACGGACCCGCGCGACGCGAACTATCGCGCCCTCGCGGAGAATCGCGAGCGGCTCGAAGGCATGCGGCTCGAGGATGGGTCCCAGATTGAGGTCGTCGACCTCCCGATGCCGGCGCCGCTCTACTTCGAGGGCCGGCGTCTGCCAGCGAGCTACGCGAACTTCTATGTCGCAAATGCCGCCGTGCTCGTCCCGACGTTCAACGACCCGAAGGATCGGATCGCGCTCGGAGTCCTGGCTGAGCTGATCAAAGATCGGCCGGTAGTGGGCATTCACGCGGTGGATCTGGTGTGGGGACTGGGAACGCTGCATTGTCTGACACAACAGGAGCCCGCCCCATGACAACAACGACCACCACATCGTTCGGCCTTTCGTCCATCGGTCAGATCTTCGTCCGCGCCCGCGATCTCGACCGAGCCATCCGCTTCTACCGCGACACCCTCGGCATGCCGTTTCTGTTTCAGGCGCCGCCGCAGATGGCGTTCTTCCAGTGCGGCGGCACCCGCCTCATGCTGGGTGTCCCCGAGCAGCCGGAACTCGATCACCCCGCCTCCGTCATCTACTACCTCGTGCCCGACATCGCGGCCGCGCACACCACGTTGCAGGGGCGAGGCGTGGAGTTCATCACCAACCCCCAGCTCGTGCACCGCGCAGCCGACTATGACCTCTGGCTCGTGGAGTTCCGCGATTCCGAGGGCAATATTCTCGCATTGATGTCACGCAAGCCGCGCTCGTAGCGGCGTCCTGGCTCGGGCTGCCGCACGTGGGTATCGTTCGAAATCCCACGTGAGGACGCGAACCAGCGTGATGAGGATACACCGCCCGGTCGTTTACACCGCGCTGCTGACGGCGGCGTGTCGTGGCGCCGCGCCTGGTCCGGGGTTGCCGGCGCCCACACGCGCTCCCTCGGATACCACCTGCACCCTGGCTGCCGGCGCGCCCGCCGCCCGGGACACGGTCATGATCGCCGTGACCGATGCGGTCGACCCCGCCCGCGCGCCCGTGCCCCGCAGCGACGCCGAGCGCCTAGTGTTCGCGCAGCTGTACGAGACCTTGCTCCAGGTGGATTGCCAGGGACGCCCCGTGCCCGCACTCGCCAGCGCGTGGGACCAGTCGGGAGACCTTTGGAGCTTCACGCTTCGCGACGGCGCGCGCTTCTGGGACGGGGCGCCGGTGACGCCGCGAGACATCGCCGCCGCGTGGCGCTCGCGCGATTCGACGCTGGCGCACGCCGTCGCCGTCACGGGCGATCGCGCCTTCACCGTGCGGACGCGCGAGACGCCGCTGCAGGCGTTCGCCGACCGGACGCTCGCCGTCACCAAGCCGGCACCGGGCGGAGGCTGGCCGATCGGGACCGGCAGCCGCTGGATGGGCGGCACCGAGCGCGATGCCCCCGACCTCCTCGTCGCCCGGCCGGTGCTACGCGCCGGGCTGGCGGTCGCGAAGATCGGGATCGTGACTCCCGGCGGGGTGCGTGATGCGCTCGACGGTGGAGCCGACCTGCTAGTCACCCGCGACCCGACGGCGCTCGAGTACGCGGCGCGCCTCCCAGGGTACGCCGACGTGGCCCTCGAGTGGGATCGCACGTACGTGCTGCTCGGCCCCGGACGAGACCACCCAGATGCCGGCGAGCTGCGCCTGGAGAGCCTGCGGGACGCGGTGCACGGCGATGCACGACCCGCCGAATGGCACGAATCCGGACGCTTCTGGCTCGAGGATTTGAAGCGCTGCGACCTGCCAGCCGCGCGCGACGCGCCCCCGCCCTCCGCCCCCGCTGCCGGCAGGCGACGCCGCATCGCGTACGATCAAACTGACCGCAGCGCGGCCGACCTGGCGGCGCGCCTGGTGGGGCTCGGCGTG
>DATEGE010000211.1:0-45598 GCA_035280265.1 Gemmatimonadales bacterium | reverse complement strand
GCCACGGGGTCGCGGTTGGTGGCCGCGATCACCCGAACGTCGGCTCGAATTGACCGTTGGCCTCCGACGCGCTCGAACTCGCGCTCCTGGAGCACCCGTAGGAGCGCCACCTGGGTCTCGGCCGGGAGCTCTCCCACCTCGTCCAGGAACAGGGTCCCGCCGGCGGCCAGCTCGAAGCGGCCCTCGCGGCGTCCCACGGCCCCGGTGAAGGCTCCCCGCTCGTGGCCGAAGAGCTCGGACGCGATCAAGGAGGGCGGAGTCGCGGCGCAGTTGACGCTCACGAAGGGCCGTCCGGCTCGAGCAGAGAGTCTGTGAATCGCCCGCGCGACCAGCTCCTTGCCCGTTCCGGTCTCACCGGTGATGAGCACCGTGCAGTCGGCCGGCGCCACTCTCGCGATGTCGGCGAGAACCGTTCGCAAGGCCGGCGAGGTGCCCACAATCTCCTCGAACATCGAGGTTCGGTCGACCTCCTCCCGAAGCGCGACGTTCTCCTTCTGGAGCTGATCCTTGAGGAGCCGGATTTCCTCACAGGCCCGTTCAAGCGCGCGCTCGGCGTCCTGGCCCTCGCTGACGTCGGTCGAGATGCCCCTGGGCCCGCACGGCCGGCTCTGCTCGGTGGAATTCATCGCCATGCCCCTCTCTGACCAATCGCTGGTGCCGTTTCTGGTTCAGCCGTTCAGGGCGGCTCGGACCTCCTTCAGCAATACGTCATCATCGAAAGGCTTGGACAGGAACGCTACGGCGCCTGCGTTCATCGCCTGCTGGTTCATCCTGCCGTCCTCGTGCGCCGTGATGACGATCAATGGAACGCGATATCCCTCAGCCGTGAGCTTTGCTTGCAGGTCGAGGCCTGACATCCCCGGCATCCGTACGTCCGCGATTACGCAGCCGGTCTGGTTGCGCTGGTCCGATTCGAGGAATTCTTCCGCTGATCCGAAGCCCCGCGCCGCAAGGCCCGCGGATTCCAACAGATCCCTGAGCGCACTCTGCACTGATCGATCATCATCGACGATCGCAACGAATGGCGAGCTACTCTTGCGGGTCACGGTGCGAGTCTACCGGCGGGGCGGGCGGAAACAATTACACGTTAGTTGCGCGGACTGTGAACCTTGGTTACAGGGACTGCAAGATGCCCTCCATTTTGATCAGGGCCGCTAGCGAGACGGCCTTCATTTTGTCCATCACGTGGCCGCGATGAATTTTCACCGTGTGTTCGCCGGTCCCGAGCTTCGCGGCTATTTGCTTGTTGAGCAGGCCCGAAGCCACCAGTTCCATCACCTCGCGCTCGCGGGTGGTCAGCGTCTCGTAGCGGCGGCGCAGCTCCGCGGCCTCCCGGCGTTGGTCGCGCAATTTGCGGTCCCGATCGAGCGCCTGCTGAACTGCGTCGAGCAGATCCTGAGGCCGGAACGGCTTTGTCAGGAATTCCACGGCGCCCGATTTCATGGCCCGAACGGTCATGGGGACATCACCGTGTCCGGTGATGAAGATGATCGGAAGGGTCACTCCTGCGTGTGCCAACGCCCGTTGAAAATCCAGACCGCTCATGCCCGGAAGCCTGACGTCGAGGACCAGGCACCCGGCGGCGGCGGCGCGTTTGCTGTCGAGCAGCTCCTGCGGCGTGGCGAACGTCTCGGACCGCAACGCCACCGACGTCAAGAGGTCCTGGATCGATCGGCGTACATTCGCGTCGTCGTCGACGATGAACACGACTGGCGCGTCCTCCGTAATCACTTAGGCCTCAGGTTCAGTTGGCAACGTGAAGTGGAACGTGGCGCCCCGTCCCGGGGTCCCTGTCGCCCACAGCCGCCCGCCGTGCGACTCGATGATCGTGCGGCTGATCGCCAGCCCCATACCCGTTCCCCCGACCCTTGTCGTGAAGAACGCGTTGAAGATCTCTTCCGTCTTGTCAGTGGGTATTCCCATTCCTGTGTCACTCACCGACACAATCACGACTCCGCCCCTGCGTCGTGTACTGATTGTGAGCTCGCCTCCCCGCTCGCTCATCGCCTCCATCCCGTTCAGCATCAGGTTCATCAACACCTGCTGCAACTGCACCCGGTCGGCGTTCACTGAGGGTAGACCCGCCGCCAGCTCCGTACGCATCACCACCGAGTGGCAGTCGGCTTCGCTGCGCAGCAACACCGGCATCTCGCCAACGATGTCGTTGACCCGGACCATCTCTCGCTGTAGCGCGACGTCTTTCTTGTAGAAGGGCTTCAAGTGAGCGATGATTTCAGCGGCCCGCTTCGCGTCCTCCTCGATCCGCATCACCGCCTCTCGCGCCCTCTGCACCTCCGGCTGATCCCGGTTCAGCCAGCGCAGACAGGCGCCGGCGCTCGTGATGACGGCGGCGACGGGCTGGTTGACATCGTGGGCGATCGAGGCGGTCAACGCACTCAGCGTCGTGACACGCGCCATATGAGCGAGCTCGGCGCGGGCCTGGTTCAGGGCGTCTTGGGCGCGCTTGCTCTCGGTAATGTCGCGTCCCATACTGCAAATCCGCCCGCTATCCGACGCGGCTTTCCACGATATCCAATGATACGAGCCGTCCTTGGCACTGAGGCGATTTTCAAAGCGCAACGTCTTTTGCCCCTTGGCGAGGTGGTCAAGCTCGGCGCGGGTTCGTTCCCGATCATCCGGGTGCACGAGCCATTGTGACGACTTGCCCAGTAAATCCGCTTTTGACCAGCCGAGCGTAGCAGTCCAAGCCGGATTGACGCTGAGATACTTGCCATCCAAGCCGGCGATCACTAGCAAATCCTGCGAGACGTTCCAGATTTGCAGCCTTTCCCGCGTCTCGGCTTGTACGCGCTGTTCGAGCGTTTCGGTGAGCTCGCGCAACGCCCCTTCCGCTCGGCTCCGCTCGATGGCAACCGCCGCAGCACGGGTCAGCAGTTCCACCATCCGCTTGTCACGGGGGCTCGGATCGCGAGCCTCGAAGTAGTAGTGGGCAAACGTTCCGAGCACCTTCCCCTCGTTGGAGAAGATCGGTGTGGACCAGCAGGACCGAATGCCGAGCGGCTCGGCAAACTCCCGGAATTTGACCCACCTGGGATCGGCCGCCACTTCGGGTACGATGACTGTTTGTCGCGTGGCTGCCGCGTAGCAGCATGGCCCCGTCATCGATGACACGAGAACTCCGTCGGTTGCCTGGCGATAACTCCTGTTAAGACTTGGCGCCGCGGTGTCGCGAAACATCGTTGCATCTTCGGTTAGGGGGTGGATGCATGCGATGACGCGGTCGACCGACTCGTCTTCCATCGTGCGGCAGAGAAATTCCAGCACGCGTGCTAAGGGGCCACCCTCCGCGACAGTCTCTAGGGCGACCTGAGTGGCCACCTCATGTGCGCGCGGCGCTCGCGCAACCTTTGACCTCTGTGAGCGAGCGGCTGCGCGAGATGTCGCCATGGTGGAGTCCTCTCAGGTGGGGACGCGGTCTGAAGGTAGCGCTGACTTCGGCGCGCGTGATATCAGACGTTCGTATCAGTGTGGAACGTTGTCAATAGGACACGTATCGAGAGTCCGAAGCGAGGAAAGCCGCCGCCTGCCGCGTACCGAGCAAGGCGATGGGACGTTGGTGTAGGTCCATACCATCGTCCAATACGCCAACCCCCCCATCGCGACAGACTGCTCGGGCGTCGAGCCCATTGACATCACTACGCCTGGACCGAGCGGTTCGCTGGATCGACGAGCGACTCTGACGGCGGTGCATTCACTGCAGAGGTAAGGTCATGCGGGTACGAATCGGTACCTCGAAGGATATCCCCTGCCGGTGGGATGCGTGCATTCGATGTCGCCGGAACCAAGGTCGACGTGGCAAACGCGGCCGGCCATTTCTACGCGGTCGATGACACCTGTACTCACAGGGGTTGCTCGCTGGCGAAGGGCAGGCTGGACGGCACGACCGTAACCTGCCCTTGCCACAGCAGCCGGTTTGACGTGACCTCCGGTGCCGTTCTTCGCGGACCGGCTCAGCAGCCCGTACGTTCGCGGTTAGTGCAACTCAACGGCGACGATCTGCGGGGGAGGCGAGCATATCCCTGGACGCGGAAGCTCGCTAGGCAGGCTACATCGAAGGCGTCCTTAACAGAGATTCGACCTGAGAATCGGTACCAATCGTCCGATAGATTCGCGGGCGGGCACACGCTACGATCGAGCGCACGTCGCTGTACCTGCCTCCGTCCACAACCTGGACCCCGACTGGAATACGGGGACGGTCCTTGCGACCTCCCTGCCGGGCAGGTATTTCCCCGTCGGGAGGGAGGCGGAGCGAGTGTGGCATCGACGCATCGGAAGCGACTGACACCGGCCGGAGCGCGGGCGCTCGCCGGCGTCGCCTTCATACTGGGGGGCTGGGCGTGCCGGCGGGCGACCCCCGCCCCGCCTCCCCCTCCGGAAGTCACGGTGCTGACCGTCGCTCCGGAGACCGTCCCCGCGCACTACGAGTTCGTCGGTCAGGCCGCGGCGTCGCGACGCGTCGAGGTGCGCGCCCAGGTCACGGGAGTGATCGTCGCTCGGCCCTTCGCCGAGGGCACCGACGTCCCGAAGGGAACGCTGCTGTTTCGGATCGATCCGACGACCTACGAGGCCGCATACCGCAGCGCTCAGGCGCGGCTCGCCAACGCAGAGCGCAACCTGGCACGCCTGAAATCGCTTCTCGCATCGCGCGCCGTCGCCCAGAAGGATGTGGACGACGCGCAGACGGCGTTCGATCAGGCGCAGGCGGCCGTGGACCAGACTAAGAAGGAATACGACGACACCTTCGTGCGCGCGGAGATCGCCGGGCGCGCCGGGCGCGCGCTCCTGGAGCTGGGCGCGCGGGTGACGGGCCCAGGCGACCTGCTCACGACCGTGGAGCAGGTGGACCCCATCTATGTGAACTTCAGTCCCTCCGACCAGGACGTGCTGCGCTGGCGACGCGACATCGCGACACATCGGCTGCTCGTGCCGGCCCGCGTGCTCGCGGTTCAGGTGACGCTCGCGGACGGCAGCGTTTTTCCCGGCACGGGCCAGCTCAATTTCATCGACCTCGCCCTGCAGCCGGTGACCGGGACGCTCTCCCTCCGGGCGGAGTTCCCGAACCCGCAGCACGTGCTGTTACCGGGCCAGTTCGTGCGCGTGCGACTCTTGGGCTTGAAGCAGCCGGGCGCGATTCTCGTCCCCCAGCGGGCCGTGCAGCGCGGCCTCGGCGGAGCGTTCGTCTACGTGCTGAACGACAGCAACGCGGTCGCGGCCCGCGAGGTGGTGGCGACGTCGTGGGAGCGTGGGGAATGGCTGATCGAGCAGGGCCTGCGAGCGGGCGACCGCGTGGTGGTGGACGGCATCCAGAAGGTCGCCCCCGGGCAGGTGGCGAAACCCGTGGCGTACCGGCCCGCCGCCGACTCCGGGGTGGCGCCAGGCGATAGTGCCGTAGTCGCGGCGCCGTCCGCCCCCCCCAAGATCAAGGTCACGCCGTGAGCGCCGCGCCCGAGATCCGCAACCTTTTCATCCGGCGGCCGATCTTCTCCGCCGTCATCTCGATCGCGATCGTACTGCTCGGGGCGTTCTCCCTCACGACGCTCCCCGTGAACCGCTATCCGCCCCTCACACCGCCCGCGGTGCAGGTGCAGGCCGTCTACCCAGGCGCGACCGCCCAGGACGTGGCCGACGCGGTGGCCGCTCCGATCGAGCAGCAGCTGTCCGGGCTTCAGGGCCTGCTCTACTTCCGCTCGTCGAACTCGAGCGACGGGACCATGAACCTGTCCGTCTACTTCGACATCTCGCGGGATCAGGACCTCGCGGCGGTCGACGTCCAGAACCAGATCGCGCTGGCCGAGCCACAGCTGCCGCAGGAGGTCGTGCGCAACGGGATCACGGTCAAGAAAGCGCAAACGGACATCCTGCTCGTCGGGGCGCTCGTCTCCGACGATCCACGCTATGATGCGGAGTACTTGAGCAACTACGCCAAGATCTACGTCGAAGACGAGCTCAAGCGCATCACCGGTGTCGGGGACGCCGTCACGTTCGGCCAGCTCGAGTTTTCGATGCGCTTGAGCCTCGATCCCGACCGTATGGCGCAGCTCGGTCTGACGGTCGGGGACGTCGCCGCCGCCGTGCGGGAGCAGAACGCCACCAACCCGGCCGGTCTCATCGGCGGAGCGCCGAGTCCTTCCGGCACGCAGCTGACCGTCCCCGTGATCACCAGCGGGCGGTTGAAGGACGCCACGGACTTCGATCAGATCATCGTGCGGGGCCTGCCAGACGGCTCGCTCGTGCGGATCGCCGACATCGGGCACGCGCAGCTGGGTGCGCGAAATTACAACCTCGGGGGGCGGCTGGACGGCGGCCCGACGGCCTTCTTTCTGGTCTACCTGCGGCCCGGCGCGAACGCGCTCGACGTGAAGCGCGCGGTCCTGACACGCTTGGCCGACCTGTCCAAGAGCTTCCCCCGCGGGGTCCGCTGGATCATCCCGTTCGATACCACGCCGTTCATCACGGCGTCGATCACCGAAGTGGTGAAGACCCTGTTCGCGGCATTGCTACTCGTGACGCTCGTCGTGTTCATCTTCTTGCAGAACTGGCGCGCGACATTGATCCCGGTGCTCGCGGTGCCTGTATCGGTCATCGGCGCCTTCTTCGGGATGCGCATCCTCGGCTTCACGGTCAACCTGCTGACTCTGTTTGGCTTGGTACTGGCCATCGGTATCGTGGTCGACGATGCGATCGTCGTGATCGAGAACGTGGAGCGCATCATGGCCGGGGAGCACGTGCCGCCCGCGGTGGCCGCGGACCGGGCGATGCGACAGGTCAGCGGGGCCTTGATCGCGATCGTGCTCGTGCTGTGCGCGGTGTTCGTCCCAGTCGCCTTCCTGGGCGGCATTACGGGTCTCATGTACCGGCAGTTTGCGATTACGATCGCGGTGGCGGTGGTGTTGTCAGGCATCGTCGCGCTGACGCTCACACCGGCGCTGTGCGCCGTGCTGCTCAAGCCCGTGCCCGAGAGTGGTGCCCCCGCCGCCGGCAGCGGGAGGGGTCTCGCCAGGCTCTTCGCCGGGTTCAACCGCGGCTTCCAGGCGGTGACCGAGCGGTATCTGGGGGCGGCCGGTCGCGTGATCGACCGGCCCCGGACCTTCTTCGCGTGCTTCGGGGTCATCGTGGCCTTGCTGCTCGTGCTCGTGCGAACCGTGCCGAGCGCGTTCATTCCGACCGAGGACAAGGGCTACTTTGCGATCTTCGTCGAGCTGCCCGACGCCGCATCGCGCCAGCGCACCGATGGAGTGGTGCGCGACATCCAGGCCTTCCTGACGCGGCAGCCGGCCGTCCGGCACTCCGTCGCGCTGGTTGGGCTGAACATCATCCAAAACGCGAATCAGACGAACGCCGCCACGATCTTCGTCGGCTTGAAGCCCTGGGATGAACGGACCGCCAAGCAGGACCAGCTCGACGCGGTGGTCGGCGCCGTGAACGGCTATCTGTTCCGCCTGCGAGAGGCCCGGGCATTCGCGTTCAACCTCCCGGAGATTCCCGGCCTCGGGACCACGGCGGGCCTCGAGATGAACCTCCAGGACCGGGGAGTGACCGACATTCAGCAGTTCGCGGCGCTCGCGGGCAAGTTCGCGCGCGACGCGAACGCACGGCCCGAGCTGCGGAACGTGACCCCCAACATCCGCGTGAGCGTGCCGCAGCTGTTCGTCCAAGTGGACCGCGAGAAAGTGAAGGCCCTGGGCGTATCCCTCACGGACCTGTTCCAGACGCTGCAGGCGTTCCTCTCGACGCTCTACATCAATGATTTCAACCTGTACGGCAAGACGTACCGGGTGCAGGTCGAAGCGCAGGCGCGGTTCCGCCAGACGCCGGACGACATCGGCCGCCTCCACGTGCGGGGCCCCAACCAGCAGATGATTCCCGTGTCCGCGCTCACGCAGACGGAGTTCCGGGCCGGCCCGAGCATTCTCACGCGGTTCAACGGGTTCGCCTCCGCGCTCATCACCGGTAGCCCGGGGCCCGGCAAGAGCTCGGGCCAGATGCTCGACGCCGCCGAGGACTTGGCGCGCGACTCGTACGGCCCCCAGGGCGTGGGTTACGCCTTCAGCGGGCAGTCGTATCAGGAGCGCGTCTCGAGCGGGCAAGGGGGGTTCGTGTTCGGACTCGGGCTCATCATGGTCTTCCTGGTGCTCGCGGCGCAGTATGAGAGCTGGTCCATCCCGTTCGCCGTGCTGTTGGGAGTACCGTTCGGCGTCCTGGGCGCGCTGTTGGGCGTCTGGGTGCGCGGGATGCCGAACGATGTGTACGTGCAGATCGGTCTGATCGTCGTGGTCGGCCTCGCCGCGAAGAACGCCATTCTGATCGTCGCGTTCGCGACGGAGCTGCGCGCGCAGGGCCGTACCATCCGCGAGGCCGCAATCGAAGCGGGTCGCGAGCGACTGCGGCCGATTCTCATGACCTCCTTTGCATTCATCCTGGGCGTGGCGCCACTCCTCGTCTCGAGCGGTGCCGGCGCGGCGAGTCGGCACTCGATCGGCACCAGCGTGTTCTTCGGAATGCTTGTGGCGACGACGGTTGGGGTGTTCTTCATCCCCCTCTTCTTTGCCGTGATCCGGGCCCTGAGTGAGCGGGCGCCCCTCCCCGGCCGTGCCGGGAGACCGGCGCAGGTCCAGCCCGCTCCCTCGCCCGCGCCGTCCCCAGCCCCGGGAGACTGAGCTGTCGCGCTCCACACCCATCGGGCTTGCCGCCACCGCCCTGATCGCCGGCTGCGCTGTTGGACCCAGCTACCACCGGCCCGCCGTCGGCCTCCCCGACACCTGGCGGCCTCCGGCCACATCGGAGGACTCGCTGCGGCCGTTCTTCGACTCGCTCCGGACCAGCCGCGATACCCTGCTGCCGCCTGGCGCGGACACCGCCCGCGTGCCGTTCACGTACGACTCCACGCGCCTCCTCCCGCGACCGGACTCGGCGGTGCTGCACTGGGTCGACTTGCTGGAGGATGCCGTCCTGCGCCAGCTGGTCGATACTGCGCTCGAGGAGAACCGCGACGTACGGACCGCCCTGGCGGTGATCGCCGAATTCCGTGCCCAGTATCGGGCGACCCGTGGCGCGCTCCTGCCCGCGTTCAGCGCCAACGGCCAGGCGGGGAGAAACGAGCTGCAATTCGGCACGTTCGGGACGCAGACGTTCAACGTCTACAAGGCGACCGCGGACGGGCGATGGGAGGTCGACCTCTGGGGCCGGCTGCGCCGCGCGACCCAGGTCTCCCACGCCGACCTGCTCGCGCAAGAAGAGAATCGCCGCGCGGTCGAGCTGTCGCTGATCGGCGCCGTCGCGACGGCGTACGTCGACCTGCGTGCCTCGGATCTGAACCTCGACATCGCGCGCCGTACGCTGGAGTCGCGGCGACAGACGCTCGCGCTCGCCCGGCAGCGGCTCGACCAGGGCCTGATCTCGGAGCTCGACGTGCGGCAGTTCGAGGCCCAGGTTGCCAGCCCGGCGGCGAGCGTGGCCCAGTTCGAGCGCGCCGTGGCCCAGCAGGAGAATGCATTGAGCGTGCTCATCGGCCATACCCCGGGGGCGATCGCGCGAGGGGGCGGGCGCTCACTGACCCAGCTCGTCGCCCGGATCCCGATCCCCGCCGGGGTGCCAGCCGCGTTGCTCACGCATCGCCCCGATGTGCGCGGCGCGGCGGCGGAGCTGCACGCCGCTACGGCACGCATCGGCGTGGCGGAAGGGGGGTGGCTGCCGACCATCACGCTCACCGGCCAGTACGGGACGCAGAGCGCTCAGTTCTCGCAGTGGTTCGGATCGAGAACGAAGGTCTGGCAGGCGTTCGTGGGGGTCTCGCTCCCGCTTTTCACGGAGGGCCGGCCGGGAGGCGAGCAGGTCAACATCGCGCGGGCCCGTGCGGACCAGGCGCGCGCCCACTATGAGCAGACGGTGCTGGTGGCGATGCGCGAGGTGGAAGACGCGCTCGTGGCGCTGCGCACGGCCCAGGACGAGACCACCGCGCTGGAGCGCCAGGCGATGGCGCTGCGCCGGGCGCTCGAGCTCGCCACCATGCGCTATCAGAACGGCGTCTCGAGCTACCTGGACGTGCTCGACGCCCAGCGCAGCCTGTTCAGCGCCGAGCTGGCGCTGACGCAGGCCGAGCGCGATCAGCTCGTGGACGCCGTCGCGCTGTACCAGGCGGTCGGCGCCGGGTGGCCCGCCGCGGCACCTGGGCCCGCCCTCCGACGGTGAGGATGCCTGATTGGAATAGGACTGAATGACGACGTCAGCCACGGACGCCGCGGCCACCGAGGCCTTTCCGCAGCTGACACCGGCGCAACTCGCACGCATCGAGCCGCACGGGCGTCGCCGCCGGCTCGCGCAGGGCGGGGTGCTCGGTGAGCCGGGCCAGCCGGTGACGAAGATCTTCGTGGTGGTCGCGGGGCAGCTCGACGCGGTCACGCCGCTCCAGGCCGCAACCGCTTCCATGCCGAGCTTCACGCCGGGCATGTTCACCGGCGAGCGCTCGATCATCGTCGGCGGCCGCTTCCTCGGCCGGATCTCCGCCAGCGTGCCGAGTGTGGTGATCGAAGTGGAGCGCGATGAGCTGCTCAAGCTGATCCAGACCGACACCGCTGCGTGAAACATCCTGCGCGCCTTCATCCTGCGCCGCCTGCAATTGATCGAGCGCGGCTACGGTGACGTGGTCGTGCTCGGATCGCATCATTGCTCCGGGATCTTGCACATCCTCGAGTTCCTCACCCGCAATGGCCATCCGTACACGTTCCGCGATCTGGATAGCGACCCGGAGAGTCAGGAACTGCTGGACCGGTTCCACCTGAGCGCGGCCGACGTGCCGGTCGTGATCTGCCGCGGCAGGACCGTGCTCAAGAATCCCACGATCCAAGGGCTCGCCGACTGCCTCGGCCTGAATCCCACCCTCGATCGCACGCAGATCTGGGACGTCGTGATCATCGGAGCCGGCCCCGCGGGGCTGGGCGCGGCGGTGTATGCCGCGTCGGAGGGACTGAACACCCTGATCCTCGAAGCGAAGGCGCTGAACCCTCGCAACGCCCTTGGCATCGAGGTAGTCGAAGTCTCGTTGCCGAGTGACGCCGATGGTCGAGGCGGCGCGGGCCGCGTTGCTGAACGAGCGCCGGCGCTGCACGATTGGGAGCAATGAGTCGTGGATATTCCCGGCTCCGGGAGACCCCCGCAAGCCCATGTCTCGGCACTTGGCGCGCGACTGGTGGCAGCGCGTGGAGGCAGCGGCCCAGATTGCTCGTATCACGGGCCGCGGGTGGCATTCACTCCGCCGGAAGTTCGCGACGGAGATGAAGGCCGCGAACCTGAAGGACCTGTGCGCGCTCGGGGGGTTGGAAGCATCACAACACGATCCTGAAGTGTTACCAACAGCCCGACCCTGAGACGATGCGCGTGGCGTTGGAGCACCGCGGCGCCCTGCGGAAGGTCGGCCAGCCGTAGCAACTGGCACCAGGAACCGGCACCAAAGGACCTCCCCAGCAAGAACGAAGCCCCGCTCAGCCGACTAGCTGAACACGGGGCAACGACTTACAGGAAATGGGCCTGAGTGGAGTTGAACCACTGACCTCACGCTTATCAGGCGTGCGCTCTAACCACCTGAGCTACAGGCCCTGCTGCGCTATTCCCATTCCCGCCGCGGCCCCTTCTTGGGCCGGAATTCCTCGTCCTCGTCGTCGTCGAACTCGTCGTCCAGGTCGTCGTACTCGTCCAGCTCGTCGAGATCCTCTTCCTCCAGCTCGTCCTCGTCCAGCTCGTCGTCGAAGTCTTCGTCCAGGTCCTTGTCCTCTTCGAAGTCTCCGAACTCCTCGTCGTCGAGACCGTCGCTACGACGCTTGAGCGACCAGTCCGACGTCTCACGGGACAACATTGTCACCCCCAGCTGAGGTTTGTGGTTGAACGAGCTATCCGACTCTTCTCCCTACGACTCCTCGGCCGACCGCGCGTTGCGCGCCAGCTTGCGACGCTCGGTGGCGCCCAGCGCGCGCTTGCGCAGGCGGATGGACGACGGCGTCACCTCGATTAGCTCATCGTCCTCGATGTATTCGAGCGCCAGCTCGAGCGTCACCTGCCGCGGCGGCTCCAGAATGATCATCTCATCCGACGCGGTCGTCCGCATGTTCGTGAGCTTTTTCTCCTTGGACGGGTTCACGTCGATGTCCCCCGTCCGCGCGTTCTCGCCCACGACCATCCCCTCATACACCGGATCGCCGGGCCGCACAAACATCGTCCCGCGCTCCTGCAAATTGAAGAGCGCATACGCCACGGCCACTCCCTCGCGATCCGCTACCAATACCCCTCGACTCCGCCCCTGCAGCGGGCCCGCCCACGGCCCATACGCGAAAAACCGGTGGTGCATGATCCCCGTCCCCCGCGTATCCGTCAAGAACTCCGACCGGTACCCGAGGAGCCCGCGGGCCGGGATCTTGAACCGCATCCGCACCATCCCCACGCCCGGGTTCCGCATATCCAACAGCTCCGCGCGCCGCGGGCCCAGCTTCTCCATCACCACGCCCAGATATCCCTCGGGACAGTCGATCATCAGCTCCTCGTAGGGCTCGAGGCGCTCCCCGTTTGGCCCTTCCCGCGGAATGATGCGCGGCCGGCTTACCTGGAACTCGAATCCCTCCCGCCGCATCGTCTCCATCAGGATCCCCAGGTGCAGCTCCCCCCGACCCGAGACGGTGAACGTCTGCGGGTCGTCCGTCTCCTCCACCCGCAACGCCACGTTCTTCTCGAGCTCCCGGAACAGCCGGTCGCGCAGCTGCCGGCCGGTCACGTACTTGCCCTCCCGCCCGGCGAACGGCGAGTCGTTCACCTTGAAGTCCACCGAGATCGTCGGCTCCTCCACCGCGATCCCAGCCAGCCGCTCCAGATAGTCCGGGGCGGTCACCGTCTTACCGATCTCCACGCCGGCCAGCCCCGCCAGCGCCACGATGTCACCCGCCGAGGCTGCTTCCACTTCCACTCGGTCCAACCCGTCGAACGAGAATAGCTTCACCACCCGGGCCTGCTCGTACAGCCCATCCCCCACAGGACCGGGCTCACCCAGGGGAAGTAACGCAACCGTCTCCCCCACCCGCACCCGACCGCGCTCGATCCGCCCGATCGCGACGCGGCCCAGGTAGGAGGAATAATCGAGCGTGGAGACGAGCATCTGGAACGGCCCGGTGACGTCCGACGCCGGCGCTGGAATGGTGTCCAGGATGGTCTGGAACAGCGGCTTCAGGTCGGTGCCCGGGGTCTTCAGGTCCAGGGTCGCCGTCCCCGCCCGGCTCGATGTATAAAGGAAAGGGCAGTTGAACTGCTCCGGCGTGGCTTCCAGGTCGAGAAACAGCTCCAGCACCTCGTCGTGTACGCGCAGCGGCTCCGCGTCCTGGCGGTCGATCTTGTTCACGAGCACGATGGGCTTCAGGCCGAGCGCCAACGCCTTCCCCGCCACGAAGCGCGTCTGAGGCATGGGTCCCTCGGCGGCATCGACCAGCAGCAGGAACCCATCCACCATGCGCAGGATGCGCTCCACCTCGCCGCCGAAGTCGGCGTGGCCGGGCGTGTCCACGATGTTGATCTTGGTGTCGCCCCAACGCACGGCCGTGTTCTTCGACAGGATGGTGATGCCGCGCTCGCGCTCGAGCGGGTTCGAGTCCATCACGCGCTCGTTGACCTGCTGGTTGGCCCGGAATACGCCCGCCTGGCGGAGCATCTGGTCCACCAGCGTGGTCTTCCCATGGTCGACGTGAGCGATGATCGCGATGTTGCGGATCTGCAAGGGGCTACGTCCTGGCGGTACCTATATGTGACGGGCGCGGGGCATTGTGAGGGGCGCAGTATAGGCAGGGGGTTTTGAAAACACAAGCGGCGATATCACACCACCCGTGGTCTCTAGAGGACACTATCGGAAGTTGGCAGGCCGTTCCCTACCTTAGTGCCGGAACGGCTGCCCTCGCCTTAGTCCAGCCCGGCTGCCGTTCTAAAGAGAGGCGGGGTGACCACTCATCAGGTGGCGTTGTGCGCGATCGCGCTGGGTGCGCTGGCCGTGACGGTCCCCGGGGGTCGGCACGCCTCCTCGCGTCACCAAGGAGCGTCGGGACGCATCGAGGGGACCGTGGTGGTCGGCGAGCGACTGTCGAGCCGGCGCCTGCGCGTCCCCATCTACCAGGAGTACGGCCCGGGGTCCCAGCCATCGCCCGGAGACATGGGCGACACGAGCGAGCTGGCGAACGTCGTCCTGTACCTCGACTCTGCACCGCACAGTGCGCCACCCCCGCCCACCGGCCCCCACGCGCCGCCCGCCATTCATCAGCGACACGAAACCTTCGTGCCCCACCTCACCGCCGTGACCGCCGGCACGACCGTACAGTTCCCGAATGATGACCCCATTTTCCACAACGTCTTCTCGCTCTCACGGGTCAAGTCATTCGACCTCGGCCGCTATCCCACCGGCGCCTCTAAATCCGTCCGGTTCGATCGCCCCGGCGTGGTGCAGGTGTTCTGTCACATCCACTCCGACATGCGGGCGATCGTGATCGTACTGGCGAACGGCTTTTTCGCCACGCCCGACTCCGCCGGTCACTTCGTGATCGACGGCATCCCCGCCGGGACCTATCGCCTCATCGCGTGGCACGAACGCGTGACCCCGATCGCCCGCGAGGTCGTGGTGCGTGCAGGTGAAACGCTCAGTGTGAGCGTCGCCATCCCCCTCCCTCTCACGCCACCGGCCGCGAAACGATGACCGGGTGGTGGCGACGCCTCGTCGGGGCCCTCGCGGCACCGGCGCGCACCGGGCTGGGCTTCCAGCTCGTGGTGTTGGGGACGGCGCTCACCGCCCTCATCGTGGGGTCGGCGCTCCTCGCCATCCGGATGGAGATCGGCGCGAGCACCAAGCGGCTGTTCACGGCCGAGTTGCAGCGCAGTCAGAGCGCGCTGGTGGCGCTGCAGCACCGCTCGATCGAGCAGTTGCTCGCGAGCTCCGCCCTGATGACCCAGAACCCGACGTTGCGCGCGGCCATGGAGACGTATCGCATCGAATCGGCCGTCGACCGGCGCTCGCGCCCTGAGCTCGTCGCGACGATACGGCGCGAGGTCGAGAAGATCGGCGCCGGGTTGGGGCGCGATCTGCTCGTCGTTACCGACGACCGCGGCCGGGTGCTCGCGGCGACGGATCGCAACGGGACCGCCCCGCGGGTCGGGGACGATTTCTCGAGCCTGCCAGCGGTGCGGCGCGCCCTCGACCCACCGCAGGGCGACGCGGCCGCGAGCCTCGGCGTGGCCCGCCTCCGCGGGGTCGACTTCACCGTCGGCTGCGTGCCGATCGTGTTGCAGGACTACCCGATCGGAGCACTGCTCGTGGGGGATCGGCTCGATGCCCCCCACCTGGCCCGGCTCAGGACGATGTTCGACGCCGATGTCGTCGTGACGACACCCGATACCGTCCTGGCGACGACGTTGTCCGCGGCCGGGCCCCCCGCGCCCACCGCCCACCCTGTCCCCGACGCGCTCAACCACCTCTCGGCGGAGGGAACCGTGCAGATCGGCGCCGGCGAGTACGCTGTCGCGGCGCTGCCGCTCGGAGCCGACGGGACCGGCCGGCCGGTGACGCTCCATTTGCTGCACTCGATCACTGATACGCTCGGTCCGCTCTCCCTCGCCTTACGTAACACGTTCTTTCTGTACGGGATCATCGCCGTCGCGGCGGCGGGGCTCGGCGCCGTGACCGTGGCCCGGTCGGCGCTCCGCCCCCTCGAGAGCTTCGTGCGGTTCGTGCGCTCGGTCGCGGCGACCGGGGACTACGCGCGTCGCTTCGACGCGGGCGACGCCACCCGCGAGATCCGCATTCTCAACGAGTCGTACGATCATCTCATCACCTCTCTCGCACGCCAGCATACGCAGCTGCAGCAACGCAGCGTGGAATTGTCCATCGCCAACGTCGAGTTGCGCGACCAGATGGTGGAGCGGGAGCGGGCGGAGCAAGCGCTCAAACAGAGTGAGGAGTGGCTGCGGCAATCCCAGAAACTCGAGGCGATCGGGCGTCTGGCGGGTGGCGTGGCCCACGACTTCAACAATCTGTTGACGCTGATCCTCAGCTACACGGAGCTGGCGCGTCGTGAGTGCGAACCTGGCAGCGCGATGGGCGCGGACCTGGACCAAGTGGTCGAGGCCGGACGGCGGGCGGGAGCGCTCACCCAGCAGCTCCTTGCCTTCAGCCGGAAACAGGTGCTCCAACCCAAGGTGTTGGACCTGCGGGCGGTGGTGGACGGGATCGAGCCGATGCTCCGCCGCCTGGTCGGCGAGGATGTCGAGCTGCGCACGCTACCCCACGGACCACTGGCGCGCGTGAAGGCCGACCCGAGCCAGGTAGAGCAAGTCCTCATGAACCTGGCGGCGAACGCTCGCGACGCCCTGCCGCGCGGCGGCACCATCACGATCGAGACCGGCAACGTCGTTATCGACGAGGCCGCGGCCCGCCGCCTCGGCCCGATGACTCCTGGCCCCTGGGTCCTGTTGGCCGTTCGCGACACCGGCGTGGGGATGGATCCGGCGACCCAGGCGCGCATCTTCGAGCCGTTCTTCACCACCAAGGAGCCAGGCAAGGGCACGGGACTCGGCCTCGCCACGGTGTACGGGATCGTCAAGCAGTCCGGCGGCTTCGTGTGGGTCGAGAGCACGCCCGGTCAAGGCTCCGTCTTCCGCGTCTACCTGCCGCCCGTCGATGAGGCCATGACGCCGGCCGTCGCCCCCGCCGAGCGCCATCCAGCGCCGCGCGGCACGGAGACGATCCTCGTCGTCGAGGATCAAGATCCCGTGCGCGCCCTTGCCGAGCGCTGCCTCCGGGCTCAGGGCTATAGCGTGCTCGTGGCAAGTGGCGGCAACGACGCTCTCACGCTCGCCGATCGCCACCCCGGCACGATCCATCTACTCGTGACTGACGTCGTGATGCCGCAGATGAGTGGCCTGGAGCTCGCTGCCGCGCTGGCGGCGCGCCGACCGGACATCCGGATCCTGTACATGTCAGGCTATCCCCAGGGTTCTCGGACCGACGAGGGTGTGCTCAGCTCTGCCGAGCTGTTGCAAAAGCCATTCGTCCCCGACGATCTCATCCGGCGCGTTCGCGCCGTGCTGGACGCCGCGTGACCGCAACCGCCCGCCACATGGTTCGGTGCCGACGGCTCGACGTGGCGCGGTGTGCCGGGCGCATCGTGGTCTGGCTAGCGCTGTGCGCTGCGGGCACCGCGTCCCCCGCCGTCGCCCAGAGCTGGCTGTCCGTCACCGGGATCGCAGATGTCGAGACCTGGTTCACCGACGACCGCTCGCCGGAGCTCACCAAGAACGACGGCCATCCCGCGGCCCTCGGCCGCGTACACGTGCAAGGCGCCCTGCGCGCCTCCCACGCGCTGTCGTTCGTGGCGCTGAGCGAGTTCGAGGGCGGAAGCGCTGAAGACGGCGGCGTCGCGGTGTCGCTCGACCTTGGCATCGTGCGCTTGACTCCCGCGCGCCAACTGCTGCTCGACGCCGGCCGGTTCCCGAGCCCCGTCGGAGCGTTCGCCACGCGCCGCCTGTCACCCACCAATCCGCTCATCGGAACCCCGGCAGGCTACCCGACCACCTATCCGACGGGCGTCATGGCGAGCGGCGCGGTCGGACGGGTGGACTACCGCGCCGCACTCGTGACCCTGCCCGTGACCGGCGAGGAGTACTTCCCCGCGGCCGCCGCACGGCTGCGACCGGCCCTCGGCTTCGGCGTAACCCCGGTGATCGGGCTCCGGCTGGGAGCGTCGTACACGGCCGGCCCGTACTTGAACGGGGACCTGCCCTCCCGGCTGCTCGGGGGCGCTCCTTGGACCGCCTACCATGAGCGGGTGGGGGGCGTCGACGCGCGCTTCTCACGAGGATACCTCGAGCTGTTCGCCGAGCTGCAAGCGTCCCGTTACGAGGTGCCACAGCGCGCGAGCCCCGTCAGGGGCACGGCCTACTATCTCGAGGCGAAATACACGTGGACACCGCGTCTCTTCACAGCCGTTCGTCTGGAACGCACGCTGTACCCGGTGGTGAAGCCCCAGGACAGCATCTGGTACGCGAGCTCCACCAACCGGTATGACGGGGAGGCGGGGGTAGGGTATCGTCTGGGACCGGAAACCCTGATCAAGGCGAGCTACCGGCAAGACCGGGACGGCCGTGCGTTCGCGCTCCAGCTGTCGCAGCTGTTCGACGTCGTATCGATGTTTGCAGGGTCGGCGCAGGCGGGGGGCGTCAGTCGCAGGTCGGATCCCGCTCCATCTGCACCGTGACGTGCTCGATTCCCAGGCTACCCAGGCGCTGCTGCACCGCCTCGAGGATCCGCTGGTTATCGGTGGGGTCCCGGACCACGAGGTGACCGCTCATCGCGACGACGCCGCTGGTGACGGTCCAGACGTGAAGATCGTGGACCGAGGCCACCCCGGGGACGGAAGCGATCCGGTCGTGCACGTCCGACAGGGCGATGTGCGCCGGAGCCGCTTCGAGCAGCACGTCGGTACTCTCCCTGACGAGACGCCAGGCGCTCCCGAGGATCAGCAACGAAATCAACACCGAGGTGATGGGGTCGGCCTGCACCCAGCCCGTGGCGAGGATGATGCCACCGGCGACGAGCGCGCCCGCCGAGCCCAGCAAGTCGCTCAGGATGTGCAGGTAGGCGCCGCGCTGGTTGAGCGAGTGCTTATGGCCGCGGTGGAGGATCGCGACGCCGGCGGCATTGGCGGCGAGCCCAACGCCGGCGATCAGCAGCAGCAGCCGCGCGTCTACGCCCGTGGGCGCCCGCAGCCGCTGATATGCCTCGACGCCGATTCCGAGCGAGATCACGATCAGCGCCGCCCCGTTCACGAGCGCTGCGAGGATCTCGAGCCGCAATAGCCCGAACGTCCGCTCCGCCGTGACCCGCCGCTGCGCCAGCGCGGTGACGACGAGCGACAGTCCCAGGGCCGCCACGTCGGCGAGCATGTGGCCCGCGTCCGCGACCAGCGCCAGTGAATGGGCCACCCACCCGCCCACCGCCTCGGCGACCATCACGGCGGCGGTGATGGCCAACACGGCCTTCATCCGCCGCCGGCTCTCGTGCCGCAACGGCGCGCGATGCGTGCACTGGACGTCCAGCGGTAACGCGGCGCTCATGTGATCAAACATATCGAGCCGTTCCGCCGCCGGGCAACACGCCCTATGTTCCCGCGTCTATGCCCGACGCCGCCACGGAATCGCTCGGCTGGCGCCTGCTCGCGGTGCTGGCGCTCGTCCTCGCGAACGCGTTCTTCGTCGCCGCCGAGTTCGCGCTGGTGGCCGCGCGCCGGACGCGGATCGAGGCCCTCGCGCGGCGCGGCGACCGCAGGGCGCGGACCGTGCAGGCCGCCCTGCAGGACCTCTATCGCCAGCTCTCCGCGGCGCAGCTCGGCATCACTGTCGCGTCGATCCTCCTGGGCTATGTGGCGGAGGACACCGTCGCACACCTGTTCCGCGGCTGGTTCGCGGCACTGCCGGCGGCCCTCAACTTTCTCGCCCGCGGCGGCGTCGCGTCCACCGTGGCGGTGGCGGTCGTCTCGTTCCTCCACGTCGTATTCGGCGAGCAGGCGCCCAAGGCCTGGGCGATCACGCACCCGGAGCGGACCAGCCGCTGGATCGCGGCGCCGCTCATTTTCTTCTCGTGGATCACGCGGCCGTTCACCGATCTCCTGAACTGGAGCGCCGGTCGCGTGGTCCGGCTGCTCGGCCTGAAGGGGACCACGGCCGAGCTCGAGCGGATTCACTCCCCCGAGGAGATCCGCATGCTCGTAGAGCAGAGCCGCAAACGAGGCAAGCTCGACGCCGATGACGCCCGTTTGCTCGAGGGCGTATTCGAGTTCAGCGAGAAGATGGCGCGCGAAGTGATGACCCCGCGCACCGAGATCGTGGCGCTGCCCGCGGACCTCACCCTGGAAGAGGCGGCGGATCAGGTGGCGGTCGCGGGCCGCTCGCGCTACCCCGTGTACGGCGCGACGCTCGACGACATCCTCGGGATCGTGCACGCGAAAGACGTGCTGGCGGGGCTCCGCTCGCTGAAGGGCGGCGGCCTGCGCGCCGTGCTCCGCCCCGCCGTGTTCGTGCCCGGCACGCGGGAAGTGGAAGACGTGCTCACCGACATGAAGCGCCAGAAGATCCACCTCGCGATCGTTCTCGACGAGTTCGGCGGAACCGCGGGCCTCGTCACCATGGAGGACCTGCTGGAGGAGATCGTCGGTCCCATTTATGACGAGTACGACCGTCCGTCGGGTGAGCTGCGAACGTCCGGTGCGGCGCCGATCATCGCCGGCTCCACGCCGATCCGCGAGGTCAATGGGGCGTTCGGCCTCGAGCTCGACGAGGGCGATTACACGACGATCGGTGGGTTTCTGTTCGGCGCGATCGGCCGCCTCCCCAAGCCCGGCGATCAGGTGGCGGTGAAGGGTGCGATCTTCGAGATCGTGGAGATGGAGGGCCGCCGCGTGGCGACCGTGCGGGTGGTGCGGCGCTCCCCGGCAGGCGAGGGCTAGGGACGAGCGCTGCCCAACTGGCGCGCGCGACGCCCCAGCTCGACCCCGAGCTCGAGCGCCGCTCGCATCGAGCCCGGGTCCGCGACGCCTTGTCCGGCGATATCGAAGGCGGTGCCGTGATCCGGCGCCACGCGTGGGAACGGCAGCCCCAAGGTCACGTTCACCCCGGTCCCGAATCCCGCCACCTTCACCGCCGTCATCCCCACGTCGTGATACGGCGTCAGCACCGCGTCGAACTCGCCGCGCAAGGCCCGCACGAAGACGGTGTCCGCCGGGAGGGGACCGGCCACGCCCAGCGTGCGCGCGGCGGGACCGAGCACGCGCTCGTCCTCGTCGCCGAACAATCCTCCCTCACCGCCGTGCGGGTTGAGCGCACATAGCGCGAGCCGCGGCGCCGCGATCCCCCACCACTCGCGCAGCGCGCGCTGCGCCACCCGGCCGCAGCGGACGACACGATCGCCCGTCACCTGGGCGGGCACGTCCTTCAAGGCGATATGGGTCGTGATCAGCACCACCCGCAGACGCCCGGCAGCGAGCATCATCGCGGCATCCATGTCTCCCGCGAGATGGGCCAGGAACTCGGTGAGCCCAGGATAGCGGAAGCCGGCCAGGTGCAGCGCCTGCTTGTGCACCGGGCCGGTGACGAGTGCATCCACCTCGCCAGCGAGCGCCAGGCGGACCGCCTCGGACACCGCTTCTCCGGCGATCCTCCCGGCTTGTTCTGGGAGCAGGGAGCGGGGAGCGGGAACCACCAACTCAGCGGAAGGCACCGCTCCCTGCTCCCTACTCCCGAGGAAAACGAGATCGGCATCGAGCGGACCGATCGCCAGCGCCTTGCTTACGACCTCGGGTCCGATCCCTCGCGGGTCGCCCAGGGTGACCGCGACGCGAGGCCGCCGGCTAGAAGCGGACGTCGACGTAGGTGGTGCGGCGCAGCAGGTCGAGGTAGTGCTTCACGGCGAGCTGCTGACCCAACGCTTCACGGATGCGGTCCTTCACCTCGTCGAAAGACAGCTCGCCTTCGGGCAAGCGCTTCGTCAGCTCGAACACCACGAAGCGCGGCCGCGCGGTCCCGGCCCCGACCTCGAACACAGGCTTCAGACCCGGAACGGTGTCGTTGCCGATCGCCGCGGTGTAGTCGGGGGGCAGCTGGGACAGCGGCAACCCATCGGCCAGCTTGGGCTCGCTCGGGTCGGCATACAGGCGCGCCAGCGAGTCGAATGGCGCTCCGTGCGCCAGCGCGCCGTGCACGGAATCCGCCTTCGCGCGCGCAATCGCGATTTGTGGCTGCGAGACCGTAGGCTGGATCAAGATGTGACGCGCCAGGATTTCCGCGGGCTGGGACCGCTCCACCTGGATGATGTGGAAGCCGAATTCCGTCCGCACCACGTCGGAGATGGCGCCGGGTCGGAGGAAAAACGCGACGTCCTCGAACTCCTTCACCATGACGCCGCGCCGGAACCACCCCAGCTCCCCGCCCTGCTCGCGCGACGCGCTATCGGCGGAGTACTTCTTCGCTACGTCGGCAAAGTTGGCCCCGCGACGTAGCGCCACCACCAAGGATTCCGCGAGCTGCAGGCCCCGGGCGCTCGCCGCCGAGTCGGGCTTCGGCACGATCACGACCTGGCGGAACGAGATGGCCGCCGGACGCTTGGGTTGGTCTTTCCGGTTCGCTTCCCAGAACTCGCGCATCTCGGCGTCGCTCGGCGGAATCGGCCGCAGCTTGCCTTTCTGCTTCAGCCCATCGATCAGCCGCTGCTGCAAGATCGAGCGACGCTGCTGGTCGGCCAGCCAGCGGCGCCACTCCTCCTCGGACACGAACCCCGCAGCCCGAAGCTGCGACTGAAAGTCCGTCAGCGAGGTGAACTGCTTCCGCACGTTCTGCACCGTCTGCTCGACGGCCTCCTGCACCTCCTGATCCGTCACCTTGAGGGTGGTGTCCCGCTCCGCCTGCTGGACCATCAGCTCCTCGTCCACCATCTGCGACAATAGCTGGCGACGGGCCGCGTCGCGCCCAGCGGAGTCGTCCGGGATCTTCGCGCCTTGCGACTGCGCCAGCACCAGCTGCTCCTCCACCTGCGACGCGAGGATGGGCCGCGTGCCGACTACCGCCACCACGCGATCGACCGGGCGACCGGTCGCCGCCCGTCCCTGCGCCGTCCCGCCCCAGGGCGCCGCAACCAGAACCAGACCCGCGGCGATTACGACCCGACGCATGGCGCGCATTACTGTGGCGCGACCGGTGGCGGGCCGGGAGCACGCTTCAACCCGGTCGGGGGTTGGGTGCGTCCCGTGGTGTCCCGTGCTCGGATCGCTTGCGCCGCCTCGAGCGCGCGCGCGAGGCCGGCCTCGTTGAGCGACCACGGCTCGCCCTGACGGAGCGCCCCCGCGAAGAAGGGGGGCATCGGGTAGAACGGTACCGTTCCCTGGGTAAAGCTGTGGTCCACGTACCCGTCCACGTGGGCCATGACGAGCTTGGCGCGCGCCGCGGCCGTCGTCGCCGAGTCCTTCAGCGCCTCAGCATTCACCCCTAACAGGCCTTCCACGCGGGCGACCATCGAGTCGTGCTCGGCGCGGACTTGTCGCCAGTCCTCGGCTGTGAGCCCCACGCCGGCCAAGTCGGCTTCTTGCAGCAGCAGATCGCGCTGCGCCAGGAGCGTCACGAGCTGAGTCAACTGCGCCTCGGTCATGGTGCCGATACTGCGCACCACATTCGGGTCGATCACCAGTAGCCAACGCGCCAAGTCCTTCACCCGGAATGCACCGCCACGGTAGCTGGCGAGCGACCGTTCGTCCTGGCGGGCGGACACGATTTGCGGCACGGCCTGACGCACCATCGCCGGCGCGCCGGACGCGACCTCGAGTCGCCACGCTTTGGCGAGACTGTCCAGGTACAGCGAGTCCAGGCGGCCGCTGCGGGCCCGCTCGAGGTCCGCCCGGAATGAGTCCCGCACCTCGCCGAGCGGCGGTCGGCGGATGATGTGGAAACCGAAGGGCGTGCGGACCAGGCCGCTCATCGCGCCTGGCGGCAGCGCCCACGCCGCGCTGTCGAACGTTGCGTCGAACTGGCCCCGGGAGGAGACGGGCAGATATCCGCCCTGAGCCCTGGATCCGGAGTCTTCGGAGAAGCGGCCGGCGAGCCGGGCGAAGTTGGCGCCGTGTTGCGCCTCCGCCTGCCCCAGCAGGCGCGCGGCCTGCTCGCGCTTCTGTTGCTCCATCATCGGCACGGCACTCCGCGGTACCCTGACCAGGATGTGCTGGAACAGGCGCACGGACCCCTCGGTGAACGCCGAATCACCCTGCGACTGGGTGAGCCTGCTGCGCGTCGCCGTCAGCCGATCGTGATAGCGCTCCCATTTGAGCTGCGCCACCAGCGGCCACTGGGCCGTCACGACGAGCGTGGAGTCATGCAGGTCGCGCGCCCGGCCGAGGTTCGCGGCGAGTACGGCGTAGTCGAGGTAGATGCTTGCGACGCCGTTCACGACGTCGGCATTGACCGGGTAGCGCTGCGCGTGTCCCACCACGCTCGCCAGGCGCTGCACCGACAAGGTCTCTCCCGCGGCGGTCCCGGCGACCTGCGGGTGCGCCGAAAACGCGTCCCGCAGCACGCCGCATCCCGCTAGCGCGAGCACCGTGACGATGGGGCCGATCGGTCGCATGCCGACTCCTTAAGGGTGGGCGTCCGCGAGGACGGTCGTGAGGGCTCGCACCAGCCCCGGCCCGATGGCCTCACCGCCGAGTCGGCGCAGTCGCAGGGAGAGCGGCGCCGCGCGGCGAACGTCGGCTTCGAACTGCACGGCGTCCAACGCGGCCGTCAGGCCCGCGAGTCGCGGGCGCGCGTCTCGCGTGAAGGTAAGCCGCGCCTCGTCGCCCTTCACGAGGATCGTCTCGAGTCCCAACGGGGCGCCGAGCGCACGCAGCTCCGACACGAGAAGCAGCCGTTGTGCGTCGTCGGGCAGCGGCCCGAAGCGATCACGCAGCTCCTCGCGCACGGCCTCAATCTCGCTAGGGGCTTCCGCCCGCGCCAGCCGCCGGTACAGCTCGAGCTTCACCGCGTCGTCCGGCACATACGCGTCCGACAGATGCGCCGGCAAGTCGAGAATCACTTCCGGAGGCGTCCCCTTGCCGCGTTGCGTTTTCCCGTTCCCCGCCTTGAGGGCGTCGACCGTCTCCTGCAGCCACCGCAGATACGTCTCGAAGCCGACTGCCTGCGCGAAGCCCGATTGGGCGGCACCCAGCAAGTCACCCGCGCCGCGCAACTCGAGATCGCGGAGCGCGATCCGGTACCCCGATCCGAGATCCGTGTGTTGCTCCAGCACCTGCAGTCGCTGCTCCGCGTCGGCGTCCACCAGGTCGGGGACGAGCAGGTAGCAGTACGCCCGGCGGTGACTGCGGCCCACGCGGCCGCGCAACTGGTACAGCTGGGCCAGACCGAACTGATCCGCGCGGTTGACGAGCATCGTGTTGGCATTCGGGACGTCGAGGCCCGATTCCACGATCATCGTAGACACGAGCACATCGACCTCGCCGGCCACGAAGCGCGACATCACCTGGTCGAGCGTCGCTTCCTTCTGCTTGCCGTGCGCCACGGCGATGCGTGCGCGCGCCGGCGCCAGCGCTCGAACGCGCTCCGCCACCGTGTCGATCGTCTCGATGCGGTTGTGCACGAAGTACACCTGGCCGCCGCGATCCAGCTCGCGTGCCAGCGCTTCCTCGATCAGGCCGTCGTCCCAAGGCTCGATGAACGTCAGTACGGGTGAGCGATCCTTGGGCGGCGTCTCGAGTAACGTGAGGTCCCGCAGCCCGGCGAGGGACAGATGCAAGGTGCGCGGAATCGGCGTCGCCGTGAGCGTCAGCACGTCGACGGCGAGCTTGAGCGCCTTGAGCCGCTCCTTGTGCCTTACACCGAAGCGGTGCTCCTCATCCACGACGAGGAGACCGAGGTCGCGAAAGGTCACGTCGCGCGACAGCAGGCGATGCGTGCCGATCACAACGTCCACTTCCCCCGCGGCCAGACGCCGCGTGGCTAGCTTCGTGTCCTTGGGTCCCCGAAACCGCGACAGCACCTCTACCCGCACTGGGTAATCCGCCAGCCGCTCACGGAACGTGCGCCCGTGCTGCTCGGCGAGAATCGTGGTGGGAACGAGCAGCGCCACCTGCTTCCCCGCCTGCACCGCCTTGAACGCCGCGCGGAGCGCTACCTCCGTCTTGCCGTACCCCACGTCGCCCACGAGCAGCCGATCCATGGGCCGGGCCCGCTCCATGTCCCGCTTCACCTCTTCGGAGGCGCGCCGCTGATCGGGAGTGTCCTCATAAAGGAAGGCGGACTCGAGCTCGCGCTGCCACGACGTGTCGGGCGGAAACGCGAACCCTTGAGTGACTTGCCGCCGGGCGTACAGCTCCAGCAACTCGGCCGCCATGCGGCGGATCGCGGCCCGCGTCTTATCGCGCTGTCGCTGCCACGTCGTCGTGCCGAGCCGATGCAGTCGCGGCGGCGGCGCATCGCCGTCCGCGGCACGATACGGCTCGAGCTGGTCCAGCCGGTACACCGGCACGTTGAGCCTCGTGCCGCCCTCGTACTCCACCACCGCCACCTCGAGCGCTCCGCCGTCCGCGCCCACGGCGATCATTTGCATCCCGCGGTATACGCCGATCCCGTGCTCGAGGTGCACGACGTAGTCGCCTGGCTTGAGCGCGCGAGTCGCGGCACCGGCCGTCGCCTCGCGATACCGGCGCGGCCGCCGCAGCCGCCGCGCCCGGCGAAAGATCTCGTGATCCGTGAGCAGCCGCAGCCCTGGCAGCACGAAGCCGCCGTCCAGCGCTCCCACCACCAGCGTGGCCCGGCCCGCCTCGAGCAGCTCCTCGAGCCGCTCGAGCTGTCCCTCGTTGTCGCACAGGATGACCGTCGGCGGATCTCCCGCGACGATGCGCCGCAGCCGCTTGATGTCGCGGTCGATCGCCTCGGGTGGCGCCACCGGGAACCGCGTCGCGGCGTCGGCGGTGTTGAGAGCGAGACGTCCGAACGCGTGGAGCTTCGCCCGCCACGCCGCCGGGTCGATGAACAATTCCTCGCGACGTGCCGGTTCTTCCCCACCCAGACGCCGAGCGACTTCGAGATGGTGCGCCGCCTCCGCCCACGCGCGGTCCACCTCCTGCTCGAGCGCGGATTCCTGTTCGAGAATCAGCAGCGCGTCGGAGGGCAGCAGGTCCAGCAGAGACTCCCGCCGCGGGGGTGCAGCATCCTGCGTGCCGCCACCGAGTGTCCTGGAACCCTCAGTCCTCACCGGAAGGATCGTCACCTGCGGGATCGTCTCGCCCGATCGCTGCGTATCGAGATCGAACGTGCGTATGGACGCGAGGTCGTCCGCCCACCACTCGATCCGGGCCGGCGCCGCCATCCCGAAGCCGTAGACGTCGAGAATTCCGCCGCGTACACCGAACTGGGCGACCTCGGTGACGGTGGGGACCCGAGTGTATCCCATGCGCTCGAGACGCTCGATCGCGTCGCTGAGTGTGGCGCTCCCGCCTTCCCGGTCCCCGACCGCGAGTGACAGACGCATATCCCGCAACACCGCCGGGACACCGGTTCGCTCTGCCGCCGCGCGCGCCGTCGTGACGAGGATGCGAATCCTGCCAGACAGGAGCGCCTCCAGCGTCTCAACGCGTTCGCCGGCGATCTCCAGATGCGGCTCTTCGGCGCCGAGCGCTTCTCGCTGCGGATAGAGCCCCACGGAGTCTCCCACGAGCGCTTGCAGATCGGCGAGCCCGCGCTCCGCGTCGCCCGGCGTCGCTGTGACGATCACGAAGACGCGCTGTCTCAATCGCCGGGCCAGGGCGGCGAGCAATACCGCGGAGCTCGAGCCCGGCAAGCCGCCCACCGCGCGCCGCGTGGCGGGCGACGGAAGCGCGCCCGCCAGCTCCGCCGTCGCCGGCAGCTGGTCGAAGCGGTCGATCAAGAAGTCGAGCGGCATCAGCGGGTGAGCGTCGCGATTCCCAGCTCCACGGCGGCGAGGAGCACTGCCAGCGCGAGCAGCGGACCACTGGCGTCGAGGCGGCCCCTGCCCGCGCCCGCGAACCGCGCGGCTGCGAACGCGGCACCGTCCAGCACGTCGGCCCCCAGCACTTCCGCCACCAGCCGTGCCGGCGCGGGTGTGAGATCCGATTCGCGCGCGTCCATTCCGAAAACCCTCGCGCCCACGGTGTCGGCGCCGCGGATCTGGAACTCCACGTGGGAAGGGCCTTCAGTGACGGCGACGGGCGCTTCTCCTCGCGCCAGGCGGTTCACCAGCGCGTCCACGAACGGCACGAACGCCGGCGCCGCCGGAAGCGCTGTCCACGCCGTGTCCAGCCTGCTGCCCAGGAGCACCACACCCCCGCCACGGACCAGCCATGGCTCGCCGTTCACACTCGCCAGCACCGTATCGTCCGGGCCCACGCCATTCCCCTCGAGACGATACCGTCGGACCACCTGGGCACCGGCGATCGTCGGGATCGTTGGGCTCGCGATCGGACCCGGGGAGCCGGGCGCGCCGAACCGCCAGCGCCCACCCCGCGCCCCCAGCGCGCGATTCGCCTGGCCGATCAGCGCGGGATCTCCCGGCGGCATGACCACGCTCGCCAACCGGCCGGCGTCCGGCCGGTCTGCCACTGCCACGTCCGGGCCTCGCTGGATCCTCTGCCCTTGCTCCAATACGGCCAGTGCGGCCGCGACGAACGGCCCCGCGTCCGGCTGCGAGCTGACCCGCGCCGGTGGGGCCACACGCCACACGAAGAGCCGGCGATCATCGGCCCGGAGCTCGTCGGCGTCGAGCGCCGCCTCCCCCAGCCACCACCCGACCCCGAGGGGCGGGAGCATGATGGTCACTGTCGATCCCGGAGCCGCCAACGCGTGCCCCACCTCGCGACCCCCCACGCGTACCGTCAGTCGCCCGGCGTCCGCCCCCGGTGTCCCGACCACGCCGATTACAACCGCGCCATCCGTCACGCGCACGCTGCCGACGCCCCGGTTGGCGGGGGGGGGACGATCGGGCGACGCGAGCGCCTGCACTCGCACACCTCGAGGAACAGTGACCCGGCCCGCGCCGAACGCCGTGCGCTGCAGGTCGCTCACGATATGAATCTCGCGTCCGGGCAACGGTTCCGCGTTGACCAGGAGAATCGCGGCGCGCACGGCGGCCGAAAGGTCGAGTCGGTACGGCGACACGCCGGCACTGTCCACCGTCGCGACCAGCGCCTCGCGGCTTCCGGCTCGCGCGACGCCGTCCGCCAAGACCAGCCACACCCGATCGGCGGTCGTGGCGCGCGCCAACGAGGCTCGGGCCGTCGTCTTCAATCGCTCGAGCACCGGTTGCCCGTCGACGACAAGACCGCTCGAGGGTGAATCGTCCAGAATCACCACGAGCGCCGTCGGCTCGTGGCCCGCGGCGGCGTTCAGACGGGAGCGTACGAGCGGGCGTGCCGCCGCCAGCACGATCGCCAAGATGACAGCGGTTCGCAGGATCAACAGTAGCAGATGCCGCAGCTTCAGACGTCGAGCGCTCTGACGCTCCGCCTCGGTGAGGTAGCGGAGGGGTGGGAACTCGGCCTCCAGCGGAACCCGACGCTCGAAGAGATGTAGCAGCGCGGGGATCGCGGCGGCCACGAGCCCCGCCAACGCCCACGGGTGCAGAAACGTCACGCGAGCAGCCGGAGGGCCACGCCGAACGGCATGTCCGTCAACACGTGATGGTACGCGATCCCGTGTCGCCGACAGGCGCCCCGCCAGGCGGCGATCTCCGCCTGCACCGCCGCCGCATACGCGCGCGCCAGCTCACGGGGCCTCACCACCAAGCTCGCGGTGGATTCAGGATCGCGGAATCGCACCTCAGGCGGCCCCGACAGCTCGGCCTCCCCGCGATCCATCACGTGGAGTACCACCACCTGATGACCGCGATGGCGCAGATACCGTAACGCCGTGAGCGCGAGTTCACGATCGAACAGCAGGTCGGAGACGAGCACGACCAGCCCACGGCGTGGGAGCAATGACGTGACGTGGACGAGCGCATCGTGCGCCGCCGTGCCCAAGCCGTCGGGAGTGTCGAGCAGCCCCCGCACCAGTCGGGTCCACTGACCCGCCTTCACGCGCGCGGGCACCACGGCGCGGACGACATCGTCGAACGTGATGAGACCGGTGGCGTCCCGCTGCCGCAGCAGAATCAGCGCCAGCGCCGCCACCAGCCGATCCGCGTAGGCCCGCTTCGTGAGACGCGTCGCGGCGCCCGCCCATGCCATCGAGCGACTCGCATCCACGAGGATCATCGCGCGGAGGTTGGTCTCTTCCTCAAACTGCTTCACGAACAGGCGGTCAGCTCGGGCCAGGATCTTCCAGTCGAGGTAGCGCAGCTCGTCCCCCGGCTGATAGGCTCGGTGTTCTGTGAATTCGACCGAGAACCCGCGAAACGGCGACCGGTGGATCCCCGCGAGGAAGCCTTCCACGACGCCCTCTGCAACGATCTCGATGCCTCCCAGGCGAGCCACCTCGGCGGGATCGAGCAAGTCGATACGCGTGACGTCCCTCATCGGCTGGCGGAAGCTAATGAACGGCCGTTTGTCCCGGGTAGAGGACAGATTGAGGGCATCGACGTGCCACGAGAGTCGTTGCAACGTAATTGCCGACAGGAACTTACGTCCCAGGTCCCTGGTTCCCCGGCTGGCATGCGGCCTGCTCTGGCGCCCGGCGGGAGGCTCTTATGTTGACCACCATCGGATTGCTGGCTCTCGTCACGGCTCACGGCGGCGTGCCTGCACGCTCGCCCCTGTCCGATGACTACAGCTACCGCCCCCGGGTCGAAGTCTGGACCGACCGGGGCGACGATCCGTATACGCGCGGCCAGGGCGTGCGCGTGCACTTTCGCGCCGACCAGGACGCCTACGTCACCATTCTGCGAGTCGACAGCGACGGGCGCGTCCGCGTCCTGTACCCGCACGAGCCGTGGGAGGACAACTACGCGCGCGGCGGGCGGGATTACGAGGCCAGCGATGGGTACGATCGCGACGCGTTTTACGTCGATGACTACCCGGGCGTCGGTTACATATTCGCCGTCGCCGCCGCCGACCCGTTCCAGTACGCCGGCATCGAGAGCAACGATCATTGGGACTACCGCCTGATCGCCGAGGGTCGGGTGCGGGGTGATCCCTACGTCGCCCTCACAGACCTGGCTCAGCGGATCGTACCCGACGGCTACCGCGACTGGGACTACGATCTCGTTCCCTATTACGTGCAGCAGCACTACGACTATCCCCGGTTCCTGTGCTACGACTGCCACAGCTACGTGAGCTATCCGTACTGGAACCCCTACGATTACACGTGCGTGCGCTTCCGGATCGTGGTTTTCGACGATCCTTATTACTACCCCTATCGGTATTATGGCGGCACCCGGGTCGTGTTCACTCGACCTTACCGGCCCGAGCCGCGGTTCATCTTCAAGGACCGGCAAGGGTCGGACCTGTTCATCACGCGGGTACGTGAGCGACCGGTAAACGACGACCGCCGGCGAGACGTCGGCGTGCGGGGGCGCGACCTGGGTGGCACAGGCGTCATTCCGCCCCCCAACATCATGCCTCCGCGGCGGCGACCCGGGTCGGATGTTCAGAACAACCCGGGCGGTCAGAACAACGATGAAAACGATCGCGATCGGGGCCGCGGGGGCCGGGATCGTCACGATCAACCGGATCACCGGGACCGTGGGGACCAGGGGGATCGACCGGACCGCCCCAGCAATCCCGACCGACCCGATCGCCGCGACCGGCCCGACCGACTGGCGCAGCCCGAACGTTCGGAGCGACGTGAGACGCCCGACCGCCGCGACTGGCGTGAGCGGTCGCAGCAACCGGAGCGCCAGAATCAGCCGGACCGGCTGGTGCGCCCGGCTGAGCCGGAGCGTCGGGCGGCGCCAGTCGAGGAGCGACGCGCCGAACCGCACCGCGAGTCTCCTCCGCCTGCCCCGCCGCCGCGGTCAGAGCCTCGAGCTGAGCCGCGCCGCGAGTCTCCTTCCCCTGCCCCGCCACCGCGGTCAGAGCCCCGAGCTGAGCCGCGCCGCGAGCCAGCTCAAGAGCGGCCGCGACAGGAGCCCGAGCTGAAACGGCGCAAGCCGTAATTCAGCGAATGCACAGCCGACGCGCCCGACCGTGGTCCGCCACGGCCGGGCGCGTTAGGTTTCGTTCCCCTTCGCGATCGAGGCGAAACACGATGCGGTACCTCCCCGCGCTGCTGTGCGCGGTGCTCCCCGGCCTCGCGGCCGCGCAACGGCAGCCACCGCCCACCCGCGGCGCAGCGGCCATCACGAGCGCGGACGTGCGCCGCCGCATCGACCTCATCGCGGCCGACTCGATGCTCGGGCGGGCGACGCCCAGTCCCCAGCTCGACCTCGCCGCCGCGTACGTGGCGAGTGAGTTTCGACGGTTCGGCCTCAAGCCGGGCGGGGACAGCGGCACGTACCTGCAGCGCTATCCCCTGGACATCTTGCGGTTCGACCCCGAGAGCGCGGCCATCCGCGTGACCGGCCGCCCGCCTGCCACCTGGCGCGGTGGCCGGGAGGTGCTGCTCATCGAAGGGCAGGCTCCCGAGAAGCCGACCGCCGGCTCCGCGGTCGTCATCACCGGATCGCCCGACGGTGGCGCCCTCGACTCCGCGGCGGTGGGGGGGAAAGTCGTCTTCGTCGCCGTCGGTCCGGGGTTCAACGCCCTCGCGGGAAAGCTGCTGCCGCTGCGACCGCTCGCCATGATGCTGGTCGCCGGATTCCCCGACTCGCTCTGGCAGCGGCTGCCGGGGCGCGCCGCGAGCACGCGCGTGCACAATCCCAGTGAGGGAGGCGGCGTTCCTGTCCCCGCCGTGTTCGCCGTGCGCTCCGCCACCGTGGCGCCGCTGTTCGCGCAGGGTGGCGCCCCTCCTGACTCGTTGCGCGCCTGGGGAGTCCGCCCCTTGGCCGCGCATCCGCTGACCGACGTGGCGCTCGAGCTCGACGTGCGGGAGCGGGTGCTGCAGCACACGGCGGCGCCCAACGTGATCGGGATCCTCGAGGGCAGCGATCCGGCGCTCAGCAAGGAATACGTCCTGTTCACCGCGCATCTCGACCACATCGGCACGCCCGGTGCGGGCGAAGGGTGCGTCGCCCGCGGTGGGGACTCGATCTGCAACGGGGCCGACGACGATGGCTCGGGCAGTGTCGCCGTGCTGGAGCTGGCGCAAGCGTTTGCGTCGGCCGCGGAGCGGCCCAAGCGGTCGCTGGTGTTCATGACCGTGAGCGGCGAGGAGCGCGGCCTGTGGGGAAGTGCTTACTTCGCAGACCATCCCACCGTCCCGCTCGCGAGCGTCATCGCCGACCTGAACAGCGACATGGTGGGCCGCAATGCGAAGGACACCCTCGCCGTGATCGGACGCGAGCAGTCGAACCTCGGCGCCATGCTCGACAGCGTCGCGGCGGAGCACCGCGACCTGAGCATCAAGCCGGTGGGCGACCTCTGGCCGCAGGAGGGTCTGTACTACCGGTCGGATCACTACAACTTCGCGAGGAAGGGCGTGCCGATTCTGTTTTTCACGACGGGCTTGCATCCGGACTATCACCAGGTCAGCGATTCGCCCGACAAGATCGACACCGAAAAGGAAGCGCGGTTCGCTCGCCTGGTGTTTTATCTCGGTCTGGCGGTCGCCAACGCGACGCAACGGCCGCGGTGGAATCCGCAGAGCTACCGACAGATCGTCGGCGGAACGAAGTGAAGCCCTAGCCGACCCCGGTCAACAGCTCCGCGTTGGTCTTGGTGCGCTTCACCTGCGCGAGCAGCGCGTCCATCGCCTTTTCGGCGGGAAGCGCCACGAGACCGCGTCGGAGCTGCTGCTTGGCCGCGACCGTGGCGGCGTCCGCCAAGAGCTCTTCGCGCCGAGTGCCGCTGGCGGCGATGTCGACCGCCGGGTAGATCCGTCGGTCGGCCAGGGCGCGCGACAGTCGCAGCTCGGCGTTGCCCGTCCCCTTGAACTCTTCGAAGATCACGTCGTCCATCCGGCTCTCGGTCTCGACCAGGGCGGTGGCGATGACCGTGAGCGAGCCGCCCTTCGGCACCGTGCGCGCGGCGCCGAACAGCGCCTTGGGCTTGGCGAGCGCGGTGGCGTCCAGTCCTCCGGACATGGTGCGCCCACTCCCTCGCCCAGCTGTGTTGTGGGAGCGCGCCAACCGCGTCAGCGAGTCGAGCACGATCACCACGTCTTTGCCGAGCTCTACCTGGCGGCGCGCGTGCTCGAAGACCATGTCCGCCACCGCCACGTGTCGTTCATGGGACAGATCGAAGCTCGAGGCGATCACCTCACCCCGACCCCAGTCGATCATCTCGCTGACCTCTTCGGGGCGCTCGTCCACCAACAGGATGAGAAGAGTCACCTCCGGATAGTTGAGGGCGACGCCCTCGGCCACGGCTTGGAGCATGACGGTCTTCCCGGCCTTGGGCGGCGAAACGATGAGCGCCCGCTGGCCGAAGCCGAATGGACAGATCAGGTCGACGACGCGCTGCGTCTCGGCGGTACGTGGACTGGACGGCCGCGGCGTCTCGAGCCGCAGCGGACGAGACGGGTGTACCGCGCCCAGCTCGGTGAATTCCGGGCGACCGGCGAGACGAGCGGGCGGCAGTCCGTTGACGCTGACGACCCGGCCGTTCTCGAGCGCGACGAGATCGCCGCGGCGCAGGCCGGGCAACCGTACGGCGGGATCGCCCCTGGCGGGCAGGTAGCTGTTGGCGGGGAGCCGCAGCGCGCCGCCGTTGGACGTGGGGTCAAACCAGCCGGTGATGGGGGGCATGAAGAACAGAAAGGTGCTCGGGGCTGGGGGCTCGGGGCTAGGGACCACCTGTCCCGAGTCCCTAACCCCTAGCCCCTGTATCTTTCCCTCCCATGCGGCAGGCCAATATCCGTAACTTCTGCATCGTGGCGCACATCGACCATGGCAAATCCACCCTGGCCGATCGACTCATCGAGCTGACGGGCACCCTCGACAAGCGCCTCATGCGCGAACAGGTGCTCGACACGATGGACCTGGAGCGCGAGCGGGGCATCACGATCAAGCTGAACGCCGTGCGCATGACGTATCACGCCCGGGACCGCGGCGTGTACGAGCTCAATCTCATCGACACGCCGGGCCATGTGGATTTCACCTACGAAGTGTCGCGCTCACTGCAGGCGTGCGAAGGCGCGATCCTGGTGGTCGACGCCTCGCAGGGCATCCAGGCGCAGACGATCTCCAATCTATTCCTCGCGCTCGATGCCGGCCTCGAGGTCATCCCGGTCCTGAACAAAATCGACCTCCCCGGCGCGGAGCCGGAGCGCCGGGCGCAGGAAATCCACGAGCTCATCGGAGCCAAACCGGATGAGATCCTGCGCATCTCGGCGAAGGAAGGCACCAACGTGCCCGAGCTGCTCGAGGCCGTCGTACAGCGCATCCCGCCGCCCCGGGGCAACGCCGACGCGCCGCTCCGCGCGCTGATCTTTGACTCCTACTACGACCGCTATCGCGGTGCGATCCCGAGTATTCGCGTGGTGGACGGCGCGATCCGGCCAGCGATGAAGATCGCGTTCGGGGCCCACAAGGAAGACGTGTACGAGGTCGACGAAGTCGGGTACCTGCAGCTGGGCCACAAGCCCACCGAGCAGCTCGAGGCGGGCGAGGTCGGGTACGTCGTGGCCAACGTGCGCGGCGTGCGCGAGACGCGGGCCGGCGACACCGTGCTCGACGCCGAGCACCGGGACGTGCCGCTGCTCCCGGGCTACCGCGACATCAAGTCCATGGTCTTCGCCGGGCTGTACCCGACGGAGCCCAACCAGTTCGAGGAGCTGCGCGACGCGCTCGCCAAGCTGCAGCTCAACGACGCGTCGCTGCACTACGAGCCGGAATCCTCGGTGGCCCTCGGCTTCGGATTCCGCTGCGGCTTTCTCGGCTTGCTGCACATGGAAATCGTGCGCGAGCGGCTGGAGCGGGAGTTCAACCTCGATCTGATCAGCACGGTGCCCAACGTGGAGTACCACGTGCACAAGACCGACGGCACGGTGCAGCTGGTCGAGAACCCCAGCCTCATGCCGCACGGCTCGGAAGTCGACCACATCGAGGAGCCGTTCGTGAAGGCGCGCATTGTCGCCCCCGCGGAGTACATCGGCTCGGTCATGAAGCTCGGGCAGGAGCGGCGCGGCGGGTACACCGGCATGCACTACGTCGATCCCACGCGCGTCGAGTTCGGCTGGGAGTTCCCGCTGGCCGAGATCATCCTCGATTTCTACGACAAGCTCAAGACCATCTCGCGAGGGTACGCCTCACTCGACTACGAGTTTCTCGAGTATCGGGCGTCCGACCTGGTGAAGCTCGACATGCTGCTGAACGGCGATCCCGTGGACGCCTTCTCGGTGATCATCCATAAGGACAAGGCGTACGAGTGGGGCCGCAAGATCGCCGAGAAGCTGCGCGAGCTGATTCCCCGACAGCTGTTCGAGGTGGTGATCCAGGCGGCGATCGGGACGAAGGTGATCGCGCGCGAGACGATTCGCCCGCTCCGCAAGAACGTGACCGCCAAATGCTACGGCGGCGACGTGACCCGGAAGCGCAAGCTGCTCGAGAAGCAAAGAGAGGGAAAGAAGCGCATGAAGCAAGTCGGGACGGTGGAGATCCCCCAAGAGGCATTCCTGGCGGTTTTACAGGTTGACTAGTCTCGTCGTTCAGACCGCGTTCTTGGGCGACGTGGTGCTCACGACGCCGCTGCTCGAGGCACTCGGCGCCCGACACGGACCGCTGGATGTGGTGACGACACCGGCGGCCGCGCCGCTCGTCGAGACGCACCCAGCGGTACGGCGGGTGATCGCCTATGACAAACGAGGGAACGATCGGGGGCTCCGCGGGCTCGTCCGGCTCGCCCGGGCGCTCAAGGCGGAACGGTACGAAGCGGCGTATCTTCCCCACCGGTCGCTGCGCTCCGCTGCGTTGGCCTGGCTGGCGCGTATTCCGAAACGGGTTGGCTTCAAGGACGGATGGCCGCTGCTGTACACCGAAGTCCTGCGGCGGCCGGCCAACGAGCATGAGATCGACCGGCTGCTGACGCTGGCACGCGCCGGCGCGCCGAGCGAAGGGCCGTCCGCGAGGCCTAGCATAGTCGCGAACGGCGCGGATCGCGCGGCAACGGACGCGTTGCTTCGCGAGCACGGCATCCGGAAGCCGTTCGTGGCGCTCGCGCCGGGGTCGATCTGGGGCTCCAAGCGGTGGCCCTACTACGAGGAGCTGGCCCGACGACTGGCGGAGCGGGCGGCGATCGTGGCGGTGGGCGCATCCGAGGACGCGTCGCTCGGCGAGGGGATCGTCAAGGCGGTGACGGCAGGCGGAAGGCAATGGAAGGCGGTCAACGCCTGCGGTAAGCTCACGCTGCGCCAGGCCGCCGACCTGATCGGGCGCGCCGCCCTGCTCGTGACCAACGATAGCGCACCGCTCCATTTCGCGCAGGCGGTGGGCACGCCCACGGTCGCGATCTTCGGGCCGACGGTGCCGGCATTCGGATTCGGGCCGCGCGGACCGCACGACCGCGTCGTGGAGTTCACTGGGCTCTTGTGCCGGCCCTGCTCGGCGCACGGGCCGCCGAGCTGCCCGCTCGTCCACCACCGCTGCATGCGCGCGCTGACGGTGGATGCGGTATTGAACGCGATCGAGGAAACGGGCGCGCTGCCACGGCAGTGAACGACCTTGTGGAAGGATCGTGACACGCATGCGCTACGTCGTCGGCGTCGACCTCGGCGGCACGAACATCGTCGTGGGAACGGTGGCGGAAGACGGCTCCGAGCTGCTGGGGTTGGTGTCCGAGCCCACGCTGCCGGAGCAGGGTGCGGACGCGGTGCTGGGGCGGATCGGTAAACTGGCGCGGGCCTCCATGGCGGCCGCGCGCGGCAAGCAGATCGCGGGGGTCGGCATCGGATCGCCAGGGCCACTGGACACGAAGACCGGCATCGTGCTGCTCACGCCCAACCTCGGCTGGACCAACTTCCCGTTGCGCGACCACGTGTCCCAAGCGCTCGGCCTCCCGGCGACGCTCGATAACGACGCCAATTGCGCGATCTTCGGCGAGTGGTGGCGGGGGGCCGCCCGGGGCTCGCACCACGTCATCGGGCTCACCATCGGCACGGGGATCGGCGGGGGGATCGTGCTGGACGGCGAGGTCTACCGCGGGGCGTCCGACATCGCCGGCGAGATCGGGCACATGACGATCGACTCGAACGGACGCCGCTGCAAGTGCGGCAACTATGGCTGCCTCGAGGCATACGCGTCGGGCCCCGCCATCGCGGCACGGGCGGTGGAAGGCATCGAGGCCGGCGTCGACACCGGCCTGCCGAAGTACGTGCAGGGTGACCTGAGCAAGATCACCGCGCAGCTCGTGTACGAGGCGGCTCACGACGGCGATGAGTTCGCGCTGGAGGTGGTGCATGACACGGCCCACTTCCTCGGGGCGGGGGTCGCGAGCCTCGTGAACATCTTCAACCCCGAAGTGGTCGTGATCTGCGGCGGCGTCACCCTCGCGGGCGACCGACTGTTCACACCGCTCAAGAGCGAAGTGAAGCGGCGCGCGTTCAAGCCCGCGGTGGACGTGTGCCGGATCGTTCCGGGTGAACTGACGGGAACGGCTGGCGTGTACGGAGCCGCGGCCGTGTTCATCCAGCACCGGGGGGGAAAGGCGTGAAGCGCCTCGGCGTGATCGGATCGATGGTGTGGGACACCATCTACGGGCGCGAGGCCGCGCAGCCAGCCGTCGAGGAGTGGGGCGGGATCTCCTACTCGCTCGCCGCGCTCGACGCCACCCTGGGAGACGACTGGCAGATCGTACCGCTGATCAAGGTGGGCCGCGACCTCGCGGCGCGCGCCGCCACGTTCCTCAGCGGCCTGCAGCACCTCGCCCCCGGGGCCCGCTTCGTCGAAGTCCCCGTGCCCAACAACCGCGTGACCCTGCGGTACTACCAGCGCGAGCGCCGCTGCGAGCAGATGGCAGGCGGCGTGCCGCCCTGGACGTGGGCCGAGCTCGGGCCCCACGTGCGCGACCTCGATGCGCTGTACGTGAACTTCATCTCGGGCTACGAGCTGAGCCTGGAGACGGCCCAGCTGATGCGCCGGGGCTTCCCGCGGTTTCTGTACGCCGACCTGCACAGCCTGTTTCTCGGCAAGGAGCCCGACGGCACGCGCGTGCCGCAGCCGCTGCCGGACGCCCCCGCATGGTTCAACTGCTTCGACATGGTGCAGCTGAACGAGGACGAGCTGCAGCAGCTCGGCGCCGACCCGTTCGTCGTCGCGGCGGGGGCGTTGGCGCGCGGCTGTCGCGCGCTCGTCGTCACGCTCGGAGCTCGGGGCGCCGCGTATTTCACGGGCAACCCTGTCCGCACGGCGCGCATTCCGGTGGACGAGGCACCGATCGCGGACGGCGATCCCACCGGTTGCGGCGACGTCTTCGGCGCCGCGGTGGTGGCGTCGGTCCTCGCCGGCAGCGAACTCGAAAACGCGCTGCGGCTCGGGACGCGGATGGGCGCGCGTAACGTGTCGCACCGTGGGGCCACCGGCCTGCGCGACCACCTGCGCGGCAAGCTCTCCGCGGTATGACCCGGCTGGTCGAGATCCCGGCCCAATTCGACGATCGCTCGTTCGACCAATTCGCGGGAGCATTGGCGGAAGCCACGCAGAATGGCGAGCGCTTGCTGTTCGATGCGCATGCCGCCGAATGGGCGTCGCCATATGGCCTCGTCGCTTTGCTCGCGGCGGGACAGGCGGCGCGCGGCGCGGCCGGCGATCGACCGCTCCTGACCGCGCCGACGCACGCCGACGTGCTCACGTACTGGACGCGCGCCGGCTTCTTCCGGGAAGCCGCCGAGCTGTTCGAGATCCACGGGAAGCTGCCCCGCGTCAAAGCGGCGGACGAAAGCGACGTGCTGCTCCCGGTGACGCCGGTGCGTGCCGCCGAAGACGTGCATGCCGTGGTGTCAAAAATTCAGCAGCGCGCGTCTGCCATCCTGGCGTCGGAGCTGGGGCTCGATCCCAAGGCGACGATGGGCTTCGCTATGGCGCTTTCGGAGGCGTGTCAGAATATTGTAGAGCACGCGGGCACCGGCGGCTGGGTGGCGGTGCAAGCGTATCGCTGGCGCCGCAAACTCGCGAGACGCGTGGTGGTCATCGCCGTGGCGGATGCGGGGGTCGGCTTCCGGCACTCGCTCGAGCCAACGCAGAGCAAGCGGTTCGGCGCGCGCTGGAGCGACGCGGCCGCGCTCGAAGCGGCGCTCATTCAGGGAGTGAGCCGGTTTCGCGACCCCGGCCGCGGCCAGGGACTCGCCGGCATTCGGCGGTATCTGTCACGTTGGGAGGGCAAGATCGCGATCCGCAGTGGCACGGCGCGCATCGCCATCGTGCCCGGGTGGGACGACGACGTGCCCTTGAAAGAAGGCCTGCCGGCGTTCCCGGGCGCTCAAGTACTCATCATCATACCGGAGCAGGGGTCCACGACGCGGTGATACAGCACATCGACGTGCACGCGGTGCTTCAGGAATCGGTGTCGGGCGTCTACGCCGATTTGGTGACCCGCCCGACGGGACGTGTAGTGCGGGAGCGCATCGAGCGGGTGATGGCGGCAGTCCAGACCGAGGTGCCCGTGGCGCGCATCGATTTCACGGGCGTGGGGTGCATCGATTATTCGTGCGCCGACGAGATCGTCGCGAAGCTGCTGCGCGGGCGAACGGCCGTGCTGGTCCTCACGGGCATTTCGGAGGGGCACCGCGAGGCGATCGAGCCGGTGCTGGCGGGCCATCGGCTGGCGGCGCTGATCGAGCGGGGCGACGGCACGCTCGACCCCGTGGGCGCCCCCGAGGCCGCTGCTCCCCTGCTCGAGCAGCTGGTGGCGCGGCGACTGGCCGCGCGCACCCCCGGAGGGACCTTCGCGCTGACCCTAGCGTGACGGGCGGGGGCTGGTGAAGCGGCGCCTCGGCTTCTCCACCAGCGCGATTCACGGCGACCCGGAGGCGCGCCCCGATTGGGCGCCGATCGTCACGCCGCTGTACCAAAGCGCCACCTTCACGAATCCCGTCGGCTCCACCCAGGAAGTCCTCTACACTCGCTACGGCAACAACCCGAACCAGGTGTCGATCGCCAAGCGGCTGGCGCTGCTCGAGGGCGCGGAGGCCGCGATTTTCTTGGCGAGCGGCATGGGCGCCACCGCGCTGGCCCATCTCGCCGTGCTGCGCCCCGGCGACCACCTGATCTCGAGCGAGTGGGTGTATGGCTCCACTCACAAGCTGTTCCAAGGAGAGTTCGGCCGGCTGGGGATCGAGGTCTCCTTCGTCGACCCGCTCGAAGCCCGGCAGTGGAAGCGCGCCCTGAAGAAGACCACGCGAGCCATCTTCGTCGAAACGCCCACCAATCCGCTGCTGCGCGTGATCGATCTCGAGCCGATCGCGACGCTCTGCAAGACCGAGGGCCTCGCCCTGTTCGTCGACTCGACGTTCGCTACCCCGATCAACTTCCGGCCGCTCGAGCACGGCGCCGACGTCGTGATCCACAGCGCCACGAAGTATCTCAACGGACACGACGACGTGATCGCCGGAGCGGTGGTCGGGTCCGAGTCGGTGATCGAGGAGGTACGCAAGTTGATGTGGGTATGGGGACAAGCGATCGACCCCATGGCGGCGTGGCTGGTAGAGCGCGGCATGAAGACGCTGGTGGTGCGGGTGGAGCGGCAAAACCGCACCGCGCTCGCGGTCGCCGAATGGTGTACCAAGCAAGCGCACATCGCCGCCGTGCATTATCCCGGTCTCCCCGGCCATCGGGACCACGAGATCGCCAAGCGCATCCTCAACGGCTGCGGAGGGGTGCTGGGGATCGAGCTCAAAGGCGGGGCTCGTGCCGCGGAGCGGTTCTTGCGGGGACTCACCATCGCCGCGCACGCGCCCAGTCTCGGCGGCGTGGAGACGCTCGTGTCCGAGCCCCGCCTCTCCTCGCACGCCATGCTCACGTCGGAGGAGCGCGCGCGGGCTGGCATTCCCGATGGCTTCCTGAGATTTTCCATCGGACTGGAGGACGCCGACGACATCATCGCGGACTTCGCCCAAGCGCTGGCGCAGGTGTAAGTGATCAAGTTCACGACTGTCTTCAAGGCCTTCCCCAAGGGGGGCCTCGCCCTGAAGGACGTCTCGTTCCACATCGGGAAGGGCGAGTTCGTGTTCCTCACCGGCCACTCCGGGGCCGGCAAGTCGACCGTCCTCAAGCTGATCTACGCAGAAGAGCCCGTGACGAGCGGGGAAGTGCGCGTGTCGGGGTTCAACGTCGCGGAGCTGCGCCCGCGTGATGTGCCCATGCTGCGGCGCCGCCTGGGCATCGTGTTCCAGGACTTTCGACTGCTCGAGGACCGGACGGCGGAAGAGAACGTGGCCTTCGCGCTCGAGGTGACGGGCGCCCGGCGCTCCTCGATCGCCGCGCGCGTGATGCGCGTCCTCACGCAGGTGGGTCTCGCCGCCAAGGCGCAAGCTTACCCCCGCGAGCTGTCGGGCGGCGAGCAGCAGCGCGTAGCCATCGCCCGCGCCCTCGTGAACGAGCCGACCGTGTTGCTGGCCGACGAGCCGACCGGCAATCTCGACGAGCGGGCCACCCGCGGCGTGTTCCAGCTGTTGCGAGACATCAACGCCAGCGGCACCGCCGTCGTCATGGCTACCCACGACCTCGACCTCGTCCGGCAGGCGCCCTACCGGGTGATCGAGCTGCAGGAGGGGACGCTCGTCTACGACTCCGCGGTAGACGAGCCGCGCGATCAGGCGGCCTCGCCGTGAACCTGACCGTACGCGAGGCGCTCATCGTGTTCCGCCGGGCGCCGCTGCTGTCGGCGCTGTCGATCACCACCATCGCGTTCTCACTCTTCGTGGTGGGCTTGTTCGGCCTGGTGGCGGTGAATCTCCAGAACGCGCTGCGCGGCGTGGCGGAGCGCGTCGAGATCGTGGCGTACCTGCTCCCCGGCACCCCGATCGAATCGATCACCCTCGCCGAGAAGGACATCGAAGCGTTCCCCGAGGTGCAGTCGGCCTCGTACGTGAGCGAGGACTCGGCGCTGGCTCGCGCGCGGACCGAGCTGGTGGAATTTCGCGACGTGCTGCAGGAGCTGGAGCGCAACCCCTTGCCGGCGTCCGTCGAAGTCAAGCTCAAGCCTCGGTTTCGCGACGCCGATCACGTGAACGAGGTCGCCGATCGGCTGCGCGGGTTCGGGTTCGTGGACGACGTGCGGTTCGGCCGCGACTGGGTGGAGAAGCTCGACCGGCTGCGGCAGATCGCCGCCGCCGTAGGGCTCGTGGTCGGCGCGGCGTTCGCCGTGGTCGCGATCATCATCATCGGGACGACCATTCGCATGGCCGTGCTGCAGCGGAGCCGCGAGATCGCCATCATGCGGCTGGTGGGTGCCACCGACGGCTTCATCCGCCGGCCCTTCCTGCTGCAAGGCGCGATCAAAGGGATGCTGGGCGGGCTCGCGGCGATCGCACTGTCGTACGGCGCGTACACGCTCATCAACCGCTGGTTGATTCAGGCGGCGTTCTTCTCGAAAGAGCAAGCGTTGGCGATCGTCGGGTTCGGTACGCTGATCGGATTATTTGGAAGCGCTGCTTCGGTTGGGCGACACCTCAGACGCGTGTGAGACGTAGCAGAGAGACGTCACGCATCAGAGAGACGTCGCGAAAAGACGTCACGGAGGGACATCACGGAAAGGCGTCACGAGTGACCGGAGACTACGGTTTCCCGCGACGTCTCCTCGCGACGTCTCTCTGCTACGTAGTTCTCGTGACGTCTCTCGTTTCTCAACGCCCCGCTCCCTTCGACCAGCAACTCCGCGATAACCAACAGCGCCTAGAAGGCATCCGCCGCGAACGGTCCGACGTCGAGCAAGAGCTCGAGCGGCTCCGGACGCAGGTGCACTCGCTGTCGGATGAGCTCGCCAACATCGAACGGCAGAAGGAGACCACCAACCGCATCGTGAACGAGCTGGACCGCCAAATCAACGGACTCTCGAGCCAGCTGGACAAGACCACGGTGGACCTGCTGCTGGCGCAGAACGCGCTCGCGGAGAAGCGCGCCGTGCTGGAGCGGCGCCTGGTGGACATCTACAAGCGCGGGCCGCTGTACGCCTACCAGGTGCTGCTCGCCGCGGAAAGCTTCGGCGACCTGCTGTCGCGTTACAAGTACCTCTATCTCGTGAGCCGGCAGGATCGCCTGCTGGCGAATGACATGTCGAAGCTGCAGCGCCGTATTGGGCGCGAGCGGCAGACGCTGGTGGACGCGCGCGACGCGTTGGGGCGCCGCAAGAGCGAGCGCACCCAAGAGCTGGATCGTTATCTCACGCTCGAGCGGGAGCGGCAGGCGTCGCTGCGCGAGACGAGACGCAGTGCGCGCGAAGCGCAGCTGCGGCTGTCCGAGCTCGAGCGCGACGAGAAGGGCCTGAACGACCGCATCGTGGCACTGGAGCGCGCGCGGCGTGAGGCCGAGGCCCGGGGCGCGGCCACCGCGGCGGCTGCCATCACAACCGCCGACCTGGGCCAGCTCGATTGGCCCGTCCAGGGACGGATCATCTATCAGTTCGGCACGGCCACCGGCCCCAACAACACCCGCATCCCGTGGCACGGCATTGGTATCGCGGCACCCCTCGGCACGCCGGTCCGCGCGATCGCCGGCGGCACCGTGAGCCTCGCGGGGCAGCTCGGTACCTACCTCAGGTCCGTCCTCATCGACCACGGGGGCGGTTACTACAGCTTCTACGGTTACCTGAGTGACGCGGCAGTGACGAAAGGACAACGGGTGACCAAGGGTCAGGTGCTGGGCCATGTCGGCGGCGAGTCGAGCGACCAAGGACCCCACCTGCACTTCGAGATCCGCGGCCAGGGCGGCATCGCGCTGGACCCCGTGAACTGGCTCAAGACACGGCGTTGATCTGTACCCCTTGACAACAGCTGATTCGTATGGCTATCATACAAACGTATGAATCACATCGACGACACCAAGCAGCGTCTCCTGGACGCCAGCCGTAAGCTGTTTGCGGACAATGGATTCGACGGCGCCTCCGTGCGCGCTATCACCCGCCGCGCGGGCGCCAACCTCGGCGCCGTCACCTATCACTTCGGCTCCAAGGAAAACCTGTACGCCGCCGTGTTGGAGCAGTTGTTCGCGCGGCTCGCCGACCAGGTGACCGCGGCGGCGGCCCAGCCTCATCCCGCCCGCCTGCGCTTGGAAGCGATCGTGCACGCCTTCTTCGCGTTCTTCGAGCAGTATCCCGAAGCGCCGCGGCTCATGATCCGCCATCTCGCGAGCGCCGGTGCTCCGCCCCAAGCCGCTGCGCGCCAGTTCCGGCGCCTCCCCGAGACCATCATGGCCGTGGTGCGACAGGGCCAGGCCGGCGGCGAGTTCCGCGACGTGGAGCCGCTGCTCGCGACGTTCACGCTCGCCTCACAAGCGGTGTGGTTCGCCGTGATCCGACGGACGATCGCCGCGATGACAGGCCTGCCGCTGGACCGTCCCGAGATGGCCGCCGCGATGGAACGGCACATTATCGATGTCGTGGGCCGGACGCTCGAGCCGGCAAAAGCGCCGGCATGAACCGCGGCTGTCGGGCGATCGCGCTCGCCTTCGTCACCCTCACATCGTGTCGCGGCTCGAGCGACCTGCTGCGCGTGAACGGCACCGTGGAGATCCGCGAGGTCCAACTTGCGTCCTTGGCGGCGGGACGGGTCGCCCGCCTGCTCAACGACGAAGGGGACTCGGTACACCGAGGCGACACCATTGCGGTACTCGAACAACCGGGGCTCGACGCGCTTATCAGCCAGCGGCGCGCCCAGGCGCAGGCGGCGGGGCTGCGCACCGCGGAAATCGCCGCCGCAGAAGCGGACAGCCAGCGCGCCGCCAACGACCTGCGTCGCGCCGGGCCGCTGCGCCAGAGCGACGTCATCTCGATCCAACAGTACGAGAATCTCCAGGCGGCGGCTGCCGCGGCTGCGGCGCGGCTGCAGGCAGTGCGCGCCGCCA
>DATEGE010000210.1:0-11501 GCA_035280265.1 Gemmatimonadales bacterium | reverse complement strand
GGGGGCGGGGGGGGCGGGGGGGGAATCGCACGGCTCGTCCGCCGGGCCGGCCTCGCCCAGTCCCACGCGCGAGCCCGCACCGCCGAGCGGCGGATTCTCGTTCGACCAGTTCTTCAGTCCTGCGCCCGAAGCGGCCGCTGGCGGCCCAGCGTCGGTGCCGAAGACTTCAGAGCGAGGCTCCGGTCCGAGGGTCCGGCCGCCGACGCCGGAGGACGAAGGCGACCTCGATCAGTTCCAGGCGTGGCTGCGGGGCCTCAAGTCATAGTGCACATCGCCGTGTTGAACGGCCCAAACCTGAACTTGCTGGGAGAGCGCGAGCCAGAGCTGTATGGACGCACGACCCTGGCGGAGATCGAGGCGCGGACGCGCGAGCGGGCGCAGGGCCTCGGCGTCGAGATCTCGTGGACCCAGACCAACCACGAGGGCGAGCTGGTGGACGCGATTCAGCGCTTGGCGGGCGGGAAGGCCGACGGCATCGTGATCAACGCGGCGGCGTTCACCCACACCAGCCTGGCGGTGCGGGACGCGCTGCTCGCGGTGCGCGTGCCGTTCGTCGAAGTGCATCTATCGAACATCTTTGCCCGAGAACCGGAGCGACGCCGCTCGGTGCTGGCGGACGCGGCGATCGGGATGGTGACGGGGTTCGGCGCCGAAAGCTATCGGCTGGGACTCGAGGGCCTGGTCGGCCACCTCCAGGCCCGTCATGGCGCCTGACCGGCGGCGGGCCCGTCGGGCGGCGCTGGTGCGGGCGCTGGAAGCCGAGGCGCTCGACGGGTTGCTCGTGTCGTCTCCCGCCAATATCCGGTACCTCACGGGGTTCTCGGGGTCGTCGGCGCTGGTCGTCGTCACGCGAGCGGACGTTCTGTTGGTGACGGACTTCCGCTACGCCGAACAGGCACGCGCCGAGGCAGGGAGCGTGGCGCGGGTCGAAGTCGAGAGCACGAGCGTGTGGGATCGGCTCTTCAAGGAGCTCGCCACACTCGGCTCCCTCGAGGTCGTGGGCTTCGAGGCGCAGGCCGTATCGGTGCACGATGCGCAGCGGTTCGCCGAAGCGGGGAAGGCATGGCGCTGGAAGCCGACCACGGAGCTGGTGGAGCGGCTACGCGCGGCCAAGGACGAAGGGGAGGTAGCAGCGATTCGTAGCGCGGCGCTGTTGGCGGGCGAGGCCCTGCGGCGGACGCTGGGGCAAGTGCGCCCCGGGATGACTGAGCTCGCAATCGCCGGCGCGCTGGAATGCACGATGCGCCGGCTGGGCAGCGAAGGCCATCCGTTCGCAACGATCGTCGCGTCGGGGCCGCGCAGCGCGTTGCCGCACGCGCGGTCGAGCGGGCGAGCGGTCGCGGCCGGTGAATGGCTGCTGATCGACTTCGGGGCGCAGGTCGACGGCTACTGCGCAGATGTCACTCGCACCGTGGTGGTGGGCGCGCGCGCGAGCGAGCGTCAGCGGGTGCTGTACGAGCTGGTGCGCGACACGCAGCAGCGCGCCCGCAGCGCGGTGCGGGCGGGGATGAGCGGCCGGGACGCGGACGCCTTGGCGCGCGAGCCGATCACGGCGCGCGGCTTCGGGGAGGCTTTTGGCCACTCACTCGGCCACGGCCTCGGCCTCGAGGTGCATGAAGCGCCACGGCTCTCCACGGTCAACCCCGATCCGCTGCCGGCGGGAGCGGTGGTCACGATCGAGCCCGGCGTGTACCTGCCGGGGGAGGGCGGTGTGCGCATCGAAGACGACGTGCACCTCCCGCCCGACGCCGCAGCGGCCGAGCTGTTATCCGACGGGCTGACGGACCTCGTTGAGCTCGTGTAACTTTGGGACCCATGAACCTCGACATCATCGCGCAGCTCGTGAAGATCTTGCAGGAGGCCCCCGAGCTCGGCGCCATCGAGGTGCGCCGGGGTTTGTTCGGGGCCTGGTCGTCGGTGCGGGTGTCCAAAGCGGAGGTCATCACCAACGCGGGAAGCGGGGGGAGTCATCACGTCGTCGTGCAGGCCTCCGCTCCCCCCGCTGCAGCCGCCCACGGCGGGTCGGGAGGTGCGGCGACGGGGTCCCCGTCGTCCTCCTCGCCCGGCGCTGGAACGGCCGCCCCGTCGCACCTGGTCGAGATCAAGTCCCCCATGGTGGGGACTTTCTATGCCGCCCCGGAGCCGGGCGCGGAGCCGTACATCAAGGTGGGCAGCCGGGTGGCCACCGGCCAGGTCGTCTGCATCATCGAAGCGATGAAGATCATGAACGAAATCGAGTCCGAGGTCGCCGGCATGGTGCGGGAGGTGTTGGTGGAAAACGCCCAGCCGGTCGAGTTCGGGCAGCCCCTTTACCGGGTAGACCCTCATGCCTGAAGCCCAGAGCGGCTCGACGTTCAACTTCAAGGCGGCCATCACCCAGATGGTGCAGCGCAACGCCTCGGACCTGCTGCTCAAGGTGGGGCGCCCGGCGACGATTCGGGTGAACGGGGAGCTGGTGTCGCTCGAGACGATGCCGCTCAAGCCGGAAGAGCTGAAGTCGCTCGCCGAGCAGATCATGACGCCGCGCCAAGTGAAGGAGTTCGCCGAGCACAAGGAGGCGGATTTCGCGATCGGCGTGCCGGGCGTCGGCCGCTTCCGCACCAACGTGTATCAGCAGCGCGGCACGGTGGCGTTCGCGTTCCGGGCCATTCCGTACGAGGTCAAGACGATCCACGACCTGAACCTGCCCGGCGTGCTCGAGGAGATTGCGCTGCGGCCGCGCGGGCTGGTGCTGGTCACGGGCGTGACCGGGTCCGGCAAGTCCACTGCGCTGGCGGCGATGATCAACCACATCAACACGAACCGCCGGGTGAACATCATCACGATCGAGGATCCCATCGAGTTCCTCCATCGCGACAACCTGGCGAACATCTCGCAGCGCGAGGTGGGGAACGACACGCTGTCGTTCAACGCGGCGCTGCGACACGTGCTGCGCCAGGCGCCCGACGTGATCCTGATCGGCGAGATCCGCGACATGGAGACGCTGGACACCGCGCTCAAGGCGGCCGACACCGGGCATCTGGTGTTCTCGACGTTGCACACCACCGACGCGACCCAGACGATCACGCGCGTGATCTCGTTCTTTCCGCCGCACCAGCACGACGAGATCCGCCACCTGCTTTCCACCGCGCTGCAGACGATCGTGTCGCTGCGACTGGTGCCGCGCAAGGACGGCCAGGGGCGCGTGCCGGCGGCCGAGGTGCTGATCAATACGGCGGCGGTCCAGGAGAACATGCGCGATCTCAGCAAGTCGCTCAGCATCCCGGACCTCATCGCGCAGGGCTCGGTGCAGTACGGCATGCAGAGCTTCGACCAATCGCTGTTCTACTGGTATCAGCAGGGGGTGGTGAGCTACGAGAGCGCCATCTTCTACGCGACCAACCCGAGCGAGTTCGCGCTGAAAGTCTCGGGCGTGGACTCGGGCGACAGCAGGGCGTTCGGGGGCTCCACGGCCGCGGCGGGCTTGCACGACGACATCACGCCCTAATGATGTTCAAGAAGGTGCTGGTCGCGAACCGCGGGGAGATCGCCCTGCGGGTGATTCGCGCGTGTAAGGAGCTGGACATCTCGACGGTCGCGATCTACTCCGAGGCCGACCGGGACAGCCTGCACACGCGCTTCGCCGACGACGACGTGTGCATCGGTCGCGCCCTGTCGCGCGACAGCTATCTCAACATCCCTCGCATCATCGCCGCCGCCGAAATCACCGGCGCGGACGCGATTCACCCGGGGTACGGCTTCCTCGCGGAGAACGCCGAGTTCGCGGACATCGTGCGCACGTCGAACATCACCTTCGTGGGGCCCACCGGCGACCAGATCCGCCAGATGGGGGACAAGGCCGCCGCCCGGAAGCTGGCGCAGAAGCTGAAGGTGCCGACGGTGCCCGGCTCTCCGGGACCGGTCGAGGATGCCGAGGCGGGGCTCAAGATCGCGGAGAAGATCGGCTTTCCCGTGATCATCAAGGCGGCGGCGGGGGGCGGCGGGAAGGGGATGCGCGTCGCGGCGGACGAGGAGCAGTTCGCGCAGAGCTTCTCGCTCGCCAAGCAGGAGGCGCTGGCGGCGTTCGGGTCGGACGAAGTGTACATCGAGAAGTACCTGGCCCGCCCGCGACACATCGAGATCCAAATCATGGGCGACACGCACGGGCGCGTCATGCACTTGTGCGAGCGCGACTGCTCCGTCCAGCGACGGCACCAGAAGCTGATCGAGGAGGCCCCCAGTCCCGCGGTGGACGGCACGCTGCGCCAGGACATCGGGGATGCGGCCGTGCGCTTGGCCGAGGCGATCGGCTACGTCGGCGCCGGGACGATCGAATTCCTGCTCGACGAGGACGGGTCGTTTTACTTCATGGAGATGAACACCCGCATCCAGGTGGAGCACCCGGTGACGGAGATGTGCACCAACTTCGATCTGGTGAAGGAGCAGATCCGAGTGGCCGCGGGCGAGCCCTTGTCGTTCGTGATGAACGGGAACCGGCTGCGTGGGCACGCCATCGAATGCCGCGTCAACGCGGAGGACCCGGCTCGCAACTTTCAGCCGAGTCCCGGTACGATCACGGTGTACCATCCGCCCGGCGGCCCCGGCGTCCGCGTCGACACGCACATTTACGCCGGGTATACCGTGCCGCCGTATTACGATTCGCTGCTGGCGAAGCTGATCGTGCACGGCAACAGCCGCACGGAGGCGCTCGCCCGCATGCGGCAGGCACTCGACTCGTTTATCATTGAAGGCGTGACCACGACCATTCCGTTTCTCAGTCGGGTCATGCGCCACCCCGACTTCGTCGCTGGCCGCGTGGACACCAAGTTCCTCGAGCGCGAGCCCCAGCTGCTGCAGCCACCTGCATGAAGATCGACGTCCATTTCACGCCGGCCGGCCTGAGCGCGGCAGATCTCGCCGGCCGGGGCGTGGTCGTCATCGACGTGTTGCGGGCGACCACCACGGTCATCACCGCGCTCGCCAACGGGGCCAAGGCCGTGATTCCCGCCGCCAACTCGGAGGAGGCGGTGCGGCTGGCCTCGAACCTGGAGAAGGACGGCGTGCTGCTCGCCGGTGAGCGCAAGAGCCTCAAGATCGAAGGGTTCGCGCTCGGCAACTCGCCACGCGAGATGACGGCGACGGTCGTGGGCGGGAAGACCATCGTGCTCACGACGACCAATGGCACCACGGCCCTGCTCGCGACCCAGGGCGGCGACCCCGTGCTCGTGGGCGCACCGGTGAACTTCAAAGCGCTGGCCGCTCGGGCCCGCGCGGTGCTCGTGGAGCGCGGCGATCTCGTGATCGTCTGCGCCGGCCGCGAGAAGCAGTTCGCGATCGAGGACTGCTATGCCGCGGGCCGGCTCATCAAGGCGGTGAAACGCGGGATCCGTCAGCTCGGACTCAACGACGCCGCCCGCGCCGCCGTCGCCCTGACGGACGAATTCGCAGGATGGAGCGATGCCCTCGAAGGCTCCGAGGCTGCGCACCAACTCGGTGAAGTCGACCTCGCCGCGGACGTGGGCTTCGCCGCCCGAGCGGATCGCTTCGCGGTGGTCCCCACCTACGCGAACCGCCGCATCACATGAACGCCAAGGTGCGCCATGAGCTGATCGGCAGCGGCGCGCTCGTGGTCGGGTTGTTCCTCGGACTTACGCTGCTACGGCTCCCCATCACCGGCCGGTGGGGCGAGGCGCTCGGGTCGCTGCTGTGGCGCGGGCTCGGGGTAGGCGCGCTGGTGCTGCCGCTGCTGGGAGTTGGCTGGGCACTCGCGGCGTTCGAGCGCCTGGGTCGTTTGTCCGGCGCACGGGCCGCGCTGTTGGGCGCCGGCCTGGTGGTGCTGCTGCCGTACGGCATCGCGACTCTGTCGGGCAGGGCCGGCACGCTCCCGCCCGACAAGCTGATCGGCATCGTGCCCGCCTACCTCGCACACGGTGTCCACCAGGCCGTCGGCACCGCTGGAGGCGTCCTCGTCGGTCTGTTCGCGCTCTCCGCACTCGGTCTCCTGACGGTAGGGTGGCATCCGCTGGCGGTGCTACGAGGGAGCGGGGAGCAGGGAGCAGGACCCTCCGTTCAACCTCAGGCCAAGACGGCCAAGAAGGCGACGGGCGCGCGGGGCGAGGAGCTGCCTGCCGAGTCGAGGGAACCGCTCCCGGCTCCCCGCTCGCTGGCCGAACGGACTCGGAAAGCGAAGACCGTCCCACCGCCCAAGCCTCCGCCGGTCCCGGCTGGCGTCCTCATCCCCCCGATCGACTTGTTGACGCCCGCGCCGCCCGACGACGGCGACGCGGGGCTGGCGCAGATCGAGCAGATGGGGCAAAAGCTGATCGAGACGTTGCAGACGTTTCGTGTGGAGGGCTCGATCGCCGGTCGGACGGTGGGCCCGGTCGTGACGCAATATGAGGTCGCGCCCGGCCCCGGCGTCAAAGTCGTGCGCATCGCGGCACTCGCCGACGATCTGGCGCTCGCGATGCGAGCTCCCTCGCTCCGCATCGTCGCGCCGATCCCCGGAAAGGCGGCGGTGGGCATCGAGGTGCCCAACCCGATGCCGCGGATGGTGCACGCGCGCGAGCTGATCGAGGGGGCGGAGTACCATCGCCCCACTCGCGCGCTGCCGATCGCGCTCGGCAAGAACCTCGAGGGCGATGCGGTGGTCGCCGACCTGGCCAAGATGCCGCACCTCCTGATCGCCGGCGTGACGGGCTCCGGCAAGTCGGTCTGCATCAATACCATCACCACCAGTCTCATCTACACGCACCCGCCCGAGACGCTCAAGCTGTTGATGATCGATCCCAAGATGGTCGAGCTTTCGATGTACGCGGCGCTGCCGCACCTGGGGTTGCCGGTGGTGACGAGCCATCACAAGGCGGCCAGCGTACTCAAGTGGGCGGTGTGGGAGATGGATCGGCGCTACCGGCTGCTGCACGCCAACCACGCGCGCAATATCGCAGACTTCAACAAGAAGATCGAGGAGAAGAAGCCGTTGAAAGGCCCGCGCGAGACGCTCGCCACCCAGGCCGGCATTCAGAAGGAGCTCCCCTTCGACGCCGAGTACACCGAGGGCATCGTCCCCTACATCGTGCTGATCGTGGACGAGTTGGCGGACCTGATGCTGACGGTGCAGGGGGAGATCGAGACGCCGCTCGCGACCCTGGCGCAAAAGGCCCGCGCCATCGGCATTCACCTGGTGCTAGCGACGCAACGGCCCTCCGTGAACGTCATCACCGGACTCATCAAGGCGAACTTCCCGTGCCGCGTCGCGTTCCGCGTGTCGGCCAAGGTCGACAGTCGCACCATCCTCGACCAGAACGGCGCCGAGACGCTGCTCGGCAACGGGGATATGCTGTTCCTCCCGCCGGGCAAGAGCGAGCTGCTGCGCGTGCAGGGTGCCTTCATTTCGACTGACGAGACGGAGAAGTTGATGGAGTGGTACAAGCGACATGCGCCTGCGGCGGTGGTCGCGGCAGGCGCGAGTATCGACGAGCAGGTGACGGCGCTGGAGGAGCGGGAAAAGGCTGGGGAGGAGGGAGCGGGGAGCGAGGAGCAGGGAGCTGGAGAACGCGATTCGATGTTTCGGCAGGCCGCCGAAGTCTGCATTCAGAACCAGCTGGGATCGACGTCGTTGTTGCAGCGGCGCATGAGCATCGGGTACGGGAGGGCGGCCCGTATCATCGATCAGCTCGAGTTGGCTGGAATCCTGGGGCCGGCGAACGGCAGCAAGCCGCGCGACGTGCTGGTGGGGCTCGAGGAGCTGGATGAGATTTGTGGAACCTGAACGCGGAACGCGGAAATCGGAACGCGGAACAGCAAGCCTCGTGTCTATCGGCGAGCGACCTTCACTCCTGTTCCGCGTTCCGCGTTCGCACTTCCGCGTTCTTCGGGCACCGTTTGCAAACATTAGATGATGCACGTCGGCGGCGGGTCGCTAGCTTGCATGCGTGAAGAGCGGCGTCCGTACCGACCCGACGGCCTGGCAGGATGAGCGCCACAAGCGCGGCCTGGCGGGGGAGGAGCAGGCGATCCGGTACCTGCAGTCGCGCGGCTGCACGATCGTGGCCCATCGGTTTCGCGTCGGCCACACCGAGATCGATCTCATCGCGCGCCAGGGCGATCTGGTCACGTTCGTCGAGGTGAAGACGCGGCGGGGCGCCGCGTTCGGGAGCCCGCTCGAAGCGATCACGGGCGCCAAGCGCCGTGAGCTCGTAAAGGCGGCGCGGCTGTGGGTCGACCGGTTCGGCAAGCCAACGGACATCTACCGGTTCGACTGCATCGCGATTGTGGACGACCGGCTGGAGCACCTGGCGGACGCATTCCGCCCCGGGTGGCGATAGGCGATCCTTCGGTATATATTCGGGTCTCACGCGGAGGCCCCAACCCATGTCGAGGACACTCATGGCGGCGGAAAAGGAAGTCGCAAAGCTCTCGGACGAGCGCAAGAAGGCGCTCAACCTCGCCATTACCCAGATCGAGAAGACATGCGGCAAAGGCGCCATCATGCGGATGGGGGCGGATTCCCCTCGCGTGCGGGTGGAGGTGATTCCCACCGGCGCGATCAACCTCGATGCCGCCATCGGGATCGGCGGGATTCCGCGCGGTCGGGTGACGGAGATCTTCGGGCCCGAGTCGAGCGGCAAGACCACGCTCGCGCTGCACGTGGTGGCGCACGCGCAGCGGCTGGGCGGCGCCGCCGCCTACATCGATGCTGAGCACGCGCTCGACGTGGAGTACGCGAAGAAGTTGGGCGTGGACATCGACGATCTGCTCGTGTCGCAGCCCGACACCGGTGAGCAGGGGCTCGAGATCACGGAGATCCTGGTGCGCTCGGGCGCGGTGGACGTGGTCGTGGTGGACTCCGTGGCGGCGCTCGTGCCCAAGGCCGAGATCGAAGGGGAGATGGGCGACTCCCTTCCCGGCCTGCAGGCGCGCCTCATGAGCCAGGCGCTGCGGAAGCTCGCGGGGGCGATCAACCGCTCCCGCACCGCGGTGGTCTTCATCAACCAGCTGCGCGAGAAGATCGGGATCATGTTCGGCAACCCGGAGACGACTACCGGCGGCCGGGCGCTCAAGTTTTACGCGTCGGTGCGGCTCGACATGCGGCGTATCGGTCCGGTGAAGGAGCGCGAAGTCGTGATCGGCAACCACGTGCGGGTGAAGGTGGTGAAGAACAAGGTGGCGCCGCCGTTCCGGCAGGCGGAGTTCGACATCATGTTCGACGAGGGCATCAGCCACGAGTCGCTGCTAGTGGACATCGCGGCGGAAGCGGGCATCATCGAGAAGTCGGGCGCCTGGTACGCCTACGGCAAGGAGCGGATCGGGCAGGGCCGTGAGAACGCGAAGTTGTACCTGAAAGATCACCCCGATCTGGCTCTGGAGGTCGAGGCCAAGGTCAAGGAGCACCTCGGCGTGAAGGCCACGGTGGTGGCGGCCGACGAGGAGGCGCCCCCCCCCGAGGAGTGAGTGGCGACGCTCACCGGTCTCGCCCCCGATCCGCGCCAGCCGGGCTATCGGCTGGTCGAAGTGGATCGGGGGCGATTCGCTTCCCTGCCCGCGGCGGCGCTCGAACCGCTGGGCCTGCGGTTGGGCGCTGGGATCGCTCCCGCCGTGCTCGAGCGGCTGCGACAGCTGGCCGATATCGAGGCCGCCGAGCGGGCGGCGCTGCGCGCACTCGCGCGCCGGGCACATGCGCGACGCGATCTGCAGCGGCGGCTCGCCAAGAAGCAGCACCCGCCGCGAGCGGTGGACGCGGCGCTGGAGCGGTTGGCGGCGCGTGGTCTGCTCGACGACCGGCGCTTCGCCGAGCAGTACGCCGCGCTGCGTGCCGTGCGGGGGCGGGGCCCTGCGCGACTGATCCAGGATCTGCTGGCGCAGGGTGTGGAGCGCCACGTCGCCGAGGATGCGGTGCGGCGCGCGCTCGACGAGGAAGGCATCGATCCCCGGGTGGAAGCGCGCGCGGTCGCGGTGAAGCGAGCGGGCCAGCTCCGCGATCTCCCGGGCCCGATTCGCAAGCGGCGTCTGCTCGCCTTCCTCGTGCGACGCGGCTATGCGGGGCCGCAGGTGAAGGAGCTGGTAGAGGAGCTGACCTGTTAAGGCCCCAGCACCTCGGGTTGGAAAGCATTGAAGACCGCCTCCGACCACCACGAGCGTGCGCCGGCCATCTGCGCGAGCGCCTCGCCACGGGTGAACGCCGGACGATAGGGACGCGCCGTGGTGAGCGCGTCATACACGTCCACGAGACCCACGATTTGTGCGAACAGCGGAATGGCGTCCCCCGAGAGGCCGTCCGGGTAGCCCGTCCCGTCGTAGCGCTCGTGGTGCCAACGAATGATGGGCTTCAAATCCCAAGGGAACGCGACTTCCGCCAGCAGCTCGATCCCCCAAATCGGATGCATCTGGACGACTGCGGTCTCGTCGCGGGTCAGAGGGCCTGGCTTACTGAGGATCTCGTGCGGCACCCGCACCTTGCCGAGGTCGTGGAGGTAGGCGCCAAGCCGGATGGTTGTCTGGGCGTGCTCGTCCAACCCGAGGGCCCGCGCCAGCGCCACGCCGTGGCGCGCCACGCGCTCGCAGTGCCCGAACGTGTAGGTGTCGGCGGTCTCGATGGACTGGCCCCACGCGCGTACCACCGCGAGGTAGGCCGCCTCGAGCTCGGCGATCTTGCCCTCCACGTGGACCAGGGCGGCGCGAGCCTCGAGCCGCCCGAAGAGCCGGTGTGCGGCGCCGAGCAGGGTGAGGGCTTGCTGATTCCGGCCCGAGGCCTGACACAGGATCGCCAGCTCGCGCGACGCTTCCGCCTCGTTCAGGACGGAGCCCGCTCGCACCGCCAGCTCGATCGCCGAGCGGAGCCGCGCCTCGGCGAGCGCGGGCCGTCCGGTCTCGCGCTCGATCATCCCGAGGACACGATAGGCGTCGGCCTTGGCGCTGCCCACGCCGAGCTGATCGAAGAGGACCAACGCCGCTTCGGTGACGCGGCGCGCGTCGGCGTAGCGCCCGCGCGCTAGGTACACCTTGGCATGGTTCGTAAGGCAAAGGCCGCGCAGGTACGCGTCGCCGGTGCGCTCGGCGATCTCTCGGCTCCGCCGGAAGAAGCGTTCTGCGGCAGCGAACTCCCGCCGGTCCGTGCTCACCATCCCGAGGTTGTGGTACGCGATCGCGCAGCCGTGCTCGTCGTCCGCCGCGCGGTACAGGTCGAGCGATCGCTGGTACCGCGACCGTGCCTCGTCGAAGTCGCCCTGGATGTTCGCGAGGATTCCGAGGTTCTGCTCGACGCGGGCGCCGAGCGTGCGGCGCCGCCCGCCCAGCTCGAGCGCGCGCAGGAAGTGGCGGCGGGCCTCGGCGACCGCGTCCGTTTCGAGGGCGATGCCTCCGAGCGCGTTGAGCGCTTCGGCGGCGAGCAGGTCCTCCCCGATGTCGCGCGCCACCGCGTAGCTCCGCGAGCAGAGGCGACGCGCCGCGGCGGGGTCGTTGCGCTGGTGGCGCAGGATGCCCAGGCGGCGAAGCGCCTCGGCGAGCAGCGCGGTCCGTCCCGT
>DATEGE010000209.1:0-16976 GCA_035280265.1 Gemmatimonadales bacterium | reverse complement strand
GGCATTGACGCCGCGCAGCACACGCCAGCGCGGCTCGGGAGCCGCGACCGGCTCGAGCGGCAGTGCAGTCATGGGGCGGAAACGTATCCGCCCTGTGTCACGAGACTGTAACGGAGGAGAAAAAGAAAACCCCCCCGCCGGCGAAGACCACCGGACGGGGGGAGCGGCAGTCGGTTAGGAGGGTTACCGAGCTGCCGTCGTCCAGACCGGCTTGCCGTCGGCCGTGATCGTCTTCAAGCGCGCCTCGATCCAGGGACGCAGCTGCTTCGGCAGCGGCGCATATCCCAGCTCGGGGGCCTTGCTTTGCCCTTCCGTCTCGGCCCACCACACGTACTCGACGAGCGCCTTCGCTTTGGCCGCGTCGGTGTAGTTCTTGTGGACGAGCAGCCACGTCATGGTGGCGATCGGGTAGGCGTCGGCGCCGTCCGGATTGGTGAGCGACACGCGGAAATCCGTGGTGGGGCCCAGCTTCCCGAGGGCGCCCGCGGCTGCGGCCGTCACCGCCTCTAGCGTCGGGGCGACCGTCTTGCCGGAGCTATTCTTCACCTGCCCGAACGCCATCTTGTTGCTGGTCGCGTAGCCCAGCTCCACGTAGCCGACCGCGCCGGGCGTCTGGCCCACCGTTGCGGCGACGCCCTCGTTGCCCTTACCACCCAGGCCGACCGGCCAGTTTACCGATGTTCCCTTGCCCACCTTCTGGGCCCACTCCGGGCTCACTTTGGTGAGGTAATCGGTGAAGCCGAAGCTCGTGCCGGAGCCGTCGGAGCGGTGCACCACGACGACGTCGGTCGCGGGGAGCGAGACGCCGGGGTTGGCGCTGGTCAGGCGGGCGTCATTCCACTTCGTCACTTTGCCGAGGAAGATGTCGGCGATCGCCTCGGGCGTGAACTTCAGCTGCTGCGTGACGCCAGGCAGGTTGTAGGTGACGACGATCGCGCCGAGTACCGTGGGGATGTGGTGCACGTTGCCCTGAATCGCGGCGATCGCCGAGTCGGTCATCGGCGCGTCGCTGCCGCCGAAGTCGACGGTGCCGTCGGAGAACTGGCGGATGCCGCCGCCCGACCCGATCGACTGGTAGTTGAACTGCACGTCGGGGTGCGCCTTGTTATACGTCAGGATCCAGTCCTGATAAATGATGTTCGGGAACGTCGCGCCCGCGCCGTTGATCTTCACCTGAGCGCTCGCGGGAGCGGCGAGCGCCAGGGCGGCGGCCAGCGCAACGAGGGGTGACTTGCTCATGACTCGCTACCTCGCTTGAGCTAGAAGTTGAATTGCGTCTGGAACAGGGCCTGCGAGCGCGTCGCTTCCTGCGTTGCCGACGGCGTTCCCTGGTACGACACGTAGTCCCAGTCGCCGAGCACGCGGAGGTTCGGACTGATCTGGTACGACACGCCACCGATGAAGCGGGTCTGCTTGTCGGTGGTACTCCCCGCCTGCTGATGGAAGATGTCGACGCGCGCGAGGATGGCAGCCTTGCTCTGCGGGATCTTGTAGACGCCGAACGCGCTGTAGACGTGGCCGTTGAGCCGCGACCCGCCCGCCCCGGGATCACGGGAGATGGCGCCCTCGCCTGCCAGCGTGATCTGCTTGGTCCGGTAAGACACCATGCCGAGCCAGCGCTGGTGCGGTCCACCGCCGATGGTGTTGCCGTAGTCGGCGAAGCCGGTCACCCGGAGGCCTCCCACGCGTGACGAGTCATCGGTATCCATGGCGCGCACTGACACCCGGGCTTGCGCCCACTTGCGCTGGTCACCCACGCTCTGACTGTAGAAGTGGTCGTTCGTCACGGTGAACTGCATGTTGACCTTGTCAGGCCCCCACTTGCCGTCGACCCCGGCGCCGAACCCGGCGGAGGAGAGATACGAGTTTCCGCCCAGCCCGCCCGGGCCGTTACGCTCCATCGCCATCGTGCCCTGCACGCGGTAATCCCAGAGCGCCTCTTCCCAGTCGAGCCACGGCGTGTGGATCTCGCCGATCTTGAACGACAGCGGGCTGCCGTTTGGCGTGTACTGGACGTAAGCGTACTTGATGCGGTAGGTGTGCGAGCTGTCCGTGGCTGACGGGACGTAGATGTCCGCCGTGACGCGGGCGTACACGCCGCCCGCGAACCGGCCGATCACATTCACGTAAGCGCGCTTGACGTCGAAATTGTTGATGTGATTGGCCGTGTCTTTGAGCTGATAGAGGTACTGCGCGTACGCCAACACACCGACCGAGATCTGCGGCGGCTGCGGTGCCTGCGCGGCGGCGGTGGAGACGCTGACTGCGGCGGCCACGACGGCCACCCCGAGCGCCCGACGAATGGAGACCACCATTTGGCTCTCCCCTCCTTGGGGAATAGGTTGTGGGGGTGCAACAGTCGCAGGAGAAACGAATCCACCTTCGTAACGGTCGGGCGCGGCGCGTGTAACGAGCCGGTAACGACGACTGGAGGGGAGTCCCTACTCGGCGCGGGCGGGTCGGGTCGCGGATCGGCGGGTCGGCAGGGCGCGCGAGCGGGAGGGATGTGGCGCGAGGACAGGCACGTTGAGCGCATGGCCCCAGCGGGTGACGTCCTCCACCAGCGCCAGCAAGGCGTCGTCGATCCACTCGGACACGAGTCGGGAGAACAACCGCTCCTCCCACTGTGCCACGAGCCGAGCGAGCGCCAGCACACCGGCGCTGCCAGGGGCGGGGCGGGGACGCCGCTTGGGCGCGGCGCGCGTCGCGTCGCGCACCGCGGCTTGGTGTTGCCGCCGGGCGCGCTCGGCTGCCGCGTCGGCGCTCGCGTCGCCGAGCTCCGCCGCGAGGACATGCAGGTCATGCAGCTCGCCCAGCAGGTCCTGCAGCTGCTTGAGGCGATCGATGATGGCCGGTCCGGTTGCGCCCGGCGCTCCTTCTCCCTGCAAAGGCTCGAGCAAGTAGCGCAGTCGTTTGACGGCGATGCGGGCGCGGTGGATGGCCGCTGCGTCGCGCGTGGATCGGGCGGCGTCGAGCTCCTGTTCGAGCTCGGCCACGTACGTGCGGACCAGGCGCCCGGTCGCCGCGCCGAACGCAAGGCGCCCCGGTGTGGTGTCGGCCAGCCCGCGCGTCAGCCCCCGCCGGATGCGCCGCTCGAGCTGATGGAATTCGGGAGGGCCGTCTTCGCGAATCCCCGCATAGGCGCGGTCGCGCCGTTGCTCGAGCCGGGCGACGAGCCACGCGAGCCCGGGACGGGGGCCCGCGCCCAGGTCGGCTCGGTGCGCCTCGATCCAGGCGAGCTGCACCTCGGCGTCCCGTCCGGGGCCCGTGGAGCGCGCGACGTCCCGCAGCCGCCGCTGCAGCTTCCTCGTGACGACCTCACCGACGTCGTCCCGATAGCTCCGGAGCAGCGTGCGCAGCCGTCGCACTGTCACACGAAAATCGTGCAGCGCCTCGGCGTCCTCCGGATCGCCCAGGCGGCCAGCGGCGGCGCGCGCGGCGTCGAGCAGCGTCAAGCCGATCAGCGCGACCGCGGCCGGCGCCGGTCGCATGCGCAAGTCCGCCGGGCTCCTAGCCACGGGCGGCGATGCGGCGCAGGTGCTTCGGCCCGAGGAACCAGTCGAGCGTCGCGGCGCTCCGCGACACCGGTCCGGGAAAATCGAGCAGGCACGCCGCGCCCTTCCGCAGCTCGAGGAACGGCCCGTTGCTGCCCGCGAGGAGCGCGCACACCAGCTGGCTCAGATCCGGCTCGTGCCCCACGGCGGCCACGGCGCCCGCGAGTCGCAGACCGGCGAGCCATTCGACGACCCGGTCCACGCCCGCGCCCGGCGCCAGGGCGGGCACGCGCTCGACGCGGACGTCGTTATACGCCTTTGCGATGATCTCGGCGGTCTGGACGGCGCGCGTGTAGGGACTGGCGGCGAGCAGGTCCAGCTCGGGCACGAGCTCGACCAGCCCGATCGCCGCTCGCTCCATCTTGCGGCGTCCTTCGGCGGTGAGGGGCCGCGCCGCGTCGTCGCGATGCGAGCGCGCGAACGTCTCCCGGTCCTCGGCGATGGCGTGACGTACCACCAGCAGGCGCATGGGAGGGGTAGGGGGAGGGGGAGGGAGCCGGGCGACCCGTCAGGCGGACTTTCGACTGCGACCGCCGCTCGGAGTGGGCTCCAGCTGCGGCGCCGCGCGCGGCCGGCGGATGATCGGCACGAAGGGGGGATGGGCCTCGGCGGTTTCACGCGCGGCTTCGCGAGCCAGCTGTTGCAGGGCGACCTGGGACCGGAGGGGCGCCGCGCCATCTGCTGGATGACGACGCCGATACGTGCCGTCGGGCAACAGCTCGCGCAGCTTCACGGTGTCGGCGAGCACGGCCTGGAGGATCTCCCCGACGATGCGCGCCTGCAGCTCCGGGCGCTCGATCGGGAAGACGGTCTCGATACGCCGCAGAAAGTTGCGCGGCATCCAATCGGCGCTGGCCAGCAACACGTCCGGGTTGCCGCCGTTCTCGAAGTAGAAGATGCGGCTGTGTTCGAGGAACTTGTCCACGATGCTCGCGACACGGATCGTCTCGGACACGCCCGGGAGTCCGGGCCGCAGGCAACAGATGCCGCGAATCACGAGGTCGATCCTCACACCCGCCTGCGAGGCGCGGTACAGGGCATCGATCACCGACGGCTCCACCAGCGCGTTCATCTTCACGATGATTCGCGTGGGGCGCCCCTCGCGGGCGTGCCGTGCTTCGCGCTCAATCAGCTCGATGATCTGCTCGCGCAGGCCCAGCGGGGCGACGAGCAGCTTCTTCCAGGTGTACCCCTCCGCATACCCGGTCAGCAGGTTGAACAGCGCGCTCGTGTCCTCGCCGAGCTCGGGGTTTGCGGTGAACAGCCCGAGGTCGGTATAGACCCGCGCCGTGGTCGGGTTGTAGTTGCCGGTGGAGAGGTGCACATAGCGCCGAATGCCATCCGACTCGCGGCGCACCACGAGCGACGCCTTACAGTGCGTCTTGAGGCCCACGATGCCGTACACGACGTGCACGCCCGCCTGCTCCAGGGTGCGGGCCCACGCGATGTTGTTCTTCTCGTCCATGCGGGCCTTGAGCTCGACCAGCGCGGTCACCTGCTTGCCGTTCTGAGCGGCGCGCGCCAGCGCGGACACGATGGGGCTCGCGCCGCTGGTGCGGTACAGCGTCTGCTTGATCGCCAGCACCTGGGGATCGTCGGCGGCCCGCTCGATGAAGTCCACAACGCAGCCGAACGATTCGTACGGCAGGTGCACTAAGACGTCCTGCGCGCGGATCACGTCGAACATGCTGTGCCCCTGCGCGAACGCCGCCGCCACTCGCGGCACGAGCGGCTCGTCTTTGAGGGCGGGAAAGTCATCGAGCCGGTGCAGCGCGAGCAGCGCGGTGAGGTCGACCGGCCCGTCCACGCGATACACGTCGCGCGGCTCGAGATCGTGCGCCCGCGTGAGCATCTCGGCGAAGGCGTCATCCGCCTCGGCGGAAATCTCGAGCCGCACCGGGTCGCTGCGCATCCGCTGGCGCAGGCTCTCCTCGATCATCTCGAGCAGGTCTTCGGCGTCTTCTTCTTCGAGCGTGAGGTCGGTGTTGCGGGTCACGCGAAACACCGTGTGCCGCACCACGCGCAGCCCGCCGAACAGCTCGCCCAGGTGGCGCGCGATGATGTCCTCCAGCAGGATGAACCGCAGCCGGGGCTCGCTGCGGGGCGAGACGATCACGACGCGGTCGAGCACGGCCGGCACTTGCACCACGGCAAAGTGGCGCCGAGGCTGGCCGCCGTTCTTGCGTTCCACGAGTAGCGCGATGTTGAGGCTCTTGTTGTGGACGTGCGGGAACGGATGACCGGGATCGATCGCGAGCGGCGTCAGCACCGGGTAGATACTGGCGCGGAACAGCGAATCCACGTGCTTCCGCTCGGCGTCGCTGAGATCGTCGAACCGCACGCGCTCCACCCCGCCGGCCGCGAGGCCCGGGAACACCTCTTCCTTGAGGATGCGGTACTGCTCGGCGACCAGCTCGTGGGATCGCTTGTCGATCGCCGTGAGCTGCTCCGCGGGTGCCAGGCCGTCGGCCCCGAAGTCCTGCGGCGCCACGCCCGCGTACACCTGCTGCTGCAGCCCGGCCACCCGGATCTCGAAGAACTCGTCCAGGTTCGAGCTGAAGATCGCGAGGAACTTCAGCCGCTCGAGCCACGGGTTCGTCGGGTCGGCCGCCTCCTCGAGCACCCGCGCGTTGAACTCGAGCCAGGACAGCTCGCGGTTGATGTAGTGATCCGGCGGGAAGGCCGGCGCGGCGCGGTCGGTCACGCTAGCGTCCCTTCCGTTGCCGCGGCCACGCGAACGCCACGTCGCTCTTGAACGCCCGCTGGAACAGCTCGGCCTTGCGCTGGGCGTCGTCCAGCTCGATCGCGGGATTCCGAGCCGCGCTCACCGTGATGCGCGTCCAGCCGTCGCCCACCCGGCACCGCACTCCCCGTACTGTCTGCGCGTGCGCGCGGTCGAGGCCGTCCGCCACGCGCAGGATCCCGGCCAGGCGCCGCACCAGGCGGCGCTCACCCTTGTCGAGACGCGCGAAGTTGGGGTGCTTCTTTTTCGGAAAGGCCCGGCGGTGGTAGCGCGCTACGTTGGCGATCAGCTCGACCTCCCGGGTCGAAAAGCCCCGGACGTCGCCGTTCATGATCAGGTGGTAGGCGTGCTTGTGGTGCCCCTCGTGGTTGATGAGGTAGCCGATATCGTGCAACAGTGCTGCGGCGTGCAGGAGGTCACGTCCCGCCGGCGGGAGCGCGTAGCCGTCCCGCAGCGCGTCGAACAGCGCCGTCGCCACGGTGCCGACGTGCTCGCAGTGGCGTTCGTTGGAGCGGCACTTACGGGCGAACTGGCGCACCGACTCGATCCGGTCGGGGCTCTGGGTCCGCGTCGTGGGCGCGACCCCGCCCAGGTCGTCGATCATCGACAGCAGCACGCCGTCGCGGATGCCGCGGTCGTTCACGAGCACGCGCTGGGTGCCGAGCCGCCGGGTGAGGCGCGCGACGACGGCGGCGCCGGCCAGGATGATGTCGGCGCGCTGCGGATTGAGTCCGGGAATCTGGCGCCGCCCCTCGAGCGGCGTCTCACGCAGCCGATCGAGGAGGCGGGTGACTTCGGCGCGGCTCAGCGGATAGTCGCGCGCGCGTGGGACTTCGCCGTCCCGCTCGGCTTGCGCCATCTCCGCCAGGTTCGTGAACGTGCCACCCGAGCCGATCATCACCTCGGCCGCGAACAGCGGCTTGCCGATCGCGTCCGTGATGGCCTGATCGATGGTGCGCCGTAGCGCTCGCCAGTGCTTCGGCTTGAGCGGGTCAGACTTGGCGTGCCGCTCCGTGAGGCGGACCGCGCCGAGCGGGAGTGAGACGACCTGCTCCACGAGCCCGCCGGCTGCGAGGATCACCTCGGTGCTGCCGCCGCCAATGTCCACGATCGCGGTCAGGCGGTCGCCGAGGTCGAAGTGGCGGGTGACGCTGCGGAACACGAGCCGCGCTTCTTCTTCGGGGGAGACAATCTCCACGCGGACGCGGCAGCGCCGCCATGCCTCGCGCACGAAGTCGCGCCCGTTCGCCGCCTCGCGCACGGCGCTCGTGGCGATCGCCCGCAGCTCGGTCGACCCGAACCCCTCGGCGATGGCCTTCATCCGGCCGAGCACCAGCAGCGAGTGCTCCATCGGTGCGTCGCCCAGGCGGCCGGCGCGATACAACCCGCGACCGAGTCGGGTCATCTCGCGGTCCTCGTCCAGCACGCGATAGGACCCGTCGCGTTGGACCTCCGCCACGACGAGCCGCATGGAGTTCGTCCCGATATCGATGGCGGCGAGGCGCGGCAGGGTGGGTGACTCGGCGGGGCGAGCGGAGACCGCGATTCCAGCTGGTGTCGCGCCCGTCGTCGCCGTTGCCGTCGCCATGGTCCGCTGGGTGGGGGTAAGCCTAAAATGCTATCCCTAGGCGGCCGGGCCGGAAGGCGCGCATTGTCACAATTGTGCAACGAGCTGGCCGCCGGGCAGAACCGCTTGCCGCCGTGAAATCTACACCGGTGGGAAGGGGGTCAGGAGCGCCGCTTATCGCCGATCAGGGGCCAGCGGAACCGATAACCAGTGCCGCGGACCGTCTCGATGCAGGCGCCGGCGGTCCCCAGTTTGTGCCGCAGGCGCTGTACGTGCATGTCCATCGTCCGCGTTTGCACGTCCGGCGGCGCGCTCCAGACCGTTTCGAGCAGCTGAGCGCGAGTCTGCACCCGCCCGTCTCGCCCGATCAGCGCGCGCAGCAGCTTGAACTCGGTGCCGGTGAGGGCGACATCGGCGCCGTTGACCTGGACGCGGTGCGACGTTTCGTCGAGCATCACGGGACCCGCAATGAGCCGACCGCGCGTCGTGAGCGCCGGCGCCGTCAAGCGACGCAGGATGGCCCCCACCCGTAGCACCAACTCCTGAGGCGCGAACGGCTTGGCGAGGCAATCGTCCGCTCCCATGGTCAGGCCTTTGATGGGCCCGTTTTTTGGCTGGCGAGCGGTGAGCAGGAGGATCCCGATCTCCCGCGTCTCCTCGTGCCGGCGTAGCTCCGCCAGCACGTCGTAGCCCGAGACATCCGGCAGGACCGCGTTGAGCACGGCAAGCTCGGGTCGCTCTCTGCGGGCGGTATCGATTCCGTCCCGGCCGGTGGCCGCGGTGGTGACGCCATAGCCGGCCTTCGCGAGGTGATAAGCGACCAGCGCGCTGTTGCTCGGCTCGTCGTCGACGACGAGGACGCGGTGCGTCGCGTTGCCGTCGCGACGACGAGATGCACTCGACTCGGGCATCTGACCCTAGGGGAATGTTGGGTATCGCGTGCAGCGCTGCTCGACGTTGCCCAGCGTAACAGCCGCGTGTGACCGTTTGGTCACGGTCGCGTCGCCCCCCCGTAAAGGTGAGTGCGTGCTCCAACCCGGCGCACCGCCCGGAGCTGATCTCCCTGCACGCCACGTATCACGATGGCGTCGCCGGCACGGTATTCCAGGCCCGCGATCCGGACCGAGACATCGACCGTTACTTCTGGGACCTCACCGATTGCCGGCGCACGACCCTCCTCCCGGGCGGCCGCCCAGCACGACGTTCTTCAATGCTCACTTCGCGGGCACGCAGGCGCTGCGCACGGAGCTCGCGGCGCAGGACCCCGACGGCGACCTGCTGGGCGTGTTCTTCTCGGCCCGGCTGCGCGACGGCGCCCTCCACCCCGCCAATGGCGCGCCCGACATGCTGTTCCTCAACTACGTCGGGGAGCTGGGGGAGGCCGTCCCCGACCTCTCCTTGGTGCCGCCGTACACGTGGGATCAGTTCTACGCGGTCATCGTGTACCTCATCGACGCGGAAGGGAACTTCACGCGGCTCGAAGATGATGACCTGCTCCGCTGAGAAACGGAGGGAAGGTCACCTACCGCCGACCCGTTGCCGGATCGTGACATGGTCGCGGCGTTCGGGCCGTTCAGCCGTGACGCTTCTGAGGCAGCATCCACGCGCCCCACGAGTTCGTCACCCCTTTTCGGAGGCACTATGCATCGTTTCCTGACCAGGAGCGCGGCCGCAGCGCTCGTTGCCGTCGCGCTCGGCGGCTGCGCGGATCGGATGGCCGACCCGACTGCCGCGCGGGCGGTCGCCACCGACCGCGTCGCGGACCAGCAGGGCGACGTCGACAACGGCCTGCGCCGGCTCGATCACATCGTCGTCATCTATCTCGAGAATCGCAGCTTCGACAACCTCTACGGGGAGTTCCGCGGCGCCAACGGGCTGGCCCGGGCTGGGGGCGCGCCGCTGCAAGCGGACGCCACGGGCGCCCCGTTCGCCACGCTGCCGGCGGTGCCGGACATGCCCTCGATTCCCACGACGCTGCCGAACGCGCCGTTCAACATCGAGCAATTCGTACCCGCCAACGTTCCCACTCGCGACCTGGTGCATCGCTTCTACCAGGAGCAGATCCAGATCGATGGCGGCCGGATGGACAAGTTCGCGCTCGTGAGCGACGCCAAGGGCCTCGTGATGGGCTTCTACCACACCAGCCCGCTGCCGCTCGCGGCGGAAGCGGCTCGCTATACGCTGTGTGACAACTTCTTCCACGCGGCGTTCGGGGGCTCGTTCCTGAACCACTTTTGGCTGATCTCGGCGCAAACGCCCGTCTTCCCCAACGCTCCCGCGACGGTCGTCGCCCAACTGGACGGCGCAGGGAACCTGGTGCGCGACGGCTTTGTGACCCCCGACGGTTTTGCGGTCAACACGGCGTTTTCGGTCAACTCGCCGCACCCCGCCAGCACTCCCGCTGACCGTCTCGTCCCCAACCAGACGTTCCCGAACATCGGCGACCGGCTGTCGGAGAAGGGCATCTCGTGGGCTTGGTACGCCGGCGGCTGGGACGATGCGCTCGCGGGCCACGCCGATCCGCTGTTCCAGTTCCATCATCAACCCTTCATTTACTTCGCCAACCTGGCCGACGGGACCGCGGCCAAGGCGCAGCACTTGAAGGACGAAAGGGACTTCCTCGCCGCGCTCGCCCCAGGGGGCGTCCTGCCCGCGGTGTCGTTCATCAAGCCGGTGGGCGCCAACAATGAGCATCCCGGCTACACCGACGTCATCACCGGCGAGAATCACGTGAAGGGCCTGATCGACGCGGTGCGCTCCAGCCGCTACTGGGGGCACACGGCGATCATCATCACGTACGACGAAAACGGTGGCTTCTGGGACCACGTGGCGCCGCCAGTCGTGGACCGCTGGGGTCCGGGGACGCGCGTGCCGGCGATCGTAATCTCGCCCTTCGCGCGCCGCGGGGCCGTCGACCACCACCGCTACGACACGACGTCCATCCTCGCGCTGATCGAGCACCGCTGGGGGCTCGCGCCCCTGGCGAGCCGCGACGCGGCCGCCGATCCGTTGTCCGGCGCGTTCAATTTCGAAGACGAGCAGTAACGGCGTGGAGGAAAACGTGGAGGAACTACGTCGAGGGAGCGTAATCCCTCGACGTAGTTCCTCGACGGTTTCCCTAGACGATTCTCAGTAGGTAAGCAGTCGCTATAGCGCCAGCCAAGCCTAACGTCGCCCCGGCAAGCACATCGCTGATGTGATGCACGCGGAGCGCGACGCGGGAGTAGGCCACCGTCGCGGCGAGGGGCAGCGCGACGGGCGCGATCACGGGATGGCCGAGGGCGACGGTCACCGCGACGGCCGTGGCGGCGGCGGCGTGGCCCGATGGGAAAGAGTGCGCGTCCGGCAAGTCCACGAGCGCGAGCGGGCGGCCGCCCGCGTCGCAGGGCCGGGCGCGCGCCACCGCCCGCTTCAGGACCTGCACCAAGAGGTGCGAGCCGGCGTTCGCCAGCAGGGCGGTGAGGCCGAGGCGCGGCTCTCCCAGCGCGACGAGCGCGACCCCGATCCCGAGCGTGATCCGGGCGCCGCCGAGATGTGTGAGCCAGCGCATCAGGCGGGGACCGGTGCCGCCGGTCCGCGCACCGGCGCGAACGCCTCGGTCAGCGGCCTGCCCTCGTAGCACTCCGGCACCGGGACGCCGAACCACCACAGCACCGTTGCGGGGACATCGAGGATCGAGATCTCGCGCGTGAGCTGGTGGCGGCGCGTCACGCCGGTGCCGGCGACGATGAGCGGGATGTGATCATTGATCGGGTGCGGCTCGTCGTGCTCGTTCGCGATCACGCCGCCCCCGCCGTGGTCCGCGGTCACGATCACGACGGCCTCGTCGGTCCAGGTCGAGAGCAGTCCCACCGCCGCGTCCACCTCGGCCGCGGCCTCGAGGTACGGGTCGGACATCCAGCCGTGCGCGTGTCCCGCGCGGTCGCAGTCTGGCAGGTATACGAACAGCAACCGCCGCTCAGCCTGCGCGAGCATGCGGTGGGCGAGGGCGGCCGTTTCGCGGGCCCGCGAGCCCTTGCCGACGAGCCGCCGCACGCCCGCCGTGGACGCGAGCGCCCACGCCACGGGGAGCGCGGCGGGACCGAGGTCCGCGGTGACGATATCCGTCGGAACGCCGGCGCGCCCCAGCACCTGCGACACGGGGCGGATCGCGCCGAGCCGCGGCAGAAACTTGAGCCCCGGCTCGATCAACCGGTGCGTCGCGGGACCGACGCCGGTGGCGAGCGACGCCAGCGCCGCCACCGTCGCGCTCGGCCGCACCGTTTGCGCACGGCGCGCGAGCGTGAACGCTTCCCCCAGCGCGTTGAGGGACGGCATCACCGTGGGCGTCACGGCGTCGGGCCGCAGCCCGTCGGCGAGTACGATCACTAGGCGGCGCACGGCGACGTCCTCCGTTCAGGGCGGCCGTTGAGCGTGGCGTAGCAGTCGAGCAGCTGGGCGTCTTCGTCCGCTACGTCCCGCGCCAGCGCGGCGTCGCGCGCCGCCGCGGCGAGCGCGAATCGCGCCGTCGGGTCGGCGACGAGCGTCATGATGGCGTCGGCGTAGGACCCCGCGTGGTGAGCCGCCACCAGCAGGCCGGTCGCACCCTGGCGGATATTCTCCCGGAACCCACCAGCGTCCGCTGCAATCACCGCGGTGCCCGACGCCATCGCTTCGAGAGCGACCAGGCCGCATGTCTCCGTATGCGACGGAAAGACGCAGATGTCGGCGCTGGCGTACAGCGTCGCGAGGTCCTCGCGTGGCAGGAAGCCGAGCAGGCGCGCGAACGGCAGCTCGGATGCGATGCGCCGGGCCTCGGGTCCCTCACCGGCGACCACGAACGTGGCGCGCGGGCCCCCCTGGAGCGCCGCATGCGCCTGCCGCCACGCGGGGATGAGCACGCCGAGGTTCTTCTCGTGCGCCAGGCGGCCGACGTGCAGCACGATCACGCCGTCCGCGTCACCTGCCAGGCGGCGCCGCCAGCTCGCATCCCGTCGCCGAGGGTGAAAGAAGTGGGGATCGACGCCCCGGCCCCACAGGGCGACGCGGGACAGGCCGCGCCGCACCAGGTCGTCGCGCACCGCCTCGCCGGGCGTGAACGTCACCCGAGCGGGGCCGTGAAACCACCGCAGCCAGCGCCACACGAGCGGCTCGAGGAACCCCACGCCATAGTGTCGGCTGTACTCGGGAAAGTTCGTGTGAAATGAGGTGACCAGCGGCACGTCGTGACGCAGCGCCCAGCGACGCCCCGCCACGCCGAGCGCGCCCTCGGTATGTACGTGCACAACGTCCGGCGGTGCGGCGTCGAAGAATCCGGCCACGCGCCGGAACGGCGGCACGGCCATCCGGATGTCCGGGTACAGCGGGAACGCGACTGAAGGCACCCGCAGCTCACTGTCATCCCGCGACTCGCTCCGCCCGCGATAGCGCGGGGCGACCACCAACGCCTCGTGGCCCTGGACGCGCAGCAGTGAAACGATGCGGCGCACCACGGTCGTCACCCCGTTGACCTGTGGGGTGTACGTGTCGGACACGACCCCGATTCGCACGCCGCCACGTTAGGCGCCCGAGGTCAAGCCCCTGCTACAGCGGTGTGACGAACTGGTAACGGGCTGTCAGGCTGCCACTTCGGCGGTGGGAAAGAACATCCGGATGGTGGTCCCCTGGCCCAGCTGGCTGCGGGCCTCGACATGCCCCCCGTGCGCCTCTACCAGATGCTTCACGATCGCCAGTCCGAGCCCGGTGCCGCCGTCGGCGCGCGAGCGGCCGGGGTCGGCGCGGTAGAACCGCTCGAAGATGCGGGGCAGGTGCTCTGCGGCGATGCCCGTGCCGTTGTCGCTGACGGTCACGGTGGCTCCCTCTCCTCCCGGTGCCGGCTCCACCGCCACCGTGATCCGGCCGCCGGGCGCCGTGTGGCGCAGCGCGTTGTCGAACAGGTTGGTCAACGCTTCCCGCAGCGCCTCAGGATCGGCGGAGACGTGCCGGCCGTTGCTGGCGGCGGCGGCGAACTCGACGCGACGCTCACGGGCGCGGTCGGCGAACGCCGCCCACGTCTCACCGGCGATCCCACCCACGTCGACCCGGGCGACGCGCGGCTGCCAGCGGCCCGACTCGATGCGCGACAGATCGAGCAGGTCGTCCACCAGCCGTTGCATGCGGCGGGCGTTGTTGAGAATGGTACGGGCGAAGCGCTCGGTCTGGCTCCCGGCGTCGGTTTCGGCGGCGAGCGTTTCGGCGTACCCGGCGATAGACGTGAGCGGCGTCTTGAGCTCGTGGGACACGTTCGCCACAAAATCGCGTCGCACGGCCTCGAGCCGCCGCAGCTCGGTCGCGTCGTGGATCACGAGGAGTGCACCCCCATTGGGCAGCGCGCGGCCCGTGACGAGGAGCGTGCGCCCGCCCCGCTCGACCTCTCGTGGCTCTGCCTCCCGACCCGCGAGCACTGCGGCGACCAGCTCGCGCGCTGCCTTCTCGTGGAACAGCTCGGCGAGGGCGGGGAAGGGGCCGGTGGGGCCGTACCCCAACAGCCGCCGGGCGGCCCGGTTGAGCATGACGATCGTTCCCCGGGCGTCCGCCGCCACCACTCCGTCCGCCATGGTGTCGATCAGCGTGGTGGTCTCCTCACGCTCGCGCACCAGACCCGCGTACCGCTGGTCGATCTGCTCGTGCATGGTGCGCAGTGCGGCGACGTGTCGCGCCAGCTCCGGGACGCCGGTGTCGGGGAACGTCGCTGCCCGCCCGTCGGCGATGGCGCGGGCGGCATCGTCCAGCGCGATCAACGGCATGGTGACCGCGCGCGACGCGCGCCAAGCGAGCACGGCCGCGGCGGAGGCGGCGACGAGGACCATCGCTACCCCCGCGAGCGCCACGGCGCGCTGCACGCCTGCGACTTGCGCGTCCACGACCGCTAGTGTGGTCGACACGCGGACCACGGCTAGCCCAGGGGGGCCGCCGCGCACCGCGACGTAGATCCGACGCTCGTTGGTGGAGGCGCTGACCCGCCCGCTACGACCGACGCCATCCTTCAGCGCTTGCTGCACCTCTGGACGCAGCAGGTGGTTTTCGAGCTCCGCGAGCGCAGCGCGGTCGAACTCGGTGTCTCCGCGAACCACGCCTTTGGCGTCGATCAGGGTGATGCGGTGGCTGGTACGCGCGCCCAGCTCGCGGGCCAGGTCGGGCCAGCGCAGTGAATCCGCCGGCAGCAGCCGGGCCACGAGTAGGCCCTCGTGCTCGAGGTCGCGAGCGACCGTGTCTTCGAACGAGGGGCGCAGCAGCCGGTTCGCCGCCACCACCATCCCGGTCACGGCCACAGCGGCAACCAGGCTCGTGGTGGCGAACAGGCGTCCCGCGAGCGTCACGCGCGCTTACGACTGCGCGGGCCGGGAGTCGGGCGTCGGAATCGGTAGCCCGTGCCGCGGATCGTCTCGATGCAGTGGCCTGCCGCGCGCAGCTTCTGTCGCAGGCGCTGGACGTGCATGTCCACGGTGCGGGTCTGAATGTCGGGATGCGCCTGCCACACCGTTTCCAGCAATTGCGCGCGGCTCTGGACGCGGCCTTCGCGCTCGATCAGGGTGCGAAGCAGCTTGAACTCGGTCGCCGTGAGCTCGATCTCCGCTCCCTCCACGGTCACGCGGTGGGCACTGCGATCGAGCACGATGGGCCCCGCCGCCACGAGGCCACCGGCGGCGATCGCGGGGGCCGCGAGCCGACGCAACACGGCCCCGACACGTAGCACCAGCTCTGGCGGCGAGAACGGTTTGGGCAGGTAATCGTCGGCGCCGAGCGACAGGCCTTTGATGCGATCGGGCTCATCCTTGCGCGCCGTGAGCAGGATGACGCCCAGGTCCTTCGTTTCGTCGCGGCGGCGCAGCTCGGCGAGCACGTCGTATCCCGAGAAGCCGGGGAGCATCAGGTCGAGGACCACGAGGTCGGGGCGCTCCTCGCGCGCGGCGCGTAGCGCGTCGCGTCCGTTCGCGGCCGTCGTCACGCGGTAGCCGGCTTTCGCCAGATGGTAGGCGACGAGGGCCGTGATGTCCGCCTCGTCGTCCACCACGAGGATGCGATGCGTGGTCGTGGCTTCACTCATGGCGCCGGGGAAGGTAGCGTAACCCACTCGCCCTTGGCAATTTTCAGCGCACTATGCGTCTGCTCCTGGCGCTGCTCCTCGCGGCGCAACAGCCGGTCCCTCCCGCTCCTCCCTCCCCGCCAGCGAACGCCGACACCGCGCACGTGGTCATCGTCGCTACCACCGACGTGCACGGGCGCGTGCTCGGCTGGGATTACGTGCACGATGTGGCCGCGGCGGGTGGACTGGCGCGGGCCGCCACCGCCGTGGACGCGCTCCGGGCCCGCTACCCGGACCAGGTCGTGCTGGTGGACGCGGGAGACTTGATCGAGGGCAATCCGTTCGCCACCTACTTCGCCGAGCGGGACTCGCAGCGTCCGCACCCGGTGGTGGACGCCCTCAACGCGATGCAGTACGACGCGGCAACGCCGGGGAACCACGACTTCGACTTCGGGCGTGATGTACTGGCGCGGGCCACAGGCGACGCGACCTATCACTACGTCTCCGCCAACATTTTCAAGGGCGCGACGGATTCGCTCGTCTTTCCCCCGCACGTGATCGTGGTGCGCGGCGGGGTGAAGGTAGGGATCACCGGTTTCACGACCCCCGGCGTGATGCTGTGGGATCGGACCCAGCTGGGCGGTCGCGTACAGGTGCGACGGATCGCCGAAGCCGCGCCGCTCGCCTTGCGACGCCTCGATCTGGCGGGCGTCGATCTTAAGGTCGTGCTGATCCACAGTGGGCTCAACGAGCCATCGTCGTACGACACGACCGGCGTTGGGCCGGAGAACGCCGCCCTCGGTCTCGCGAACATCCCGCTGCCAGCGCCGCGGCCCGACCTCGTGATCGTAGGGCACACCCACAAGGAGATGCGCGACTACGTCGTCAACGGGGTGCATTTTGTGCAGCCGAGGAATTCCGGGCTGAGCGTGGCCGCGGTGCACGTTTGGCTCGTGAAGGAGGCCGGCGCGTACCGGATCGCTTCCGTCCGATCGGATGTGCTCCCACTCGCTGGGGTGCCGGAGCACCCGCGGCTGGCGCGGCGCTTCGCGGCGGCGCACGAGCGCG
>DATEGE010000208.1:0-12135 GCA_035280265.1 Gemmatimonadales bacterium | reverse complement strand
AGCGTGTGATTGCCCAGGATGTCCGACAGCTCGATGGCGGTGCCGCCGAAGAAGCCGCGGCCGAAGTTGTCGCGCTCGTAGCCGATGGTCGGTCGCCCGATGTAGTCGGGCGTGAAGCGGGTGTGGTACGGCCGGAACGTGAACTCGCTGGTGTCGGGCAGCGCGGGCGACGAGTCGATCAGCGACTTCACGGACACGGTGCCGGGCGCGGTGGTGTCGGACGCCTGGGTGGCGCCAGACGAGCGGAACCCGGCGGGGGAGCGGTACACGGACGTCGCGACGGCACGCGCGTCGGCTGCCGCGCCGGGGGTCGCCGTCGATGCTGCGGGCGCCTGCGCTCCGATGAGGCGACGCTGCGCGGCCAACAGGGACGTCGCCACGGGCGCGGTGGGAACGCGGTACGGCTGCCGCTTCAGCGAACGGGGGTTGTCCACGGCGTAGACGTTGTACTCGCCGTCCTCGTAGTAGGCGAAGGCGAGCCGGTCCGCCTCGTGCGCCCACGAGAGGCAGGGCGACAGCGCGGTGATCCCCGAGACGCCGGTGTACACGTCGGTCAGCTGGTAGATGTTCCCGTCGGTGAAATCGTACAAGAAGAGGTCGCTGATGCCGCTGCGATCGGACACGAACGCGAGCGAGCGGCCGTCTGGGGCCCAGACCGGATTGATGTTCTTCCCCTGGTCCATGTGCCCCAGGATGTCGATCGTCCCCTTGTCCAGATGGAACAGCGCGATGCGGAGGTTGCCGAACTTGAGGTCGTCGAAGCTCGTCCCCGGCCCCCGGTCGGTCACAAACGCGATGGTCTTGCCGTCGGGCGACCACGAGGGCTCCAGGTCGGCGTACTTGTCATTGGTCAGGCGGTGCAGGTTAGAGCCATCGACGTTCACCACGAACAGATCCGACAGCCCACCGTCGTAGCCGGTGAAGACGAGCTGCTTCCCGTCGGGCGACCAGGATGGGGTCGTGAGCCCGTTCAGTGGGATGCGAATGCGGCGCACCTCCTCGTCCTTCGGCACATCGAGGATGACGAGGTCGTCGCGGTCGCGGTGCTTCGCGGCGATGGCGAAGTAGCGCCCGTCGGGCGAGAACGAGCCGGAGGAGTTGATGAAGCGGAGGCTCTCATAATTGCTGTTAAGCGTGGACTTCACGAGCCGCCGCTTGACCCGGCCGCTTTCCGCATCGGCGAGATAGAGGTCGACGAAGAACGAGTTCTTCTCGCTGAAGTACGCGATGTCGCGTCCGTCCGGCGTGAGCGCCGGGGCGAGGTGTAACGTGCCTTCGGAGCGCTTCTCGGTGAGCAGCGGCTGGGCGATGCGGCGTGCGCGGTAATGGTCGGCGAGCTGCGGTAGGAAGGTCGTCTGGATCGCGTCGCGCCATTCACCCGAGAGATCTTCCAGGGTGACGCCGAGTGCCCGCTTGAAGGAGCCCTCGATCCCGCCGGAGACCGACAGCTGCAGTATCTGGCCGATCGCCTCGTCGCCCCATTTCTCGCCCACGTAGGCCCACAACGCATGGCCGAAGCGGTAGGGGAAGATGCGCGGGTCGGTGGTCATTTCCTCGATGGTCGGCAGGTGGCCTTCCAATGAGGCGTCGCGCAGCCACATGGACGTGAGCGGGTCGATCGGGCCGATCGAGAGGTATTCCGCCATCCCTTCCATGAACCAGCCCGGGGGATTGACGGTCACGAGCGTCTGCACGCCCGCGCCGGCCCGCCCACGGGAGTACACGTCGTACTGGAACTGGTGCACCATCTCATGCCCGATTACGTGCTCCAGATCAGCGTAGGAGCCCGTGAACGGCAATACCATGCGATGCTTGAAGAACTCGGTGAAGCCGCCGGTTCCCTCACCCAAGTCTTCGGGCGTGGTGTTCGTCTGCTGGAAATCCGACTGCGACGCGTACAGGATGATCGGCTTGCGGCCCTGGAACTGGTGATGCAGCACGCGGGACAGCCGGGCGTACCAGCGCTCGGCCATGCGGGCGGCGTCGAGCGCGGCGGTCCGTTCGGCGGGATAGTAGTAGACCTCGAAATGCTCCGTTTGGATGATGCGGAAATCGAAGGCCTGGTACTGGACCTTGTTCTGGCCGAAGTACTGTGCCACCAGCGGCGCCGCGCCGAATAGCGCGAGCGCGGCCGCCATCCCGGCGATGCGTCGCATGACCGTCATCCTTTCGACCCGCTCTCTGGGGCGCGCGCGGCGAGCACGGGCGCGTCACCCCAGAGGCGCTCGAGCTGGTAAAACTCCCGGAGCTCCGGATGGAAGATGTGCACCACGAAATCCACGTAGTCCAGCAGCACCCAGCGCCCTTGTGTGAGCCCTTCGACATGGTGCGGCGCAATGCGGGGTGCGAGCGCCGTCATCAGATGTTCCGCCATGCCCCGCACGTGGGCATCGGACGTGCCCGAAACGATGACGAAGTAGTCCGCCGCCGCCGTCAACCCTCGCAGATCCAGCACCATCGGGTCGATCGCCTTGCGGTCGGCCAGCGCGGCCGCCACCTGCTGGAGGACCACCTCGGCCGCCTCGCCCGTCTGTCCCGTCGGCCGCCCGCCGCGCTTGCTACTCATAGCGCGCCTGACCGGCTTTTGTTCCGTCCACGCCCGGCCGTTATTCCTTGACCACGCTCACCTGAATTTCCGGCCGCACGTCCGCGTGCAGCTTGATCCCCACGCGAAACTCTCCCAGCTCGCGGATCGGGTCAGGGAGGTCGACCTTCCGCTTGTCCACGTGGATCCCGAGCTCCTCCAGCTTACGTTGGATGTCGCTCGCCGTCACGGAGCCGTACAACTTGTCCTCCTCCCCCACCTTCACGGTGAAGCTCAAGCGGACGTCGGCGAGGCCGGTCGCCTCGGTCTCCGCGGCGCCCTTTTCGGCGGCGCGCTGCTTGGCGATCCGCTCGGCCTCGTAGGCGATCTTCCTCTTATTGGCCTCCGTGGCAGGGTAGGCGAGCCCCTTGGGCAACAGGTAGTTGCGGGCGTAGCCATCCTTGACTTTCACCACGTCGCCGGCCGTGCCGAGGTGCTGTACGGTTTCCCGCAGGATCACTTCCATGTCCTCTGTTCCTCCAACGGTTCAAGGTGCTGGGCGACCAACCCATACCCGCGCCAGGCGAGCGCGAGCCCCGCCAACGTCACCAGGAGCAACCACAACGGCCAGCTGGCGGCGGCGACCCGCACCGCGGGCTCGAATATGGGATACAACCGTGGCACCACCTCGATGAGGTACCGCAGCGAGCGGCTGGCGTCGCGCGTCACCTCCCACTGCACCTCCTGCCACACGTTTGGTCCGGCGGCCGCGCGCGCCAGCATCACCACCGCTGCCGCCGCGTACAGGCAAGACCGCAGCGCCACCGGCCAGAACCTGCCGGGGCGCAGCGTCGCGCTCGCAGCGAAGGCAACGCTGACGAGCACGATCCACGCCCGGCTCACGCCGTCCAGCAATCCCCGCTCGGGCGCGAGCAGCAGGGCCGCGGCGACGCCGCCGGCGAGGAGCGCGATCGCGCGCTCGCGCCAGGAGGCGGGCCGCGCTGCAAGCAGGAGGGCGGCGAACGGCAGGGCGACGAGGCTCACCGGCGCCAGGACGACGAACACCAGAAGGCCGGCCGCGAGGCGCCACCGTCTCAGCCGACGTATCCCTTGATGTAAGGCAGGAGGGCGAGCTGCCGCGCCCGCTTGATAGCGGTCGCGAGCTGCCGCTGGTGCCGTGCGCACATCCCCGACAGTCGGCTCGGCAAGATCTTGCCGCGCTCGGTCAGAAAGCGGCCCAGGGTGCGGTCGTCTTTGTAGTCCAGCACGCGGACACCGGACTCACACACGGGGCAAGTCTTGGCGGGCCGCCTCATGATTCGTCCTCCTCGATCTCGTCCACCACTTCGGCGGCTATCACGGCGGGAGCGGCCTCGGGCTTCGCCGGCAGACCCTCGGACACCACGACCAGAAACCGCAGCACGCTCTCGTCGAGCTTCACCGCGCGTTCGTACTCGGGCAACAGCTCTGCGGCCGTCTCGAACTGCGCGACCGCGTAATAGCCGCTGTCCTTTTTCTTGATCGGATACGTGAGCGTGCGCTTGCCCCAGTGCGCGACGTTCGTGATCGAGCCTTTGCCGTCCTTGGTCAGGAACGTGTGGAAGCGTTCCAGCTTTTCAGCGATCGCCGGCTCTTCCAGCGCGGGGTCGAAGATGTAGACGGTCTCGTAGCGACGAGCCATGCCACCTCCCTTTGGTCGTAGGCGACCCGGCGTTGGTGCGGCGCCGAGTAGGGAAATTGTCAGGTGCGAAACATAGACGGGCTGGTGTCGCGTCGCAATCGGCTAACCGTCGCCGTCACCGTGTGATGGACCTCACGGGTGCACTCGCAAATCGCCTCGTCTTGATGCCGTCGAAAACCCCTGGTGACCAGCATCACGGGACTCAAGACGCGGTCTAATCATCCTTGGAACCAAGGAGTTGTCACCGGCGTCAAGGATGATATGGGTGTGTGGCATCGGTCTTGCCCGTGTTGTCGCTGGAGCATGGGACTTGGGAAGGATGCCTGGTATGCAAACGGCTGGTCTCTGGTTTCTCACCCGCGCGACGCGCGCGGTGGTGGCGGCGGCAGGACTGATGGTCCTGCTGGCGCTGCAGCCGGAGCCTGCCCGTCTCATCGAAGCGGCATCGGTCCGCGGCTCGCACACCCGCGCCCTCGTCCTGTCGGAGCAGGCGCGGCGCTACTTATCGCTGACGTATCGCTCCTATCCCACTGAGTTCATGGGCTGCATGATCGGCGAGACCCACGGAAACGCGGTGATCGTACGTCGCATCGCGCCCGCCGACGTGGATCCTCAACAGTCCACCAAGACGCGTGTGGTGCCGCGGCAGACGTGCGAGGATGCCGGCTGGAGCGGCACCGTGGGGATGATCCACAGTCACCCCGACGGCGACCGCTGCTGGTACTACTTCCCCGGGACGCGCGTGCCGAGCTCCGACGCGCAGTCGTTCGGGCGGCAACCGTACCCGGTGGACGCCATCATGTGCGGTGATCGGGTCGTGTGGGTCAGTCGCGACATGGTGCAGCAACAGGTGGTGCTGTCTCCACCGGATGGTAAGCTGGCCGTGGCGCCCGCTCTACAACCGCGCGGCAATCGCGTGCACGCCGGCTCCGGAGAGTAGTCCTCACCATTCATAACGGCTGGCGCGCGGCTCCAGTCCTGTCTAGGATTCAGGATCATGCCGCGCGTGACGCCCTCCCGCGGTAGCCTGCTCGACGATTCCTCCCTGAAGCGCCGTCGGACGACGTATGTCTCACTGACCCTCTTCCTCCTGAGTGTTGGAGTGCGATGGTTGCCCGCGCAGACCCCGCGGGACACGCTCGCTCAGATCACCGGCACGGTGCGCTCTTCGATCAACGGCCTGCCGATCAACGGGGTGATGGTCGCGGTCCGCGGCGCGCAGGCGTTCGGTGTGAGTGACAGCAGCGGGGCGTTCACGGTCACCGGGCTGTCGCCCGGACGCCGCACCATTCGGATCCTCTACGGCGACAGCTTGTCGTACGAGCAACAGGTCACGCTCAAGCGTGGTAAGACTCTGACCCTCTCCGTGTTGCTCGACGTGGCGGCCGTGGAGTTGAGCCCCATCGTCGTGGAGGCGCGAAGCCTCACCGCCGAGCACAGCCTGGTGGGGTTCTACGAACGTCGCAGGTGGAGGTGGGGACGGTTCTACACGCCGGCGGATCTCGATCGCCGTCGCGCGCTCTCAGTGAGCACCTTGCTGGCGGAATCCGGCGTGATGATGCGGTGTCGGATGGGTGAGTGCGTGGCCTTTGTGCCAGGCGGAATTCGGGCGTGTGTTTTGTCGGTGTTTCTCGATGGCATGCGAATGCCGCCTGATTACCTGAGTTTCATTAACCTGGACGAGCTCGCCGCGGTTGAGGTCTACAAGCACGACCTCGAGGTCCCAGTGGAGTTCCGATGGGCCGGTGGGGGCAGCTGCGGCGCGGTGTTGATGTGGAGTCGCTACTGACGGCAGTTGCGGTCAAACGTTGAACCGGAACAGCAGGATGTCCCCGTCCTTCACTACGTAGTCCCGCCCCTCACTCCGCACCAGCCCCTGCTCGCGCGCCACCTTGTACGACCCCACGCGCGCGAAATCGTCGAACGACACCGTCTCGGCGCGAATGAACCCACGCTGAAAGTCGGAATGGATCTCGCCCGCGGCGTCGAACGCGGTGGCGCCGCGGTGCACGGTCCAGGCGCGCACCTCGTTCTCGCCGACGGTAAAGAACGTCTGCAGGCCGAGTAGCCGATAGCCGGCGTGGATCAGGCGGTCCAGCCCCGGCTCGCTGACGCCCGCGCTCGCGAGATACTCGCGCCGCTCTTCCCCCGCGAGCTCGCCCAGCTCGGCCTCGAACTTGGCGGAGAAGGGGACGATCTCGGCTTCCTCATGGTGAGCCTGCACGGCGGTTCGGAGCGCGTCGAGCCATTTCCCGCCGCCGCGGCCCAGATCGTCCTCGTTCACGTTGGCGGCGTACAGGATCGGCTTGGCGGTGAGCAGCCCCAGCTGCCGCAGGAACTTCACCGCGTCGTCACTCTCGCCAGCTTCGCGAGCGCCGCGTCCCGCGTTCAGCTCGGCGACGACCCGCTCCAGCACCACGAGCTCGGTCTGCGCTTCTTTATCGCCGGCGCGCGCCGTCTTACGGGTCTTCTCGAGTCGCCGCTCCACCACCGCGAGGTCGGCGAGCGCCAGCTCGCTCGTGATCACGTCGTGGTCGCGCACCGGATCGACGGGGCCCATCACGTGCACCACGTCGGGATCATCGAAGCCGCGGATCACGTGCACGATCGCGTCCACCTCGCGAATGTGCGACAGAAACTGGTTGCCGAGCCCCTCGCCTTGCGAGGCGCCTTTGACCAGGCCAGCGATATCCACGAATTCGACGACCGCCGGGATCTTCCTCTTGGGCTTCACGAGCTGGTTCAGCCGCTCGAGTCGGGGGTCGGGCACCTCGACCACGCCCACGTTGGGGTCGACGGTACAGAACGGGTAATTCTCGACCGCCGCGGCCTTCGAGGACGTGAGCGCATTGAACAAGGTCGACTTGCCCACGTTGGGGAGCCCGACGATGCCGAGCCGAAGCATGTCAGAACGCGGAAGTCGGAACGCGGAACGCGGAACAGCACGGCATGCTCCGCGTTCCCCCTTCCGCGTTCCGCGTTATCACTGGCGCACCCATTTCTCGACCGCCTCGATGAGCTGCGGCATCAGCGCCTCCACGTCCTCTCGCTGCTCGGACGAGAACGGGGCGAGCACGTACTCCGACCAATCGCTCACGCCTTCGGGGAGGGGCCCCACGCCGATGCGCAGGCGCGCGTAATCCGGCGACTGCAGCGCCGCTTCGATGCTCTTCAGGCCGTTGTGCCCCCCCGACGAGCCCTTGGGGCGGAACCGAAAGGTGCCGACGGGGATCCGAAAGTCATCGACCACGATCAGGAGGTCAGTGGCGGGATTGAAACCGGGGTCGGCGCGCAGCGAAGCGAGGGCCGCTCCGCTCGAGTTCATGTAGGTGGTGGGCTTGAGCACGCGGAGCGGGACGCCGGCCACCTCACCCTCGCTGACGCGCGCGCGCTCGCCGCGGCGGAAGGGGGGGAACCCCCAGTGCGCGACGAGCGCATCGGCCAGCCAGTAACCCGCGTTGTGACGCGTCGCCGCGTACTCGGGCCCCAGGTTGCCGAGGCCGACGACGGCGCGCAAGCGTCAGCTCTCTTTGCCGCCCTTGGGCTTCTCGGCTTTCTCGGGCTTGGCCGGCGCTGCGGCTCCGCCCTTCGCTTCGGGCTTGGCGGGCGCACCGCCCTCGGCCGCCCCCGCCTCGCCTTCTTCCTCCTCGCCCTCGCGCACCTTGCGGATCAGCTCCGGCTCAGCCACCTCGGCGGCGGCCTCGGCCGGCGGGGCCGCGACCTCTTCCGCGCGCGGCGGCACCACCGTCGCGATCGTGAGCTCGGCTTCGGTGAGGAGCCTGGCGTTGGGGATGGTCAGGTCCCGCACGTGCAGCGAGTCGCCGATCTTGAGGGCCGTCACGTCGAGCTCGACCCGGTCGGGGATGTTTGCGGGCAGCACTTCGATCTCGACTTCGCGCGTCACCTGATCGAGCACCCCCCCGGCATTGCGCACGCCGTCCGGACTTCCCACCAGGTGGACGGGAACCTTGAGCTTGACCTTTTCCGAGGCGTGGATCTCGTAAAAATCCACGTGGATGATGTCGGGCCGCAGCGGGTGCCGCTGGATCTCGCGGATCAGGGTCTTGACCGTCTTACCGTCCACCGCCAGGTCGATGATGGTGCTCGCGGGCTCGATGCCCTGGAGCGCTTTCTCGAGCGCCTTGAACTCGAGCTCCAGTGCCTGAGTGGCGCGACCGTGCCCGTAGATCACCGCCGGGACCTTGCCGCGGAAGCGCGCCTGGCGCGCACCGCCCTTTCCCGTCGCCTGCCGGGGAGTCGCCGAAAGAGAGACCGTTTGAGCCATATCACCGTTCCTTGAGGCTTCCGCCTTGCGGCTTGGACGTTCAGTCGAACAGCGAGCTCACCGACTGGTTCGAGTGCTCGTACCCGATCGCCTTCGCCATCAGGCCGGCGACCGACAGCACCTTGAGCTTGTCGAAGCACCGTTCCTCGGGGATCCGGATCGTGTTCGTCACCGCGACCTCATTGATCGCCGAAGCGCGTAGCCGCTCGACCGCCGGGCCCGACAGGAGCGCGTGCGACGCGAACGCGTAGATGTTACGCGCGCCCAGCCGCGTGAGCGCCGCCGCCGCCTCGCTGATGGTCCCCGCGGTGTCGATCATGTCGTCGGGGATGAGGCAGTCCTTGTCCGCGACCTCGCCCACGACGTTCACCACCTCGGCGACATTCGCCGACGGACGCCGCTTGTCGATGATCGCGAGCGAGGCGTTCAGCCGCTTCGCGAAGCCTCGCGCCATCTTGGCCGAGCCGACGTCGGGCGCCACCACGACCGGATCGTATAGCTGCTTCTGGCGGAAGTGGTTCACGAACACCGGCGCCGCGTACAAGTGGTCCACGGGGATGTCGAAGAACCCCTGGAGCTGATGGGAATGAAAATCGATCCCCAGCACACGGTCCGCGCCCGCGTGCGTGATCAGGTTCGCCATCAGCTTGGCGCTGATCGCCACGCGCGGCTGATCTTTGCGATCCTGGCGCGCGTAGCCGAAGTACGGCAGCACCGCCGTGATGCGTGCGGCGCTGGCGCGACGGGCCGCGTCGATCAGCAGCAGCAGCTCCAAGTAATTCTCCGCCGGCGGGTTGGTGGGCTGGATGATGAACACATCCCGACCACGCACGTTCTCGTCGATCTTGACGAAGATCTCGCCGTCGGCGAACCGCCGGATCGTCACCGCGCACAGCGGCTGCCCTAACTGCTGAGCCATCTCCTCGGCGAGCGGCCGGTTGGCCGTCCCGGCGAGGAGCAATAGCTGGCTCCGCGAGAGGGAGAGGTCCGCCATGTGAGCCCTGCAAAATAGACGGCAACCTGCGCGAAGCCAAGGGCTTACTTCTTGGTCGGGAGCAGCGTGCGACTGGCGGGTGCGAGGCCGTCCACGTCCCAAGAGTTCATGCGATACACCGTCGTTCCCTCACCGCCCGCGCCGGCGAGATGCCGCACGAGATAAACGGACGCCGTCGAATCGAACGCGAGGGACAGGAGCACGCCGTAGGCGCCCCGCACGGTGAGCCGGCGCTTCCCGCGAACCGCCTTGGTCGAGTCCGATTCGCGCCGGCTCGCGAACCCGGCCGCCGTGATGGTCTTGAGCCGGTCGAGGTAGCGCGCCACTGCGGCGGAGTCGGCGGCGTGACCTTGCAGCGTCCACTTCTTGCCGGTCTGCTGCAGGGTGTAGCGGTCCTTCGGTCGGTCTACGTCGATTGCGACGACGCTGTCGGGCGGCAGCGCGGCGATGCGCTTGTCGCGCCAGTCGTCCGCCGAGCGGTCCACCAGGTTAGCGAGCGGTGTGCGCCACAGGTAGACGTGCGGGTCGCCGGGGCGGCGCAGGTAGGTGCTCTGATAATCCCGGCCGCGCGTCCCGACGATGAGCGTGAGGGACTGCTTAGTGCCGGCGCGCACCGAGAGCCACCGGCCGCCGACGCTGTCGACGCCGAGGCGCGCAAATGAGGACGTGTCTTGCGCGACGACTTCGGGACGCACGCTGTCGTGCAACGCCTGCAAGAGCTCGGCCACCGCGTCCGGCGTCACACGATGACCGTTCACGCCCCACTCGGCGGGCGGACGCTTCACGAGCAGGATCGAGTCGGCCCGCTGCACCACGCGGATCGTGTCGACATCGCCTGCCGGCAACGCCGGGAGCATGAGCGTCCCCGTCACGGAGTCCGAGCCCCGGGACAGGAGCTCGCTGCCGCCCCACAGCAGCAGCAGCACCCCGAGGCCGATGGCGATCAGCTTGAGCTGCTTGGCGCTCATCGCGATGCGGCGGCCGGCGACGCGGCGGCAGTGGTGAGCGGCTGGTACGTGCGGCGGGTCATCTGGGAGCGGCGCCACAGCCGCAGCACGCCAACCAGAACCAGCGCGAGCGGGACGCCGATCCAGTTGAAATACTTGACGGCGCTACGCAGGGTGGTGCTCGCGAACACGAGCGGCGGCGGCGCGCGATTCTTGGAACGGATGCCAATTAGTGCCTCGTCCTGGGCGAGCCAGTCGACCGAGTTGAGGACCAGCAAGAGGTTCTCGGGAGAGTTCCGCGCGTAGCGGTCGCTCGCGAAATCGCCGCTCCCGACCACGACGAGCCGCCCCCGGGCGGGGGGAGGCAGAGGGGTTGCCTTGGCCGTGGCGCCGGCGAGCGGATTGACCAGCACGGCCACCGTGCGCGATTTCAGGCTGTCGCGACTGAACTGCTGGCCGGGATCGAGGAACGCGGTGGTTTGCTCGAGTCCGCTGGCGCGGCTCGTGACGAACAACGGCGTCACCGTCGCGGGTGGGGCCCCTGACACGTCGATCTGGCTCGCCCACGGCAGCATGACTGCACTCACCTCGGCGTTCACAGGCGTCGCTCTCGTGCTGAGTGCCCGGATCCACAATGGATAGCCGATGAGCACCTGGCCGAACTGGGAGGGCATGCCCACCTGGGCGTTCGACGCCAGGTCGTACACCATGTTCGAGCCGATCGACACGCCGTAGGGCTTGAGCAGCTCGTTCCACCCGACCTGTCGCGCCATCGCGAGCGGCCCCTGTGGCGAGAGCTGCATGCCGCTCGCCATCACCAGGAGGCTGCCGCCCCGCTCGAGGAACGCGCGCAGCCGCGCGGCTTCAGGCCCCCTGAGCGAGTCGGGCGTGCCCGCCACGACGATCACGCGGACCGTCGGCGCGATCGCCGAGTCCGTGAGCGCAAACGGACGCACATCGTAGGTCTGTCCCAGCTGCTCGCGCAGCGCCTCGAAGCTGCGCTGGCTGCGCGTCGCGGCCGCGTCCGTGATCTCGCCGAGCGCGATCGTGGACTTCTCCGGATGCGTGAGCGCCCGAATATCGGCGGTGAGCCGGTATTCCAGATCGCTCGTCTGCTGCACGAACGGGATCGTCTTGACGGCTTCGGCGTACCGCACCGCAATCCCCAGGAAGCCCTCTTTCACCTGCAGCTCGGAGCGTCCCACCACGTTGAACTGAATCGGCGGGATCCCGGCGCTGCGGGCTTCCCTGAGGGCGACGGTGTCCGAGGATGGATTCGCGATGACGACCCGCACCTTGCCGGCGCCGGCCGAGCGGTAGTCCGTGAGGAGGTCGTCCACGTCGCGGCGCAGGAACGCGACCTCGGGTGGCAGCGCGTCCGAAGCGAAGAGCTTGATGGTCACGAGGTCTGGCAGTGAGCCGAGCAGCTGTTTGGTGGCGCGCGACAGGGTGAACGAATGACCCGGTGTCAGGTCCAACCGGCCGGCGATGTGCCGCCCGAAGAGATTGACGACCACCAGGGCCACCGCGAGCAGGCCAGCACCGATTCGCAGCCGCTCGAGTGACTCGCCGCGGGCCGTGAGCTTGCGCGACAGCAGGGCGACGTACGCCAGCACCAGGAAGAGCGCGGCCAGCGTCACGAAATACACCACGTCGCGCAGGTCCAGCACGCCGCGATCGATGCTCGAGAAATGCGATAGCACG
>DATEGE010000207.1:0-5712 GCA_035280265.1 Gemmatimonadales bacterium | reverse complement strand
GATCACTTCGACCACGCCGCCGAGCGTGTCACCCGCCGCCTGGGCGGCGTCGATGCGCGCGATCATTTCGCGCTCGGCATCGGGATCGAGGCAGCGCACCGGACTGGCGTCGGCGGCCGCGTTCAGGGGCGCGGGGATCGGGGCTCGGGGCTTGGCCACCACCCCACCCAGCTCCACCACGTGCGAGCCGATCTCCATGCCGAACTGCTCGAGCAGCACCTTGCACACCGCACCGCAGGCGACCCGGGCGACCGTCTCACGCGCGCTGGCCCGCTCCAGGATGTCGCGCGCGTCCTGGCGGTCATACTTGAGGGAGCCCACGAGGTCGGCATGGCCAGGCCGCGGCCGCGTGACCTGGCGACGGCGCTCGCCCCCCGCCGCGTCGGCTTCTGGCGCCATCACGTCTCGCCAGTGCTCCCAGTCGCGGTTCCACACCAGCATCGCGATGGGGGAGCCGAGCGTCTCGCCCGCACGCACCCCGGCGAGCCACTCGATCTGGTCTGCCTCGATTTTCATGCGCGCGCCGCGGCCGTAGCCGCCCATGCGCCGCTTCAGCTCGGCGTTGACCCCGTCTGCGGCGAGGGGGAGCCCGGCGGGAATCCCCTCGAGGATCGCTACCAGCCCTCGCCCGTGCGACTCGCCCGCTGTCGTGAACCGGAACGTCACGCTACCTCACTGGGGGAGGTTGTGGAGGATAATGGAGGTTTGGTGGAAGATGGTGGAGGTAACACCGCCGCAACCTCCACCATCCTGCACCTACCTCCAGCAACCTCCACCATCCTCCTGATAATAGCAGTCGAGCCCGACTCCGGGTCGGGCTCTCGAGACCGCTGCGACTCCTGCCGCTCGACTCACCGTCGCGGCGGCGCCTGCGGGTTGATGTTGGTGATGGCGGGCAGCGTCACCACCACGAGCCCGCGGGCGGTGATTCCGAAGAGATACTGCTGACCGGTGGACGTGTCGAGCGACACTCGCAGCGGGCCGATGATGGGGTCGCGGATCAAGATGCGTTTTTGCTGGTTGAAGAAGAACGTGTCGAACACACGGATGCTCGTGTCCGGCGACGCGGCGAACACCATGCGCGTGCCGAGGCTGCCCGACCCACCGCAGGTCGGCGTGCACTGGCCGCCCTGTCCGAACGTGTGGTTGTAGTTCATGTCCATGCCGGGCGTGGTCGACCCGACTTGCGACGTGCCCCACAGCCGCAACCCATCGTCGAGATAATAGATCGAGTCCGTGGTCGCGCGCACCAGGTTCGTCAGGCCGTTGAAGTTCGTCGCAATGGCCTTCACGAAGGTACCGGTGTTGCTGATGAAGTCGCTGACGTGCACGCCGGGCGACATGCCGAAGTCCTGATCATCGCTGCCCGCATCGAGGATGGGCCGCAGCGAATCGCCCCAGTTGCAGTTGTTGGACGGCGTGATCAGTCCCTTCTTGGTCGAGTACGCGAACACGCGCGCGAACTGCACCGAAACGTTGCCGCCTTCGCCGATGAAACCACCCGCGAAGTTTCCGGTGTTCCGCACGAACGTCTGGTCGCCGAGGCCGAAGCTGTTCAAATCGACCGTGACCAGCCGGCACGAGGTCAGCACCACCTTGCGCTGCCCGAACGTCGGGCGGATCAGCTCGATGCGCAGCGTGTCCGGCGCCGCGAACCTGCCGAAGTCACCGAGCTCCCAGAACAGGTGACCGAACATCTGGGTGGTGTCGGTCGTGTTGACGAGCTTTTCCATCCGCAGGGTAGCGCGGCCGTTGAACGGCGACGAGCTGCTCTGCGTCGGCGTGGTCGAGTAGATGGCATAGATCTGGGCGGGGTTGCAGTTCGGCGCGGCTCCCACCCGGCACACAGTGCCGAGGTACTGCGGCCGGTCGGAGACGTCGTGCACCGTGATGACGCCGTGCAGACCGGTGTTGCTCACCACCAGGGAGAACTTCTCGATCAGGAAGTTGGGGAGCGGCTGGCGCCACAGCAGCAGCCGGCTGCCCGCCGACAGGACCGACAGCTCGGTGCCGCCCGCATCCGCCACGACGATCGTGTCGTTGCTGTAGTTGCCGAGCGTGTCTCGGGGCCAGAGCGCGATGCCCCAAGGCGTCGGCCCGGCGTTGACGATGCCGGTCGGGTCGAAGCTGTTGGTCGCGAGGCTGTACACCTCGACGCGCCCGAGCTGGTCGTTGGTGAGGTACAGCTCGCGGCGATTGGTGTTGTAGATCGCGTCGGCGATGTGTCCGCCGAACGGCAACGGTCGCGTGATGCCCGCGACGACGATCACGGTGTCACTGCCGCTCCCCACCGCGGCGGCCCGCACCGGCCCACTGCGCGGCGCCGTCCCCGTGATCACGATGCTCGACTGGGAGTAGGCGCAGTTGCGCGCGGCGGCGAGATCGCAGGCGTACCCGCGCACCACGACCGTCTTCGGCAGCTGCTGGTCCGTCAGCGGCAACGCCAGCGGGAAGATCGAATCGACGGTCGTCAGATTGCCCGCGCTGACGTTCACGGTGTCGAACTTGATCGGGCCCGTGCCGTTCACCGTGTCCACTCGGAACCCGATCCAGGAGATCCCGCTCGGGTCCGTGGCGTGAACGTCGATGTTGTCGTTCACCTCGACCCGCGACGAGATCGTGTGCGACACGGTCGGCGGGGTGACGTCGTTGCCGGGCGTCTGCACGTTCACCGTCACGGTGTTCGACAGCACTCGCCGCCCGCCCGCGTCCTGCGCGAACCCGGTGACGGTGAAGGTCGTGAACCCCGCATTGACCGTCAGCGTGTCGGTGTAGGTCGTGTCGGGGGGCTGCCGCGCGGGGGGCGTGAACATGATCGAGTCCGTGGGCGGCGTGGTCGGGTCAGTCACGGCGGCCCGCGGGGTGACGATGAACCCGACGCGCTCGATGCCCCCCAGCTGCTTGGCTTCGACCGACACCAGGATGTTCTTGCCGGTGGACGCCAAGGCGGGGACCGTGGGCGCGAGCAACGACACAGTGAGCGCCTGCACGTTCGAGAGGAAGATCGTGATGGTATCTTCAGAGAAGTTGCTCGCACCGTCCGTCGCCCGGCCAATGATCGTGATCAGGCCGCCCGCGCCGGAATTCGCGGGGAAGGTGACCGTGGTTTGCGCGTTGTAGGATGGCGTCGCCTGGGTGAAGACGGTGTCGGTCTGGGCGAGGTAGCCGCCCGAGTACGTCAGCCGGATGTCCTTGAGGCTGAGGTTATCGCTCGCGCTGACGTTAAAGCTCAACCCGTTGGCGATCTGCTCCGTGTCCGCCGTGGGGGTCAGGACGATCGTCGGTGGGATCGCGTCCCTTTGCGTACCCTGGGGATTGCGCGAGGTCTCGCACCCGACCACGCCGCCCGCGAGCGCGAGAATCCCCCACCACGTCCGAACAGCGCGAACCCGCCGCATCATAGAACGCTCCTGGTTACTTCCCGGTGCTGGGCGTCACCAGGTCGTCGACAATGTGCGGCGTGATGAGAATCAACAGGTCCCGCCGCTCTTCCTGCTCGGAGCTGAAGCCGAACAGCTTTCCGAGGATCGGCAAGTCTACAAGAAACGGGATTCCGGACTTGGTTACCGTGACCTCGGTCACCGTAAGTCCGCCAATTACGGCCGTTTCGCCATCGTTGACCAGGATCTGATTATCGGCCTGCTGCGTCTGGAACGTGAAGCCGATGTCCACCGACGCCGGCTTCACGCTGGAACGCTCGGCGTGCACTTCCATCAGCACTTGACGGTTGGCGGTCACGTGAGGCGTGACCTTCAGGTTGATGCCGGTCTGCTCGAACCGCACCGTCGCGCGCGGCGGCGCGGTCCCACCGGTCGCGGAGCTCACGTCGATCACGCGGATCGGCACGCGGTCGCCCACGAGGATCTCGGCCGGCCGGTTGTCCAGCGTCGTGATGGTCGGCTCCGCCTGCACGTCGGCGAGGTCCACGCGCTGCAGCGCCTGCAGAAACGTCGTGAGGTCGAAGTTCCCGATCGCCGTCGAGAAGATGAGGTTCAGCGCCGGGTTCACGACTTCCTGGTCGGCGTTGCCGATCGCGGAGAGCGAGTTGCCGCCCAGGTCCACGATCACGTCGCTGGGGGAGAAGTTGGACTGCGGCACGAACGCGTCCGGGATGCCGTCGCCGTTCGTGTCCACCGCTTTCGCGGTCCGGGGGTCGGGCCGCTGCACCAGCTTGTTGAAGAACTGCGTCTGGGAGCCGAGGTCGTACTTCACGCCCAGCTGCTCCACGTCGGTGCGGTCCACGAAGATGATCTTCGCCTGGATCGACACCTGCGGCGTGCGGATGTCGAGTCCCCGGACGAACTCCTCGACCCGGTTGACGCGACTCGAGATCTCGGTGATCACCAGCGCGTTACTCGTGGTGTCGGCCACCACGGCGCCACGCTTGGTGAGAATCGACTGCACCGACGGCACGAGCGCGGTGGCCTTGGCGTAGTTGATGCGCACCAGCCGGGTCTCCACCGGCACCGTCGAGTCGGCGCGCGCCAAGTCCCTCTTGTCGATGACCTGCAGGATGCCGCCGTCCAGCACGTTGGCGGCGAGGCCTTGCGACTCGAGCACGGCGTTGAAGGCGAGGTCCCACGGCTGGTTCTTGATCTCCGCGGAAACCTGACCCTTGATGTCCTTGGACAGAATGATCGTCCGGCCGCTGAACGCGGCGAAGCCTGCCACGACCTCGCGCAGGTCGGCATTGTCCCAGGTGACGGTGATGCGCGCCGCGCGCGACTGTTCGCTCTCCTCGGCGTGGGCGGCGAGGTACGCGTCGATGGTCAGCTCCTCGCCGCTCGGGGCGGGCGCGGCGACACGGGCCGCCTGACCACCCCGGCTCGCCGCCGGGGCCGTCGTGAGGCCAAGGGTGGGCGCGGCGCCGGCCTCACTCGACCAGGCTGCGAACGACGTCCGCTCTGACCCGATCTTCACGCGCACCTGGCCCTCGCGTCGCTCCACCTGATAGTCCTTGAGGACGTCGAGGTCGATCACCACCCGCACCACGCCGGGACGGAACTGCGCGTAGCGGATGTTCTTGACGCCGCCGCGGTTCAAGCCGTCGTACAGCACGGTGGGGCCCGCGAGCCGCGCACTTTGCAGATCCACCACGAGGCGCGCCGGATGCGCCAGCGTGAAATCCTGCACCTCCACGGCGCCGCGGAGGTCGATCACCACCTCCACGCTGCCCGCCCCGGGAACCACGCGGACGGCCTTGACCTCGCCGTCACGGGCAGGGGCTCGCCCCCCTCGCCCTCCCGTCATCCCCAGGCTTGCGCCCGGGGTCAGGATCAGCCACGCGGCGAGGGCTGCGATGGACTTCATGGCGTTACCTCCTGCTTGGCGAGCTGCAGGCTCTCCTGCCGCTCGAACCCGAACTCCTGCACCGTAAACACGATTTCACGCGGCCGGATCGTCGTCGTCTTGAGGCGCCCGATGATGTCACCCGGCTTCACCCGGTAGACCTTGTTGTTGGTGACGTCCCGGAGCACTGCCACGCTGCGCGTGGGATAGCGGGCGTCGTAGTAGATGCCCACCAGCCGCAGATCCGACAGCAGCGGCCGGATGTCGCCCGACCGCAGCAGCGACATGAACGGATCGCGCCCTCCGCCCTCGTAGGAAAACACTTCGCGGACGAGCTGCGGCGTGGCGGTGCTGTCCGGCGGTCGCGGGGCGGTCGCCTTGCCGCTGTCGGGCCGCGCGGGCTTGGGGGCGGGGGCGGGGGCG
>DATEGE010000206.1:0-9723 GCA_035280265.1 Gemmatimonadales bacterium | reverse complement strand
CGCCCCCGCCCCCGCCCCCGCTCGGCGCCGGCCGATAGACCAGCCGTCCGCCGTGCTGCTGCTCGACGATCCGCCGCGCCAGCGCCAGCCCGATGCCCCACCCGCCCGGTTTGGTCGACACGCCCGGCTCGAACAGTTGCGAGCGCACGTCTAGCGGCACGCCGGGCCCGTCGTCCCGGACGCTCATCCGCGCGGTACGGGCCACCGCCTCCACCGTGACGTCGATCCGCCCGCCGCGACCCGACAGCGCGTCGATGGCGTTCTTGATCACCGCTTCGAGTGCCCACTCGAGCAGCACCGGATCCCCCAGCGCGGTCGGCCCCGGGCCGGTCGCGCGCAGTACGAGCGTCACGGGACTGGCGAGCGTCGGCAACCTGGGCCGAAAGTAGCTCACGACCCGTTCCGCCAGCGCGCCCAGGCCCACCGGCTCGCGGCGCGCCGGCCGGCCGATGCGCTCGAACCGCTTGGCCACTCGCTCGAGGCGCTCCGCATCGGCCTGAAGATGGTCGGCGAGATCCGGCCCGGCGGTACCCGGATTTTCCCGCAAGTAGGCAATCCATCCCGTAAGACTCATCAGCGGCGTACCCAGCTGGTGCGCCGATTCGCGCGCCATGGCCACCCAAAGCCGGTCACGCGCCGCCGCCACCTGGGACCGGTACGCCCACCCGGCGAGCAGCGCGAGGCACAGCAATACCGCGCCTTCGAGCGCGGCGATCCCCGCGAACCGCCGCGCCGTGGGCCCCGAGCCGTAGTGGATCGTCCCGACACCATGCTGGACGAGGGGGGCGTTCTCCACGTCCAGCTCGGCGATCCACGCGCGCAACCGCGCCGTATCGGCGCCCACGGTGGGCGGCGCGTTGTCCAGCGCGGTGATCTGGCCGGCGGTGTCGGTCACGACGATGGCGATGCCGAGCGTGCGAACCTGCCGCGCGAGATCCAGGAGGGCGTCGGTCGCCGCATCGGGGCCGGGGTTGTTCAGTCCCGCAAATACGCGCCCCAGCAGCATGCTGGTCTGGCGCGCGTCGTCGCGCAGGTGGCGCGCCACCACCCAGGCGTATCCGACCGTGATGCCGCCGAGCAGCAGCGCCAGGCCGACCACCGCGGGAGGACCAGCGCGACGGAGTGCTGCGTTACGCGCCACGCGATGAGGATGGCGGCAGGGGCGGCACCAGGCGATCCATCCCGAGGTAGCTGACGAGCGCGCGCGGCACGGTCACCGACCCGTCGGGTTGTTGATGCGTCTCGAGCAAAGCGGCGATGGTGCGCGGCAGCGCGACGCCCGAGGCGTTGAGCGTGTGCACAAACTCCACTTTCGCGCCCGATCCGGCGCGGCAGCGGATGTGCGCACGGCGTGCCTGAAAGTCCGTGAAGCTGCTCGAGCTCGACACCTCGAGCCATTGCCCTACTCCGGGCGCCCACACCTCGAGGTCGTACTTCTTGGCCGCGGCGAAGCCCAGGTCGCCGATCGCCATCAGCACCACGCGGTAGGGGAGCTCCAGCCGCTGCAGAATTGCTTCAGCGTGCCCGGTCAACTTCTCGTGCTCGGCCGGCGAATCCGTGGCGCGACAGAATCGCACCAGCTCGACCTTGTCGAATTGGTGGACCCGCAGCAGGCCCCGCGTGTCCTTCCCGGCGGCACCCGCCTCGCGGCGGAAGCACGGAGTGTACGCGGCGTAACCGAGCGGGAGGACCGTGGCGTCCAGAATCTCGTCCCGATGCAGGTTCGTGACCGGGACCTCGGCCGTCGGCACGAGAAATAGATCGTCCGGGGTCGTCTTGTAAGCGTCCTCTTCGAACTTCGGGAGCTGCCCCGTGCCGATCATGCTGTCGCGGCGCACGACGAAGGGTGGCTCGACCTCTTGATACCCGTGCTCGGTCGTATGCAGGTCGAGCATGAAATTGATCAGGCCACGCGCCAGCTTCGAGCCGGCGCCTACGAACACCGGGAACCCGGACCCCGCGAGCTTTGCGCCGCGTGCTAAGTCGAGGATGCCGAGCGACTCGCCGATCTCCCAGTGCGGCCGCCCGCCCTTGGGCGCGGGCTGCCCCCATGTCCGCACCACCTGGTTGTGCGACTCGTCCCCGTCGGGCACGTCCGGCAGCGGCAGGTTGGGAACGAACAGGAGTTTCTGCTCGACGGCCGTCTCGAGCTCTCGCAGCTCGGCCTGCAACCCCTCGATGCGCCCGCTCAGGCGCCGACGCTCGTCCCGCAACGCCGCGGGCAACTCACCGTGTTGCTTGATCAGTCGCGCATCGTCCTTGGCGACAGCGTTGCGCTCGGCGTTCAGCTGGTCGAGCTGGCCGGCGACCGCGCGGCGCCGCATCTCCATCGCTTCGAGCTCGTCCAGCAGGCGCGTCACACTGGGGTCTGCGCGCCGGGCGAGCGCCGAGCGCACCTGCTGAGGCGAGGCGCGCAGCAGCTTCAAGTCGATCACGGACTACTGCGTCGGGAGACCGGGCTCGAGGCCGCGGTAGCCGCAGTTCTGGTCGACAAGAATCTGGAAGTCCAGACGTCGCGCCGTCGAATCCACCCGAATCACCCGCAGCTTGGCGTACAGCAAGGCCGACACGCCGAACACGCACGCCGTGGGCCGAGAGCTCACGATCACCACCGTTCCGGTGTCGAGCGCGATCGGCTTGTCGAAGATGTAGGTACCGGTCGGCGCGATCTTGATCCCGTCGAACGGCGTCGTCGAGCGTTGCAATCCTGACGCCACGCCGAAATGGATCGCGCCCGTGGGGAACAGCGCGGGCTCGCCGATCGAATCGAAATCGAACGCGAAGTCGAGCACGGCCGCGTCTTGGATGAGCACGGGCTGCCTGCCCGCGAGCGAGTACGCGGACGGCGTGGAGATGGGCGTTCCACGGATCGCGTACAACGACACCGTGCTGTCGATCACATTCGCGATGGCGGCGGCAGGTAATCCCGTCGTGGTGTTGCAGGCGTTGGCGAACACGGCCGTGGTGACGGCGGCAGCGACGGCGAGGACGGTGAGCGCGCAACGGGGAGGCATGCGGTGCCGGGAAGATACCGCGCGGCGTCTGAGTGGGTCAACCCACGGTGGCTGCTTGACTTCGCTAGTTCCGATTCCTAGCTTGGCCGCCGTATGCCGACGATCCGTGAAGTCGTCGAGGCCTTGAGCCGTCGCAGCGGCGTCGACGCCGTGCTCGTCGTCGGTCGCGATGGCCTGCCGATCGACTCTCGCACGGCCAACGGCGTCGACGGGGAGAACGTTGCCGCGCTGCTGCCCTCGGTGATCAACGGTATGGCGCAGCTCGGCGAGGCCGGTGGGCGCGGAGAGTTCGGCACCGGCGTGCTCGAGTTCGGCTCCGGTCTCGCCGTGGTCTCCGTCCTCAACCGCGACGCGCTGCTCGTCGTCCTGGTGCGCCCGTCGACCAACGTGGGTGCCCTGCTCTACGACCTGCGCCGCCATCGTTCGGCGATCGCCGGTCTCCTCTGACCGGGAGCGGCTCCGTTGTCGCGCGCACCTGCCCCCGCCCCTCCCCGGCGGCACCTCCTCGTAGTCGATGACGAGCCGCACATCGGGTTGTTGCTACGCCCGCACCTGGAGCGCCTCGGGTACCGCGTGAGTCTCGCCCGCACGCTGGCGGATGCGCGCGGGTTGCTGGGCGATCCGGCGGCGCCGCTCGACGGCATGCTGCTCGACCTCCACCTCCCCGACGGCTCCGGTCTCGACCTCCTGCGCGAGCTGCGTGCTCGGACGCAAACGCGCGAGTTTCCCGTCATCGTGCTCACGGCGGAGGGCGAGGAGCGCGTCCTCGAAGAGGCGGAGGAGCTGGGAGCGGGGCTCCTGACCAAGCCGTTCAGCCCGAGCAAGCTGACGGCGCGCATCGCGGCGCTGCTCGGCGACACTTCCGCCAAGCCACCGGACGCGCGATGAGCCTCTGGGCCGTGATCCTCGCTGGAGGGTCGGGCACGCGCTTCTGGCCGCTGTCGACGCCCGAACGCCCGAAGCAGCTGCTTCCCCTCGCGGGCGACCGCCCCCTCCTTGTCCAGGCCGTCGAGCGCCTCGAGGGTCTCGTCCCCCCCGAGCGTATCGTCATCGTTACCGGACCGTTCCTGGTGGACGCCGTGGCGCGCGCGGTCCCGCAGATCCCGCGGGCCCAGGTGCTCGCCGAGCCACGGGCCGCCTCGACGGCGCCAGCGCTGGCGTGGGCCGCGCACTGGATCTCGCAACGGGATCCCAGCGCCCAGATGCTTTCCTTACACGCCGACTGGGCGGTGAGCGATGATCGCGCCTTCCGTGCGGCCGCTCGTCAGGCGCTCGCCGTGGCGGCGGAATACGACCTGCTCGTGACCGTCGGCGTCAAGCCATCGCGGAACGAAACGGGATACGGGTACATCATTCCGGGGAGGATCCTGGGCGGGGCCCGCGCGGTGCGGCGCTTCGTGGAGAAGCCGTCGCCGGCGCGGGCAGCGCTGTTGCGGCGCCGCGGCGCGCTGTGGAACACCGGCCTCTTCACGTGGGGGGTAGCGCGGTTCCTGGGTGAAGCGGGGGCGTACGCGCGGGAGCTGAAACCCGGCTGGCCCGCGCTGGCCGCGGGCGACGTAGCGGGTTTCTTCGCCGCGGTTCGGCCTGTGGCCGTCGACGTCGCCGTGTTGGAGCGAACCAAGCGGCTGGCCGTCGTGGCCGGGACGTTCGGGTGGGATGACATCGGCTCGTGGGACGCGCTGTTGCGCATTCGCAAGCCCGACGAGCACGGGAACGTGGTGCTGGGCAACGCGACCCTCGCCGACGATGTGCGCCGGTCGGTGATTTGGTCCGACGGCGAGCACATCGCGGTGATCGGTCTCGAAGACACCGTGGTGGTGCGCGCGAACGGCCACACACTCGTGATGCCCACGGGCCGCGCCGAGCGGCTCAGGGAGCTCGTGCAGCGGCTGTGACACACGCGCTCTACCTGCTCGATCCGGAGCCCTCAGCCGCCTGGGCGCCCTTCGCCGGGTCGCGGCCCCTGTGCGAGCTGCGGGCCGGCGCGCACCTCATTCGCGAGCGCTGGGAGACCTTCGTCGGGAGCGAGGCAGTCGCGATCTTCGCGCTCCCACACCTCACGGGATTCGTCGAGGCCGGCGTGCCGCACGTGACGGCTCGGCGTCCCGTCACCGGGCCAGCCGTCATCGGCTCCTCGACGTTCGCGCCCTGTGGTCTCGCGCCGGCGCTCCCCGACGGCGCGTTCCGCCTCACGAGCGGCGGCATCACGGTGGGTTGGGGAGTGGGCGCGGGTGCCACGTGGGACGGCCCGCAGCCGCACGCTGCCACGCTCGACGTGCCGGGCGTCGTGCTGCACGGCGCCTTCGACCTCGTGCCGGCGCTCGAGCGCCTGCTGCCGGACGACATCCGCGAGCTGTTGGGCGACAGTGACCCGGTGCCGGCGGGGAGCATCGTTTTAGGAGATCCCACGGCGATCGCCGTGCACGACGCCGCAGTGGAACCCGGCGTGGTGTTCGATCTACGCAATGGTCCAGTGGTGCTGGAGAGCGGTGTCGAGGTGCGCGCCGGCGCGCGGCTCGAGGGACCGCTGTGGGTCGGCGCGAACGCCCACGTGCTGGGAGGACCGTTGCGCGCGTCGGCGATCGGTCCGCGAGTCAACGTGCGCGGCGAGCTTTCGAACTGCGTGTTCCTCGGGTATGCCAACAAAGCGCACGACGGCTTCGTAGGTCACTCGGTGATCGGCCGGTGGGCGAATCTGGGCGCCGGCACGGTCACATCGAACTTGAAGAACACCTACGGTCGCGTGCGACTCGACATCGCGGGCACCCCCGTCGACACCGGGTTGCAGTTTCTCGGCAGCCTGATCGGCGACCACGCCAAGACGGCCATCGGCACGTTGCTTTCCACCGGGACCGTGATCGGGACGGGCGCGAGCGTGTTCGACGTCGTGCGGCCGCCCAAGTACGTGCCGCCATTCGCTTGGGGCGCGGCGAGTGCGGTGCGGATGAGCAAGCAGGGGTTCCTGACGACGGCCGGGCGGGTACTGCCGCGGCGCGACGTCGCTGTGGACGACGCCACCCGGACGCTGCTAGAACGCATATACGACTGGGCGTTACGCTGACCGTCGTGCTCCCCTGTTGCCCCTGCGCGACGGAATGCGCACATTGAGCACCCCTGTGGGACGCAGGCCAGATGCCCCAAACCGAGCAATACCGCCGGATCGGGAAATTCGAACTGCACGAGCTCATCGGCGAAGGCGCGATGGGCGCTGTGTGGAAGGCGTATGACTCGGTCATTCGCCGGTTTGTCGCGCTGAAGCTGCTGTCCCGCGCCGGTCGCACGCCCGACGCCCGCCACCGCTTCCTCGGAGAGGCTCGCGCCGCCGGCGCGCTGCAACATCCCAACATCGTCACGATCTACGATCTGGGCGAAGCCGACGGCCAGCTCTTCATCGCGATGGAGCTCGTCGACGGCAGCGACCTGAGCTCGCTGATCGCGCTCAACGAGCCGATGGCGCTCGAGCGCAAGCTCGACATCGTGATCGAGGTCTTGCAGGGGCTGTATTACGCGCACGAGCGCGGCGTGATCCATCGCGACGTCAAGCCGTCCAACGTGCGGATTGCGTCCGACGGCTCGGTGAAGATCATGGATTTCGGCATCGCGCGCCTGCAGACGGGTGACGTGACGGGCTCGGGGGCCATCGTCGGCACACCGACGTACATGGCCCCCGAGCAGATCACCAACGGCGCCATCACCCCGGCCACCGACATCTTCGGCGTCGGCTGCCTGCTGTACGAGCTGCTCGCTTACCACAAGCCGTTCGAAGCCGAGACGGTGCACGGCGTGCTGTACCAGGTGCTCACCACCGACCCCAAGCCGTTGCGCGCCATGGCACCGTCGATCCCGGCGGCGCTCGAGCGCGTGGTGGTAAAGGCGATGAACAAGGTCCCGGAGGAGCGCTACGAGACGGCGCGGCAGATGCAGTCCGCGCTCTTCAGTATCCGCGCGGCTCTCTCCGGCGCCTCGGACACCACGGAGCGTCTGAGCCTGCGCTGGACCCCGATCCCAACTGCTGTGCTGCGCCTGGTCACGCACGCGCCGCTCCGCTGGCGGGCGGCGGCGCTCACGACGCTGATGGCGACCGCGCTGGTGGTCCTGTTCGTGTCACGCTCTCCTTCCCCGTCGGCCGCTCCGCCCGCCGGTGCAGACGCCGGTGGGGTAACCCTGGATCAGCTGCTCGAATATCCCGTGCCGGCCAACCTCAACCCGGCCATTATGGCGCAGCGGGATTCGGCGCTCGCTGCCCGCCTGCGAGCGCGCCGGGCCGGTGCCATGAAGAACAACGTGCCGTCACTGCTGCTCGCCGAGGCCGTGGTGCAGACCGCGGAGCGCGCGCTCCGCACCGGGGACGTGGCCCACGCCGCCAACGGCTATCTCAGCGCGATCCCGCAGTATGCCAAGGCGCAGGTGGAGTCTGAGCAGCTCCGGCAGGACGCGCAGCAGGCGATCACCCGCGCCACCCCAGTAGTGCGAGCGCTCGCGACCCGGCCCGAGGCGGGGCGCGCCGCCACCTCGCTCGCGCGGGCGGAATCGCTCTATGCCGCGAGTGACTTCACGGTCGCACGCCTAGCGGCGCTCGATGCGGAGCAGGTTGGGGTGGCCGCTGGCGTCGCGCCCCCCTCCCCGCAGCCGACCGACCCACGCGCTGGCATCGGCGTCCTGCTGCAGGACTTGGAGCGGGCCGTCTCGAGCGAGCGAGTGGGCAACCTGCAGGTGCTGATGCCGGGGATGGCGGCTCAGGACGTAGCCGCGTGGCAGGCGTTTTTCGAGCGGTACAAGCAGCTCAGCGCGCGCTACACCATCGAGCGCGTGACCACGCGCGCCGATACGGCCTACGCGTCCGTGCGGACGGTCTACCTGTACGTGCCCGCGGGTGGCGGTGCCCAGCGGGAGACGCGCCTGCGCCAGACGATCCGGTTCGCTCGCACGCCGAACGGCTGGCGCGTCGCGAATATCCGGAACACGCCCTGAACCGGGTCTAGTCCCACGCGCGCTCGGTCGGCGGCGGAGGCGGTGGAATAACCACGGAATCGGCGCGAGCACTGGCTGGTCCGACGCGTCGCAGGGTGACCGCCTTCTCCAGGTCCCCTCCTGAGAGCGTAAGCTTGTCGCTTTCCAGCTTCATGCCGTATACCTGCCACACGCCATCGCCCAGGGTTAGCCACAGGCTGTCGCCCACCACCCGCCAGCGCGCCACCTGTTCGCCGAATTGGGCGGAGCTGTCGCTCCGGACCATGATGTTGCGGATCTCATCCGCGGTCTTGGCTTCCCATTTTCCCACGAGGCGGGACGCGCGGTGGTGCGGGTCATCGGCAGTTTGCGCGCGCGCGGTGGCGGCGAGGGCCACGCCGACGAGCAGGGCCAGCACGCCGACGCGGCACGTCACGGGTAACCGGGCAGCAGGCATGTCGAAAGATAGGTACCCCGAGATAAGCCCGGTCAGCCAGCCGGGGTTCCCTCGGCGGATCCGCCTGCGCTCTCCGCGGGCACTGCCGCCCGCTCGTCCGTCATCACCGCCAGCTGGGGCTCCCACTGCCGCATCATCCGGACGAACCCCATCACCATCTCGGGATCGAACTCCGTCGCCGCGCGATCCTGCAGGTACAGCAAGGCCTTTTCCTGCGACCACGCCTCGCGGTAGGGCCGGTGAGTGCGCAGCGCGTCGTACACGTCGCATACGTGCACCAGCTTGCTGGCGCGATGACAGTCGCGGCGGAACCGCAGGGCGGGATAACCGCCGCCGTTCAGCATGATGTGATGCTCGTACGCGACCACGGCGGGCAGCTCCAGCAGCTCCTCGGAGCGCAGGATGATGCGCGCGCCCTCAGCCGGGTGCTGGTTCATGAGAGCCCGCTCTTCGTCGGTGAAGCGACCCGGCTTGGTCAGCACTTCCAGCGGGATCTTCACCTTCCCGATGTCGTGCAGCAACCCGGAGATCCCGAAGGCGCGCACGTCCCGCGCCCCGAGCCCGAAGTACTCGGCGAGCGCCATCGCCAAGACCGCCACGTTCATCGAGTGAGTGGTGGTGTATTGATCGAACTCCTTGAGCTGGAGCAATGGAATGACGATATGGCGGCCGCCGTGCATCGCGATCGCAAGCGACCGCACGACGGCCTCGGCCTCCGTGAGGGGCACCGTGCCGCGGTCTTTGGCCTCCTGCTGAAACCAGCGCACCGTTTCCGCTTCCTCGCCGAGTGTGTAGCTGATCGTGGCGGTGGGGATGTCCCGCGCGGCCCGCTCGCTCTCACCCTTCACGCCCACCGAGCCGAACCGAATGCTCGAACGGCGCATCTGTCGCGCCTCGGCGGTGTCGATCGCGGACAAGGTCAGCCGGGCGAGGACTTCGTCGAGGAATCCCTCGAAGTCATCGCGGGCGACCGGCTCGGCGAATTCGAGCCGCTGGATCCCCGCCAGTGCCAATCGCCGCGACCAGTCCCACGCCTTGAGCTCGCGCAGCGGCAGGTTGCCGAAGACGATCTCGTCGCCCAGGAATGTGAAGAGTGGATGGGGGTCGGTGGCCTGCAAATCCGCGAGCTCGCGGAACGCGTCGTCGATCGCCCGCTCGCGAGCGGGATGGCCCGTGGCGTACAGCGTCATGGCCGCGAGGGCGTGGGCGAAGGCGGCCAGGAAGCTCGTCGGGCCGCTCACGCGCGAGGCCCGATCGCCGCCGCGCGGATCTCCGGGTCGTCGGCCGCCGCGGCGCGCGCCA
>DATEGE010000205.1:0-2016 GCA_035280265.1 Gemmatimonadales bacterium | reverse complement strand
GCCTAACGGATCGCGCTTAAGCTGCGGGCGAGGCGCCCACAGGCGCAAGGCTGTGGAACGGCAGGGGTAGCTGGGCGGGGAGGCAACGCAAGTGTTCCCTACTGGCGAGCGCCCGCCAGCTTCAAGCGCATGTTAGGCCGCTGCGCCCAGGCGCCTCGGGTCAGAGGCGGTCGCGTAGACCGAGCCGTTCACGTAAGGCCCCGACCGAGTCGTCTAGCCAGCGCTCATCGAAGCCGAGACGATACAGGTTCGTACTGTGACGGCCCCGCACGAACGCGTGCCACAGACGGCGCGGGGAGAGGAATAGCCCGATCTCGACCGCGACCGCGTTCAGATACCACGCCGCGTAGTAATCTGCGCATCCCCCGGCGAGCTCCCACGCTCCAATCTCTGCTTCCCCAACTAGGGAAGTATCGTAGCCGGTAGCAATGTGATGCAGATCGTGCAGTCGAACCGCGCGCCGCCGCCCCTCGGTGTTCGGGAACCACACCGGAATCGGCCCGAGCTTCACCTTCACCCACCGTTGGCTATAACCCCCATCGTCCCCGAAGCCAGTTTCTCGGAAGTACGTGGCGCGAGCCTGACGAAGCGGAGTGGAGTCGTGGTACGCCACATGAGTCATACGCAGCGGCCTAACGGATCGCGCTTAAGCCGCGGGCGACCGGGCCGCCGGCGCAACGGTAGTGGACGAAGGCCCGAGCCCGCCAGGGCACGACCCAACGGCTTCCTTTAGAACGAGAGCGCCCCGCCAGCTTCAAGCGCTTGTTAGGCCGCGGCCGTAAGGTCATCTGGCCTTCTCAAGGTTGTAGAGCATGCCTCCAGGCGGGGCAATGGAATCGCCCAGTATAGAGTCGAGGCGGTCGCAGCCGCGTCCCCCGCGACGATCAGTCCGCGGCGAGCGAACGCGGCCATTCCCTCCGGCAGCATCATGAGCAGGTAGCACAGTCCGGGCATCCTCGCGGTGAAGCGCGGAGACGCGGCTCCAGATCATTCAATCACGTGTGCCTCCCCGTCGCAGGCTCCACAGTCCGCGCACCGAGAGGATCATGGTGACGCCCCCGAGCGCGCCGAGCGCCCAGAGCGTCCAGACGAAGAAGAAGCCGCCAGGGGACGCGGCGATCTCGGGATAGTGTGCCCCCCTCATGTGAATGACGGGTATGCCTACCGCGAACAACCCCACGAGGAACATGATGACGTGCCCCCATCGCCGTTCGGCGAGCACCAGCGTCCCGTACAGCAAGACCACCAGGACGACCAGCGCAGTGTTTGAGGACTCGGCCTTCGATATCCCGCGGACGATGTCGTCCGTCACGTGCAGCGTCAGCAAGACGAGCGAAAGCAGGGACGTGATCTTCAGCACGCCGTTGTTGTTCACTGATGGTCTCCGCGCTTCACGGTGGACGTACCGCCCTGCTTGTCGTCGGCCGCGTCGAGCGCCGCGGCCTAACGGATCGCGCTTAAGCTGCGGGCGACTCGCCCACCGGCGCAAGAGTACTGGACGACAGTCCGTGCCCGCCAGGGCACAACAACTCCGCTTCCCTTAGAGCGATCAGCGCCCGCCAGCTTCAAGCGCATGTTAGGCGCCCGCACGCTTCGGGCGCCTCACTGCGGCGGCGTAGGCTTCGCGCATCAAGGCCGCTAACCCCCGATCAATATCGGCTGGCACGGCAAGGCGGAAGTGGACGCCATAGCCTAGCCGTCCAAAGTCTTCAATACGGTGCAGGCGTGGGTGGGCGACTCGGCGCTTTAGCCACAGGCTCGCATCGATCCAGCGCTGGCGGACGACGGCGCCCGCAAACCGCACGCGTGCCTGGATAACGATGCGTGTCTTCTGGGCGTACACGGTCACCGGCCCGCAACTGCGGGCGATCGCTGTCCACTGACGAAATGTCGCCCGGAGGATTGGCGCTTTGCCGGCGAAGTGATCGGCAAGGCGATGGCGGGCGCAGGAGTGCCACAGGTTGCGTGTAACGAAGCGGTGGCCGCACTTGGGACAGCGCCACAGGCTCAAGGGAA
>DATEGE010000204.1:0-1058 GCA_035280265.1 Gemmatimonadales bacterium | reverse complement strand
GGTCACAGCGCCCGACTCCCCACTGCCGTGCCGCGGGCGACCCGCCAGATCAGGAGACGCGCCAGCGCGTTCACCGCCACGGTGACGACGAACAGGATGAGCCCGACCTCGAACAACGCCGACAGGTAGAGGTCCGTGGTCGCTTCGCTGAACTCGTTGGCGATGGCCGCCGCCATCGTGTACGCGGGCTGCAGCACCGACAGGCCGATGTCGTGCCGGTTGCCGATCACCATCGTCACGGCCATCGTCTCGCCCAGCGCCCGGCCCAGGCCGAGGATGACGGCGCCGATCAGGCCGGCGCGTCCGTACGGCACGACCGCCGTCCACACCGCCTCCCACCGGGTCGCCCCCATGCCGAGCGCGGCCTCGCGCTGACTCGCGGGAACGGCGAGCAGCACCTCGCGCGACACGGCGGCGATGTACGGCACGATCATGATCGCGAGGATGACGCCGCCCGCGAGCAGCGAGTTGCCGTAGAACACCCCCTGCAGAAACGGCGTCCAGCCGAACACCGCCCGGAGCGGCGGGACGGCGTAGCCGCGGAGAAACGGAATGAGCACGAACACGCCCCACAGCCCGTACACCACGCTCGGGATCGCCGCCAGCAGCTCGACCAGGAACGCCACCGGCTGCCGCAGCCATTTGGGCGCGAACTCGGTCAGGTAGATGGCCACGCCGAGCGCGAGGGGCACGGCGATCAACAGGGCCAGGAGCGATGACGCGATCGTCCCGAAGACCATCGGCGCGGCGCCGAACACCCCCGCGACCGGGTCCCACACCGACGTCCAGAGGAATCGAAGGCCGAAGCGAGTGATCGCCGGCCAGGACCGGCTTACGAGCTCGGCCACCAGCGCGAGCAGCAGCAGCGGTAATGTGAGCGCCAGGGCCGTGAGTGTGCCGCGGTACAAGCGGTCGCCGGCATTGACGCCGCGCAGCACACGCCAGCGCGGCTCGGGAGCCGCGACCGGCTCGAGCGGCAGTGCAGTCATGGGGCGGAAACGTATCCGCCCTGTGTCACGAGACTGTAACGGAGGAGAAAAAGAAAACCCCCCCGCCGG
>DATEGE010000203.1:0-13856 GCA_035280265.1 Gemmatimonadales bacterium | reverse complement strand
GGCGGCTCCGGGATGGATTACCTCTCGTACATCCTCGTGATCCACGAGCTCGCCAAGGTGGACGCCAGCCACGCGATTACCGTGAGCGCCCACACGACCCTCGGCACCTCGCCGATTGTCGACTTCGGCACCGACGAGCAGAAGCGACGTTACGTCCCGCTGCTCGCCGCGGGGAAAGTACTGGGCGGCTTCGGGCTTACCGAGCCCGGCGCGGGCTCCGATGCCGGCGGGACCAGCACCGTCGCGGAAGACCGCGGCGATCATTACGTCCTCAACGGCTCGAAGATCTTCATCACCCACGCCGGCGTCGGCGAAATCTTCGTCGTCACGGCGCGCACCGATCCCGCCGCCAAGAAGACCCACGGCATCACGGCCTTCATCGTCACCAAAGACACGACCGACCTCGCGGAGGCCGCCCGCGTGGGAGTGGGCCACGATCCCTCACTCCCCAAGTGTCCCGGCGTCCATGCGGCCAAGAAGGAGGACAAGCTCGGTTGGCGCGCCTCGGACACGCGCGAGCTGGTGCTGCAGGACGCAATCGTGCCCAAAGAGAACGTGCTCGGCCCGGTGAACAACGGCTTCCGGCAGTTCCTGCACACCCTCGACGGCGGCCGCATCGGCCTCGGCGCGCTTGCCCTCGGCATCGCCGAAGGCGCGCTCGAGGAGTGCGTGCGCTACACGGCCACTCGCCGGCAATTCGGGCGACCGATCGCGAGCTTCCAGGGTGTGCACTTCGCGCTCGCTGATATGGCCACCGAGATCGAAGCGGCCAAGCACCTGGTGTACCACGCGGCGTGGCTGAAACAGCAGGGACAGCCGTTCAAGAAAGAGGCCGCGATGGCGAAGCTGTACGCCTCGGAGCTGGCCATGCGGGCCACCACTAAGGCGGTCCAGCTGCACGGCGGCTACGGCTACACCACGGACTACCCGGTCGAGCGGATGATGCGGGATGCGAAGATCTGCGAGATCGGCGAGGGCACGAGCGAGATCCAGAGGATTGTAATAGCTCGCCAGCTGCTCGGAGACCTCGTGGATTAGATCATCGGCTGGGCATCGTCATTCCGAGGTTACGAACCAAGAAGGCGAACCGATCGGCTTGCTCCTCGATTACCTTAGTTGTCGGCTTTCCCGCCCCATGGCCCGCCTTGGTCTCGATCTGGATCAGCACCGGTTGCGGCCCAGCCTGCGCCGCCTGAAGCGCCGCCGTGAACTTGAACGAATGTCCCGGGACCACGCGATCGTCGTGATCGGCGGTCGTTACGAACGTGGCCGGGTACCTTGTGCCCGGCCGCAGGTTGTGCAGGGGCGAATACTTGTAGAGGTATGGGAACTGCTCCGCGCTGTCGGCCGAGCCGTAGTCGGTCACCCACGCCCAGCCGATAGTGAACTTATGGAATCGCAGCATGTCCATGACTGCCACCGCCGGCAGCACCGCGCCGAACAACTCCGGCCGCTGCGTCATGACCGCCCCTACGAGCAATCCGCCGTTCGAGCCGCCCGCGATGGCGAGCTTGGACGATGAGGTGTAGCCCTGTGCGATGAGGTACTCAGCCGCGGCGATGAAGTCGTCGAACACGTTCTGTTTCTTCTCGTGCATTCCCGCCTCGTGCCACGCTTCGCCGTACTCGCCCCCGCCTCGCAGGTTGGGCACGGCGTACACCCCGCCCAGCTCCAGCCACACCAGCATCGCCACCGAGAAGCTCGGCGTGAGGCTGATGTTGAAGCCGCCGTACCCGTACAGGAACGTCGGGTGCGAGCCGTCGCTCGTGAGCCCCTTCTTATGGGTGATGAACATCGGCACTCGCGTGCCGTCCTTACTCGTGTAAAACACCTGCTTCGTCTCGAAACCGGTCGGATCGAAGTCGATCCTCGGAGCGTTCCACACCGTCGTCGCGCCGCTCGTGAAGTCGTAGCGAAAAATCGTCGTCGGATAGAGGAACGACGTAAAGGCATAGAACATCTCGCTGTCCTTGCGCTCGCCGCTGATCGCACCGACGGAGCCGAGGGTGGGAAGCTCGAGGTCCTTCAGCAAGCTCCCGTCGAGCGCGAACAAGCGCAGGCGGGAGGACGCGTCGTGCATGTAATGGGCGATGAAGCTGTCGTGCACCATCTGCACGCTTTCGAGCACGTCCTCGGTCTGCGGGAGAATCTCCCGCCAGCGGTCCCGCTCGGGATGCTGCGTGTCGATCGCGATGACCCGCCGATGCGGGGCAGCGAGATCGGTCAGGAAATAGAACACGGCGCCGTCGTTCCCGAGGAAAGTGTAGCTCGCGTCGAACTCATCGAGCAGGCGGACCACCTCGCCCCGCACGCGTGGTCGCTCGGCGTCATGCAGGTCGAGGTAGTAAACCCGATTGCGGCGGTCGGTGCCTACCCACACGCGGAGCACCAGATAGCGGCCGTCCTCTGTCACCTCACCGTTCATTCCCCAGTCGGGCTGATCCGGTCGCTCGTACACCAGTACATCCTGCTCCTGGGCGGTGCCGAGCCGGTGATAATAGAGGCGCTGGAACCGGTTTACGTCGGTCAACGCCCTGTCGCCGGGCTCCGGGTACCGGCTGTAGAAAAAGCCGGCACGGTCCTGTGTCCACGAGGCGCCGGAGAACTTGATCCACTTGAGATGATCGGGGAGATCGCGCGCGGTTGCGACGTCGCGCACGCGAAACTCCTCCCAATCGGAGCCACTCGCCGCCGTGCCGTACGCGAGTCGCCGGCCGTCCTCCGACACCGCGCAGGAGGAGAGCGCGACCGTGCCGTCGTCGGAAAGCAGATTGGGGTCGAGCAGGGTCTCAGACGTTGCCCGCAGTCCGGCCTGCGTATACAACACCGCCTGATTCTGCAAGCCGTCGTTCTTGAGGAAGAAATACCGGCCCGCCTTCCGGAACGGAGTGCCGTAGCGCGGATAGTCCCAAAGCTGGGTGAGGCGCTCGCGAATCGCCGCTCGTGCCGCTATGGCCGCGAGATACTCGGCGGTCAGCTGATTCTCGGCCTCGATCCAAGCCCGGCTCTCCGGAGAGTCGGGATTCTCGAGCCAGCGGTAGGGATCGGCGACCTTCGTGCCGTGGTAGTCGTCGACCACGTCGCTGTGGCGAGCGGCCGGGTACTGAAGGGAATCCGCCACTTTGCTGGACAATCTCAGAGGTGTTGACGTAAGTCGCAAGCCCACTTACATTTAGACATGCATTGGATGCCGGATCTCTTCGGGCTTCGCGGGCTTCCCCCAGCGCCGCGCTCGAACGTCCCCTCCAATCGGTTCAGCTCATCGTCAGCCTATCAGCTCATAATGAGTTTTTGCTGGGACAATCGTAGGATCCCCTCCGGCTGCTGGCCGACTGGGATCGAGGGAAATTGCTTTGAAACGGGAAATATTGATCAGTGGGACCGCGCGCGAGACTCGCGTGGCGATCCTGGAGGACGACCGCCTTGTTGAGCTCCTGGTGGATCGTCCCGACGCCCGCCGCATGGTGGGCGACATCTACCTGGGCACGGTCGAGGCCGTGCTTCCGGGCATCCAAGCCGCGTTCGTCAACATCGGGGCGGAAAAGAGCGCCTTCCTCCATGCCTCTGATCTGATCGAGGCCGACGAGGACGAAGAGCCCTCCGAGCGCGAAGACGAAAACGGCAACGGGAATGGGGGAGGCGGGGCAGGCAACGGTGGCGCCCGCTCCTCTCGACGTCGCCTCCCGAACGTCGCCGACGAGCTGAAGCGCGGCGAAACCCGCATCGTTCAAGTCATCAAGGAGCCGATCGGCACCAAGGGACCGCGCGTCACCGCGCAGATCTCCCTAGCGGGCCGCTTCCTCGTGTACATGCCGTATGCCTCCAAGGTCGGCGTCTCCCGCAAGATCGAGAACCGCGACCAGCGGGCCAAGCTGCGCGACATGGTCTCGAAGCTCGTCCCCAAAGACTCAGGCGGCTGGATCATCCGCACCGTCGCCGAGGACTTGACGGAGCAGAGCTGCAAACGGGAGATCGACCATCTCTACGGCCTGTGGAAGAAGATCAAGCGGAAATCGAGCTCGGTGCGAGCGCCGGCCCTGCTGCAGCGCGAGACGTCGCTCACCCGCGGCATCATCCGCGACCTGTTCTCCGATAAGGTCGACTCGCTGCTCGTGGATTCCAAGGTCTTGCACAACGAGATCGTCCAGTACTTGAAGCAAATCGACCCCGAGCTGCTACCCCGCGTGAAGCTCTATGGGGCGGAGACGCCCCTGTTCGACGAATACGACATCGAGACCGAGATCCGCACGCTGTTCCAGCCCCGGGTCGAGCTTCCCACCGGTGGTTACCTCATCATCCAGCCCACGGAAGCCCTCACGTCGATCGACGTGAACACCGGCCGTTACACCGGCAAGAAGGACCCCGAGAGCACGATCCTCAAAACCAACCTCGAGGCGGCGCGCGAGGTGGCGCGCCAGCTGCGGTTGCGCGACATCGGCGGCATCATCGTGGTCGACTTCATCGACATGGAGTCCCGAGGGAATCGGGACAAGGTGCTCCAGGAGCTGCGCACGAATTTGGGCCGCGACCGGGCGCGCACCAAGGCGTTCGCCGTATCCGAGCTGGGCCTGATCGAGATGACCCGCCAGCGGGTGCGCCCATCGCTGTGGCAGTCGATGACCGCCGAATGCCCCACCTGCCATGGAATGGGCCGGGTGTTCCGGCCCGAGGTGGTGGTGCGCCGGATGGAGCGCTCTCTCAAGCGGGCAGGGGCGGAGCACAAGGAGCGTCAGCTCGCCGTGCGTCTCCATCCCGATGTGGCGCTGTACCTGATCGAGCAGGAGCCCAACTTCCTGCGGCAACTCGAGAAGCAAACAGGGCTCGAGCTCGAGGTACGCGACGATCCGATGATGCGGCTGGACGAGTTCCGCATGATGGCGAAGCCGGCCGGCCGCGACGTCACGGAGCAGTACGCCGTTGCGTAGGACGGTGGAGGTGAGACGCCGTCCTCCACCATCCTCCATCAACCTCACCGTCCTCCAACCTCCACCGTCCTCCACAACCTTGACTATCTTCCTGCCCCTCTTTAACATCCGCCTCCCATGACCTACGCCATCTTCTCCACCGGCGGCCAGCAGTTCCGCGCCGAGGCCGGTGTCACGATCCGGATCCCGCTGCTCGCGGCCGAGCCCGGGAGCAAGGTGACGTTCGATCGAGTGCTGCTGGCGAGCGACGGGAAGCAGGTGCACACCGGCAAGCCCCTGCTGAAGGGCGCGAAGGTGATGGGCGAAGTGGTGCGTCACGGGAAGGGCGCGAAGATCAAGATCTACCGCTTCGCGCGCCGCACGGGCTTCCGGCGGCACGCCGGGCACCGCCAGCCGTTTACCGAAGTGAAGATCGCGGACGTGAAGGTCAAGGACTGAACGATGGCCCACAAGAAGGGTGTCGGCTCCTCGCGCAACGGCCGTGACTCGGGGCCGAAGTATCTCGGCGTGAAGCGGTTCGGCGGCGAGTTCGTCACCGCCGGCAGCATTCTCGTGAAGCAGCGGGGCACGAAGATCCATCCCGGCCAGAACGTGCGCCGCGCTTCGGATGACACCCTGTTCACGGTCGTGGACGGGCAGGTCAAGTTCGAGCACAAGGACAAGAAGAGATATAGGGTGAGTGTGTACCCGAAAGGCTAGACGGATAGACGGGTAGACGACGAGCGGTTGGTCGTTACAGTGGCCAGGAAACGCTTTTCCTGGCCCCTGTTGTTTCCTAGGAACCGCTCGCCGTCTATCCCGTCTACCCGTCTAGTAGTTCGGCGGCAGCTTCTTATACCGCTGCAGCAGCTCCATCTGCCTGCTCGTCAACGGAATCTCCCTGCCGCGAATTAGCACATGCTCCACGCCCGTGGTGAACTCGAAGGGATCGCCAGACCACACCACGATGTTGGCGACTTTGCCGGGCTCGAGCGACCCGTAGCGGTCGGCCACGCCGAACATCTCGGCGGGCGCGAGCGTTACCGCGCGCAGCGCTTGGTCCCACGTCATGCCGTAGGACACGGCGTTGCCGGCCTCTTGGCGCAGGTTGCGCGACTTGTGGGTATCGGTCTCGAGCAGCGCGACTCGTACGCCAACCTTCGCGAGCAGCGCCGCGTTCTCGTACCGAACGCCGAGCGCGTCATAGCCCGGGATGTTGTCCATCGGCTCGACCAATACCGGCACGTCCCCTGCTGCGAGCGCTGGCGCGATCTCCCACGCCTCTGCGCCGCCCGCCACGATCAGCTTGAGCTTGAACTCCTTGGCGAGGCGCAGCGCCGTCTCGATGTCGCTGCGGCGGTTGGCCACGGCGATCAGCGCCAGGCGCCCGTGCAAAACCGGCAGCAGAGCTTCGAGGTCTTCGGACGACGCCGATAGCCGTTGCATCTGAGCACGAGTGAAATCGGTCTTTCGCCGCTCATACTCGAGGGCATCCCGGAATACCTGACGCAGGCGCGCTGGGACCTGCGCGCGCGAGCCACCGGCGTCCGCCTTCCCGCTCTCCGACAGGTCCGCCACGATGCCGACCGGGGATTTGACGACCATCTGCTCGACCGTGGCACCGTCGAGATCGATCAGGACCGCTTGGCCGCTCACCAGGTGACCACTGGGAGTCGCGAGCGCGGTCGTGATCCCCTCGATGCGCGTCACGGGGATGAGGGTCGAGGCGGGGTTGATCCCTTCCACGACGTTGAAGGCGGCCGCGATCGTGTCGCCTTGCACCGAGCCCTCGCGTGTGGCGGGGACCGCGCTGATCTCGACGAGGCCCAACTGGCCCGCGCCGTCGATCAGCCCGGGTGTCACCCATTTCCCCGCTGCGTCGATGCGCGTGGCGTCCGCGGGAATCGTGACGTTCGTGCCCACGGCCACGATCCGGCCGTCTCGCACCAGCACCGTGGCGGTGGCGAGCTTCGGGCCGGACACGGGATACAGGGTCCCGCCGGTGATCGCGATCGTCTGAGCGAGCAGCAGCGCGATCATCGGTCGCTCCCCGGCGCCGGAACCTGGCCGAGCTCGAAGTCGGTCCGCGGCTGGTGCGCGGAATCGTTGCGGTCGTATACCAGCCAGCCGTCGTTGTAGACCTGGACCGCCTTGGAGTAGACGGAGAAGGGATCCCCCGACCACACGACCACGTCGGCCATCTTGCCCGGCTCGAGCGTTCCGACGATCGAGTCGATCCCGAGCGTCCACGCGGGATTGGCGGTGACCCACCGGATCGCCTGGTCGCGCGTCACGGCGATACCCGCTCGCTGGCCGGCATACATCGCCTTGGCCGCCTCCTGATTGAGCCGTTGGATCCCGCTTGGATCGTCGGAATGGATCACCGGCCGGCCCCCCGCTTGCTGGTTGAGCGCCGCGTTCTGTTGGATACCGTCCATCGCCTCTTCCTTGAAGCCCCACCAGTCGGCCCACACCGAAACAGACGTCCCTTCCTTCGCCAACAGATCCGCGATCTTGTACGACTCCACGGCGTGATGGAACGAGCGGATCTTGAAGCCGAACTCGTGCGCCAGGTCGATCATCTGCGTCATCTCGTCGGCGCGGTAGCAGTGGTTCTGAACGTACATGTGGCCGCGGAGGACTTCGGCCAAGGACTCGAGCCGCAGATTGCGCTCGGGGGGGTCGCCCTTGTGGTCCTTCTCCCAGTCGTCCCATTTGCGACGATACGTCTCCGCCTGGATGAAGGCCGCGCGGTAACCGGCCATATTGCCCATGCGCGTGGACGGCCCGCCTTTTTTCCCGTAGACGCGCTTGGGGTTCTCACCGCACGCCATCTTCAAGCCGTAGCGCGCACCCGGGAACTTCATCTCTTGGACGGTACGGGCGGGGATCAGCTTGAGGATCGCGCTGCGCCCGCCGATAAGGTTGGCGGAGCCCGGGAGCGCCTGGATCGTGGTGATGCCCCCCGCGATCGCGAGCGGGATCTGCGGGTCCTGCGGCCAGAACGAGTGCTCGGCCCATACCTCCGCCGTCACCGGGGTCGTGGCCTCGTTGCCGTCGGACTCGGCGTCCGTGCCCGGCGCGGCGTACACGCCGAGGTGCGAGTGATCGTCGATCAACCCGGGCGTGACGTACTTGCCGGTTCCGTCCACCACCACGGTTTGCGCGGGCGCCTCCAGCTTCGCGCCCACCGCGACGATGCGCCCGTCCTTGAAGAGGATGGAGGCGTTCGGAATCTCCTGACCCGTCGCGGTCATAATCGTCGCGTTGCGGATCAGCACCGCCGGATTCGGGTGGCGCTGGTAGCTCGACGGATACTGCGCCCGGTTGGCGCTGGTGCTCTCGGCGGGGAACGGACTGGATGGGGAAGCGGGGCCCACGGGGGCCGGTCGGGCGATCGGGGGCGCTCCGGCGGACGCGCACGCGCTGGTGAGGGCCAGGAACCACGACCACGAGTATCGCATGCTCATGTCCTCCACGATGGGGCTGCGGCTGGCGTGAGGCGCTGGATGGGGGCTACTTGAGGAGCTCGACCACGAACGGCTGTCCCACGAACTCGGTTTTCAGAACCCGCCGTGGCGCCTCCGTTCCGACGTACATCGTAAACGGGACGCGCGAACCGGTCACGTCGATCCGGAATGCCTGGAACGTCCCTGCCGGCACGGTGACGGATTCGGGTCCGCCCACCTTGAAGGTGAGCGTCTTGACGGCGTTCTCGCTCGGCGTGAAGAAGGTGAGCGTGAGCGATTTCCCCGCCGTGAGCGGCAGCGCGGGGACCACGAACGGCACCGCGTTCTCGTCCGCGGTGCCCGGCGGTAAGGCCGTGTCGATAGCGAATCGCTTCACCGAGCCGTCGGGCTGGACGGCCGCGCTCGAGCCCTTGGCGCGACCCGCCGCGTACGCGAGGTGGGTCTCGGTCGTCTGACCCTGTTGGGTGGTCTTTTGATCGACTCGCCGCACCGATCCGTCACTCGGATCGAGCGCTAGTGTGGTGGCCTGCTCGAACGTGCCGCCCGCCAGATTCGACCGCTCGCTGTAGACCAGCGAATCCGCCGCACGCCGCACCTCGGAAACCGTGAATCCCACCGGATTCCCCTGGATCAGCACGCGGGAGCTGTCGGTGTGGGCCGTGAATTGCGTCGGGTCGAGCGCCACGGGGCTGGCGCGCGGGGTCAGGTCCGCGGGAGCGAGCGCCTTGCCGTCGATATCCACGAGTCGTACCGGGGCGATCACCTTGAGGGGATCGTACAGTTTCGCGGCGTCGCCCACGACGACGATCGTCAGCCCGGTGCGGCGGTACAGCCGGGCCGCCGCCGCGCGCGCCTGCAGGGCGGTCACGGCGCTCAACCGCTCGCGGTACAGCCGCAGGTAGTCGTCCCCGAGGCCGAGCAGCTTCACGTTGGCCACCTGGCTGGCGATCTGACTCGGGGTCTCGATCGTGAGGGGGAACGACCCGACGAGGAACCCCTTGGTCGCGACCAGCTCGGAATCGGGGATCGGCTCCGAGCGCACCCGGTCCACCTGGTGGAGCAGCTCCTGCAGTGCGCTGTCCGCCACTTCGGTCCGTACTTCCGCGGTCGCTTGCCAGTAGCCGAGCCCGCGATAGCGGTGCAGGGCGGCGTAGGCGCCGTACGTCCAGCTCTTCCGCTCGCGCAGGATGAGGAACAAGCGTGAGTCCGCGCCGCCGCCCAGCGTTTGCGTGGCGACCCGCGCCGCATAGTAGACCGGGTCGGTGGGCCCGATGGTCGTGTTGCCGAGGGCGATGTTGGCTTGTGCCGAGCCGGGTCGATGCACCAGCATGATATCCGTCTGCGGGTGGGCTGGCGGAGCGGGGAGGGCGGGGGTCGCCGGCGGCGCGCCGCGCCAGCTGTCGAACACCTTCCCTGCCACCTCGCGCACCTGCGCATCGGTGATGTCCCCGGCGACTACCAGCAGCGCACCCGACGGCCGCAGCCGCTCGCGCGCGAACCGCGCCACATCGTCGCGCGTCACCGCCTGATAGCTCTCGCGCGTCGGGCTCAGGCCGTACGGGTTGCGGCCGTAGATCGCGCTGGCGAAGAAGCGCTGTGCCACCGCCCCAGGTCGGGACAGCTGCAGCGCCAACGCCGACTGGGCGCGCGTCCGCGCCAGCTCGAGCTCGCTCTCGGGAAACGTGGAATGCAGCGTCACGTCTCCCACCAGCTCGAAGACCAGCCCGACCTGATCGCTCAACGCGTCGGCCGATATGGTCAAGAAGTCGTCACCCGCGGAGGCGGCGAGCGTGCCGCCCACGCCTTCGATCGTCGCCGCGATCTGCTCGGCGGAACGGGTCTCCGTGCCCTTGGAGAGCAGCTCGGCCAAGACCTCAGCCAATCCGGCCCGTCCCGGGGGATCGTAGATGCCACCGGCGCGGAACGCGAGGCTCACCGATACGACCGGCTGCTCGTGATGCTCGATCACCACCAGCTGCAACCCGTTCGGCAGCACCGTCTCCTGGAAAGCCGGGAAGCGGACGGGAGAGAGACGCGTGGGCTTGGGGGGAGTAGCGGGAAAAGCTTGAGCTGAAATGCGGGCGGAAAGTCGGAAGGACGGAAGGACGGAAAGTAGCATCGCTGCTACTGCAAGCCCGCGGTGCGGCGGGGCCTCCTTCCGTCGTTCCGTCGTTCCCTCGTTTCTCATTGCTGCCCCTTCGCCGACCCGGCCGCCGGCGGCTTCACGATGATCACGACCGCGTTGGCGGGGTCGAGGTACTTCGCGGCCACGCGCTGGACATCCGCCGCCGTCACCGCGAGGGTGTGGTCCAGGTCGCTGTTGATCTCGGCCAGCGAGTGGTGGAACATGTCGTAGTGCTGCAGCTCTTCCGCCCTCCCGAGGGTGGTCTCGCGGGTGTGGATGAAGTTGGCGCGGAACGTGTTCTTGGCTTTGGTCAGCTCCGCCTCGCTCACGGCGATGGCCCGCAGCGAGTCGAGCTGGATCGCGACCAGGGTGTCGAGCTTGAGCGGGTCCACGCCCTGATTAGCGATCGCCAGGACGAGCAGCACTCCCGGTCCCCGCCGTGAATCGAACGGGTTCATGACGACTTGCGTGCCAAGCGCAGCCCGCTCGCGCCTCACGACCGCGACGTTCAGCCGCGAGCTCTCGCCCTGGCCAAGGATCACGTTGAGCAGCTCCAGCGCCGGTGTCTCGGGGTCGGCGTGGGGCGGCACCCGATAGATCCGGACCACCGCCGGGAGGTTGGCGTGCGCGTCCGTCACCTCCCGGCGCACCGTGCCCAGCGAGAACCGCGCGGCGCACGTGACGGGCGGGGGGTCGGCGTGGCGGGGAATGTCGCTGAAGTACTGATTGACGAGCCGCCGCAGCTCGAGCGGCCGAAAATCCCCCACCACCACGAGAGTGGCGTTGTTGGGCGCGTAATAAGTGTCGAAGAACGCCTGCACGTCCCCAAGCTGGGCGGCGTTGAGGTCGTTCATCGAGCCGATCACCGTGTGCGCGTAGGCGAAGCAACCGGCCGAGTCGAACGGCCACGTCAGGCCGTCGATGAAGGCGGACGCGTACGGCTGGTTCTCGACCCGCAGCCGCCGTTCCTCTTTTACCGTCTCGCGCTGGTTGTGGAAGTTCTCCTCCGTTATCGCGAGCGCGCGCATGCGATCGGCCTCGAGCCAGAGCGCCAGATTCAAGTAGTTGGAGGGAATCGTCTCGTAGTAGTTCGTGCGGTCTTCCGCGGTGCTGCCGTTCTCCGATCCGCCGGCGCGCGATATGCGCTGGAAGTGCTCGCCCTTCTTCACATGGGCCGAGCCTTCGAACATCATGTGCTCGAATAGGTGCGCGAACCCCGAGCGGCCGGGACGCTCGTTGCGCGAGCCCGTGCTGTACCAGACGTCCACCGACACGATCGGCGTCGAATGGTCCTCCGAGTAGATGACGTGCAGGCCGTTGGGAAGCGAGAATGCCTCATACGCGATTTGCCCGGCCTGCCCCGGCAGCCTCGCGGCGACGAGCAGCAGCGCGGCGATGACGGGAGGGAGACGCGTCGGCTTCATTCGGGTATCGGGATCGGGGGCCCCGAGTGCACCAGCTCGAAGGCGAACAGCCCGTTGAGGGTCTCGCCCTTGACCACGCGGCGGGGGGCCTCACGCGTCGCGAAGATCCGGAAAGCACCACTGGTCAGCGGCACGACGTCGAACCGGCCGGCGGGCACTCGAACGGTCGTGGGCGCTCCGGCGACGAAACTCAAGGTGACGAGCGAATCCGCGAATTCCTTGTACGCCGCCACGGTGAAGGAATCCCCGGGGATCGCGTTCGTCACGGCGCCCGCGAACAGCAGGTAGTCCGAGAGGATGGTTCCGCGCGTGAACGCGTGAAGCACCGGCACGATCTTCACCTCGCCGCTCTTGGTGCCGACCCGGCGGCGGCCTGCGATCTCTCCACCCTTCACGTCGAGGTCGTGCTCCACCATAACGGTGTCGTTCTCCGGCGAGAATAGGTCGACATGATGAAACGTCGAGATCGGTTCGCCGGTGAGCCGATTGATGACGACGCGGAGATGCTCTTCTTCGACCGGCCGGAACTCCGAGCTGGCCGTGTAAACCACCTGCTGGGTGGTATCGAGCGTGCGGAGTTCGTACTGCCACACCGCCCACCCGCGCTCCTCCCCGCGCGAGCGGAACCGAAACGAGTCGCGCGTCGCCGGCATGGCGTTGATATCGAAGTGCAATGACTTGGGGGCGGCGGGGGCGGCGCTCTGCGCCACGGCGAGGCGGAGCGGGTCAACGAGCAGCAGGAAATAGAGCCAGCGCATTGGTCTCGAGGATAGCCTTCTTGTGCGAGTCGCTGAGCGGCAAGTCGAGGAACTGGTCGATGTTCCGGCGCATGTCCGTGACGCCGGGGCTGGGCCAGTCGGTACCCCACAGCACCCGGTCGGCGAGCTCCGCGAGACGCGGAAAGTACTCCAGCAAGCGGCCGGGCGGTATCCCGGAAACGTCCAGCCACACGTGTCGGTGGCGCCGCAAGATGAAAAACGCCTCCTCCATGTACAGCGGCCGCCCGCCGTGCGCCATCACGATGCGTAAGTCGGGAAAATCGATCGCGACGTCGTCCAGCTCCATCGGGTTGCCGTACTTGGAGCGGGCGCCGGGGAAGATGCTCGTTCCGGTGTGAATCATCACGGGCAAGCCGCGCTCCTCACAGCGCCGATAAATCCTGCTCAGCGCCTCTAGTCCGTCGGTGTACGCGTTCGCGGCGAAGCCCTGATGCGGCGGGTGGATCTTCACCAGGCGGATCCCCAGGTCCACCAGCCGGTCCACGTCACCAATGGGATCCTTGGTGACGCGCGCGTGCACCCCGCCGTACGGCAGCAGGCGCTCCGGCGCGGTCTGGGCGTACCTCGCGGCGAACGCGTTGGTCGCATCGGTGAAGCCCATGATGTCGGGCGAAGGGTAGTTCACGAGACCGGCCCGCCACACTCCCGCCCCGTCCATGATCTCGAGCAGCGCGCGGGGGTCGTCCATCACCTGCATCATGCGGTCGCGATGCTCGTCGCCCGCGCGCCACATGACGTCGAGAACCTGCGGCTTGAGTTGGCGCCACGGCTGCACGTGGATGTGGACGTCGGTGATGCGGGTGAGCACGTCGCCGGTCGCGAGGAGCGGATGACTCATGGGGCGCAGAAGGTACGCTACGACCAGGGCGCATTCAACCGCACCGCAGCGGCGCGCCGTGCGGCCGCCACACGGAGTTGCGTTCCCGCGACATGCGTGCCGAGATGTTTCGAAGTACCCATGTGGCGCCCCTTGCCGCAGTCGGGGTGCGAGATTTGCGCTCCAGCTCCGCGGTTGTCGCAACTCTGCCCCGGCTCGGCGTCGTGCACGAACGGCGCCGCGGAGCCCGCGATTCGCGCGGATGCCACAGGCACCTTCTACGTCTCCTGAGAGCTTGGCCTTTCCGCAGGTACGCTCGCCTGGAAATCCACCGATG
>DATEGE010000202.1:0-38341 GCA_035280265.1 Gemmatimonadales bacterium | reverse complement strand
TTTGATCTACCCGTCCATGGACACGGGGCATCTCACGCTGCGCACCAACTCGGTCGCACACGAAGTCCTGGTGGACCGAAACACAGGCAAGGCGCGCGGGGTGGCGTTCATCGACAGCGCGACGCACAAGTCGTACGAGGCCAAGGCCAAGGTGGTGATTCTCGCGGCCTCGACGCTCGAGTCGGCGAAGTTGCTGCTGCTATCGCGCTCGCCGCAGCATCCCAACGGCATCGGCAACTCGAGCGGGCACGTGGGTCACAATTTCTGCGAGCACGTCATGGGCCCCGGGGTGACGGGGCTGGTCAAGGAACTAGTGGGCAAGCCGCCCACGCTCGACGACGGCCGGCCCGGTGGGTTCTATATCCCGCGGTTCCGCAACCTGAGCGACCGCCAGCCGGGATTCGTGCGCGGCTATGGCTTCGAGGGCGGTGGTGGCTTCTCGATCTTCCCGGGGAACGCGTTTGGGACGCCGGGATTCGGGGCGCAGTTCAAGAAGGACGTGCGCGATCATGCAGGCGCGTTCATCGGCTTGGGGGGATTCGGTGAGGTGCTGGCGCGCTACGAGAACTACATGGATCTGGACCCCGACGCCAAGGACGCGTGGGGGATTCCCGTGCTGCGCTTCCATTATGAGTTCAGTGACAACGAGAAGAAGATGTGCGAGGACATGGTCGCGACGGGACGCGAAATGTTGGAGGCAGCCGGGATCGAGGTCGTCCGCGCCGACGACCGGATGCTCACCGAGGGCTGGTCCATCCACGAGCTCGGCACGGCGCGCATGGGGAATGACCCCAAAACGTCAGTCCTCAATCAATTCCAGCAGTCGCACGACGTGAAGAACCTGTTCGTGGTGGACGGGTCGAGTCACGTGAGCGCGTCGTGTCAGAATCCCACCTGGACCATCATGGCGCTGGCGTGGCGCTCCTGTGAGTACCTCGCTGGCGAATTCAAGAAGGGGAACCTATGAGCGTCACGCGTCGCGAGGCGCTTGCCGCTACAGCGGCAGCGCTGGCCACATCGCTGGTGGACGTACGGACGGCACAAGCGGCAGGGGCGGCAGAGGTGGCAGCGGTGGTGCCGTACGCGCCAAAATTCTTCACGGCTGCCGAGCTGGCGCTGTTGGACGAGCTGTCGGAGCTGATCATTCCCACGGATGAGCACTCCCCCGGTGCGCGCATCGCCGGCGTGGCACCCTACATCGATTCTCGCCTCACTGAGTCGCTCGAGCCCGAGGAGCAGGCGAAATGGCGATCGGGGCTCGCGGCCGTCGACGCGCTGGCGAAGGAGATGAACAGCAAACCGTTCCTCGAAGGGTCGGCCGAGCAGCGTGTGGCGGTGCTGACGCGCATGGCGGCGGTAGAGAAGCAGCCCAAGACTCCCGCCGAGCAATTCTTCCAGGAGCTCAAGGGGTGGACGGTGCGGGTCTACTACACCTCCAAGGTGGGCATCCACGCCGACCAGCAATACAGGGGGAACGTCGTCCAGCCCGGTGAATATGCCGGCTACGACGCGAAGTGAAGGCGCGCTATCCCGCTATCCTGCTAGTCGTCGTCGTGCTGGCCCTGGTCGTCTCCGGGGTCGCGCCCTACGATCGCACGACCTGGTGGCTCGAGGTGTTCCCGGTGGTCCTCGGCGCACCGATTCTCGTTGCAACGCATCGACGGTTTCCCCTCACCCCGCTGGTGTATACCCTGCTCACCATCCACGCCATCATCCTGATCGTGGGCGGCCACTACACCTATGCCCGCGTCCCCCTCGGCTCATGGGTGCAGCATGCCCTTGGGCTCGCCCGCAACGACTATGACCGGCTGGGGCACTTCGCCCAGGGGTTCGTACCGGCGATCGTCGCGCGGGAGGTGCTGCTGCGCACGTCGCCACTCCGTCCCGGTCGCTGGCTGTTCGCCCTCGTGACCGCGGTGTGCCTGGCGTTCAGCGCGTTCTACGAGCTGTTCGAATGGTGGACGGCGGTGATTGGGGGGCAGTCGGCGGACGCGTTTCTCGGCACCCAGGGCGATCCGTGGGACACTCAATGGGACATGTTTACCGCCCTCATCGGAGCGCTGGTGGCTCAACTGACGCTGGCGCGGTGGCATGATCGCCAGCTCGGCACATTGCTGGGCCAATTGCAAGGCGCGGCGGCATGATCTCGCCGAGCCGCTGGCTCACGAGCCTGGCACTCGCGGCCGCGGTCACCTCACCGGCGCTCGCGCAGCAACGCGCCGGCCCGCCCGCGGGTCAGCAGACACCCGACAGCTTTCTCGTCAGGCTCACGACCAATCGCGGCCCGGTGACCATCCTCGTCTACCGAGCCTGGGCGCCGCTCGGCGTGGATCGCCTCTATCAACTCATTCGCGCGGGCTTCTATGACCAGGCACGGTTCTTTCGCGTCCTCCCTCGGTTCGTCGCACAGTTCGGACTGCCCGCCGATCCGCACCAGGCCCAGCCCTGGAGACAGGCCATCCCCGACGACCCGGTGCGCCAGTCGAACTTGCACGGCACCGTGACGTTCGCGACCGCGGGCCCCAACACTCGCACCACCCAGCTCTTCATCAATCTGGCCGACAATCCCCGGCTCGACGCGCTCGGCTTTGCGCCGTTGGGCCGCGTGACCCAGGGGCTCCCGATCGTCGATGCGCTGAACGGCCAGTACGGTGAGTCCCCCTCCCAGGACGAGATCGAGAAGCAGGGGAACGCCTACCTGAAGCGAACGTTTCCGAAGCTCGACTACATCGTCACGGCCCGGGTGGTACGGAAGGGGCGGTGAGGCGCATCCCCCCATCCCGCATCTCGCATCTCGATATATTTTTCGCTTGGCCCCTCGCAGAGGAGTTTCGCATGACAAAAGGCGATGACCGTAAGCTGGCGGCCCTGGCGAAGAAGAACGCAGCCAAGGCTGCCAAAGCGAAGCCCAATCGGCGGCGCCAGTACGACGACACCCTGCCGCCCGAGCAGGACGAAGATCTCGAGGTGCGCGACTTCTTCTCGGAAATGAAGAAACGCGAGTTCTAAGCCGTGCAGCCATCGGCTGCCGAGTCAAGTCGGGGTGGGCGTCAGTGGTGCTCGTAGAAGGTTCGGCCCGGGCGCCGCGCGTCGTAGATCAGCGGAACATCGAGTTGAGTGACGCCCGCGTGCCGACATCCCGCCAACCGTACCATGCGGTGCTGCGTGCCCGGCCGGGTGCCGCGACGAAGCTCGAGCGCCAGCTGCGGGGGCTGGTTGAGCGCGTTACCCGGCGCTCGCTCGCGGCGTTGCTCCGCCAGTATCGTCGGGAGGGGCGGGCGGTGCGCGGCATTGCGCTGGTGGTGGGGAGCGTGATCGACCCCATGACGATCGCCAACGACCACATCCGCGCGCACGCGCTCGAAGGGCAACTGTTCCGAACGGCGCTGGAGCGGGCGGCGCGGGCCGGCAAGGTTCCCTGCCAGGTGCTCGTCGAGCGCTCGTTGTACCAGACAGTAGCGAACCGGCTGCGGCGCCCCACCGGGGAGTTGAAGCGAGCAGTCGCGGAACTGGGAAGCGGGATCGCGGGGCCATGGCGAGCCGATGAGAAGGCCGCCACCTTGGCGGCGTGGCTGGTATTGCGGCGGGCGCATTGACCCACCGGACTGCAGTGGCTAAGTTGTTGTGCGATGCCGACCTACGAGTTCAGATGTCGCAACGGACATGTATTCGAGAAGTTCTACCCGACGATCAGTGACGATCGCCGGGTGAAGTGTCCCACGTGCGGCAAGTTGGCGGAGCGTCAGATCTCGGGCGGGGCTGGCCTCGTGTTCAAGGGGTCGGGCTTCTACATCACTGATTACAAGCGAGCGGGCGAGAAGAAGGAACGCCAGGACCACAAAGAAGAGACCAAGCCTGCGACCGAGTCGAAGCCGGCGGCGGAGTCGAAGCCCGCTGCCGACGCGAAGCCAGCCGATAGCGTCAAGCGGAAGAAACACTCCGGCGACAAGTGAAGGCGCACGACGTGATCCGCGCGGCGCTCGGGGACGCCGCGGCGCGGTTGGGCGCGCCCGTGCCGGCCGCCGCCGTCGAACTCGAGCGGCCACGTGATTCGAGCCACGGCGACCTCGCGACGAACCTCGCGCTCACCCTCGCCAAGTCCCTGAAACAAAAGCCACGCGCCGTTGCCGAGCGGCTGGTCGCCGCCCTCGAGCTGCCGCAGGGCCTGGTGCGCCAGATCCAGGTCGCGGGACCTGGCTTCATCAATTTCTTCCTCGCCGAGGGGCAGCTGGTGAGTGTCCTGGCGACGGTGCTGGCGGCCGGCGACCGGTATGGCCGGAGTGAGCCGGGCGGTGGCGAACCCGCCAACGTCGAGTTCGTGTCCGCGAACCCGACCGGCCCGCTGCACGTCGGGCACGGCCGCCAGGCGGCATTGGGCGACGCGATCGCCTCGCTGCTCGAGTGGACGGGATGGCGGGTGACGCGGGAGTTTTATTACAACGACGCGGGCACCCAGATCCTCCACCTCGCACGCAGCGTGCAGGCGCGGATCCGGCAGCTGGCGGGCCGCCCCGCCGAAATCCCGGAAGGCGGTTACCATGGCGAGTACGTGCGGGACATCGCCGCGCGGTACGTGGCCGCGCACCCCGACGATCCCGGCGGCGCGGACCTCGACGCCGTGCGACGTTTTGCCGTAGAGGAGCTGCGCCAGGAGCAGGATCGCGATCTCCAGGCGCTCGGCGTGAAGTTCGACGTGTACTTCCTGGAGTCGTCGCTGTACGAGACCAGCAGGGTGGAGCGCACGCTGCGCCGCTTGGTAGCCGCGGGGCACACGTACGAGAAGGATGGCGCCCTATGGCTCAAAACCACCGACTTCGGCGATGACAAGGACCGGGTGATGCGCAAGCGCGCGGAGAAGGGCGGCGACTATACGTACTTCTTGCCGGACGTCGCCTATCACATCGACAAGTGGGAGCGGGGCTTCCGCCGCGCGATCGACGTGCAGGGCGCGGACCACCACAGCACGGTGACCCGCGTGCGCATCGGCCTGCAGGCGTTGGAGATGGGGATCCCGCAAGGGTACCCCGAGTACGTGCTGCACCAGATGGTGACCGTGATGAAGGGCGGGACGGAGCTGAAAGTCTCGAAGCGCGCCGGCAGCTACCTGACGGTGCGCGAGCTCGTGGACGAGGTGGGGCGCGACGCCGTGCGCTACTTCTTCCTGATGCGTCGCGGCGACTCTCACTTGGTGTTCGACGTGGACCTCGCCAAGAGCCAGACGGAGGAGAACCCCGTTTACTACGTCCAGATGGCCCACGCGCGCATGAGCGGCATCTTTCGTGTCGCGGGGCGGTCGCCGGAGACGGTGTCTGCCGACGGCGTGGACGTGGCGGCGCTGGATGAGCCCGAGGAGGTCACTTTGCTGAAGGAGCTCGCCGACTTCCCGAGCCTCGTCGCCGGAGCGGCGGCCGCCCTCGAGCCACACCGCGTCACCAGCCATCTCGAAGCACTGGCGCGTGTCGCCCACGCCTGGTATCACAAGTACCGCGTGCTGGGCGAGGCGGAAGAAGCGGCGCGCCTGGTGCTCGCCGCGGCCGTGCGGCGGGTGCTCGCCAACGGCCTCCACCTGCTGGGGATCACCGCCCCGGATCGGATGTGACGTGGCTCTGCTCGTAGTGGGCTCGATCGCGCTCGACTCGGTCTACACGCCGTTCGGCGAAACGGCCGACGCGCCCGGCGGCTCGGCGGTCTTCTTCAGCGCCGCCGGCGCCATCCTCCACCCCGTACAGGTAGTGGGCGTCGTGGGCAGCGATTATCCGCTCGCTGCCCTGAAGGCGTTGGAGGCGCGCGGCGTGGACCTCGCGGGGGTCGAGCAGGCGCCCGGGGAATCGTTCCGCTGGAAGGCGAAGTACTCCTACGACCTGGCGAGCCGCGAGACGCTCGAGACGCGGCTCGGCGTGTTCGCCTCCTTCCGCCCCAAGCTGCCCGAGCCGTTCCGCCGGGCGCGCTACGCGTTCCTCGGCAACATCGACCCCGAGCTGCAGCTCGGAGTGCTCGACCAGGTGACGAACCCGGCGCTCGTCGCCTGCGATACGATGAACTACTGGATTCATTCCAAACGAGACCTGCTGCTCGAGCTGCTGCGGCACATCGACATCCTGATGATCAACGACTCCGAGGCGCGTGAGCTCTCGGGGGATTGGAACATCTACCGCGCGGCGCGCTGGGTGCTCGAGCGCGGACCGAAGATGACCGTGATCAAGCAGGGCGAGCACGGCGCGCTCCTCGTGAATCACGACACGACGTTTAAGGTCCCGGCCTACCCGCTCCAGGAAGTCTTCGATCCGACGGGCGCCGGGGACGCGTTCGCGGGCGGCTTCATGGCCTATCTCGCGTCGACCGATGATCTCACCCCTGCGAACCTGCGGCGGGCGATGGTTTACGGCGCTGCGATGGGCTCGTTCGCCGTTGAGGCGTTCGGCATCCAAGGGCTCGAGCACGTCACCCTCGCGGACGTCCGGGCGCGGGTGCGCGCCTTCAAGGATCTGGTCCACTTCGAGGTGGACGAGGCGCGCGTGAAGTGACGGAGCGCTACGCGGCTGCCGGAGTGCGCCTGGACGTCGCCGATGAGGCGAAACGCCGCATCGCGGCTCTGGTGAAGACCACGCGCACCAAGCTGGCGCTCGGCGAAATCGGCGCGTTCGGCGGGATGGTCCGCGTGCCCTCCGGATACGAGCGTCCGGTCCTGGTGCTCTCAACCGACGGCGTCGGCACCAAGGTGCTCGTGGCCGTGCGCGCCGGCATCCACGACACGGTCGGCGAAGATCTCGTGAATCATTGCGTCAACGACATCCTGGTGCACGGCGCCCGCCCCCTCGCCTTCCTCGACTACCTGGCCACCGCCGAGCTCGCTCCCGAGACAGCCGCCGCGATCGTCTCGGGTGTGGCACGAGGGTGCCGGGCTCACGACATGACGCTCGCGGGCGGTGAGACGGCGCAGCTTCCCGACCTGTATCAGAGTGCGCAATACGACCTCGCGGGCACGATCGTCGGCGTCGTGGAGGAAGCCGCCGCGCTGCACGGCGACCTGGTGCGCGCGGGCGACGTATTGATTGGCTACGCGTCGAACGGACTGCACACCAACGGGTACACCCTGGCACGGCGCATCGTGCTCGATCGCCTGCGGCTCGAAATGCACGATCCGTTTCCCGAGACGAGCCGCACCGTGGCCCAGGTCCTGCTGGACGTGCACCGGAGCTACGCCGCCGCCGTGACGCCGGTGTTACCGCGGCTCCACGCGCTGGCACACGTCACGGGGGGCGGCATCCCCGGCAACCTGGTGCGCGTGCTCCCCGCCGGGTGTGAAGCCGTCGTGGACGCGCGCGGCTGGTCATGGCCGCCGGTGTTTCGCGTGCTGATGCGCGCCGGCGAGGTCTCGCTCGGAGAGATGCGTCGCGTGTTCAACCTGGGGGTCGGGATGATCGCGGTCGCCGCGCGCGACGACGCCGAGGCCGTCACCGCCGCCGCGCGCCGGGCCGGTACGGACGCCTGGGTCATCGGTGAAGTCCGGGCCGGGACCCGAGGAGTGAAGTTCGCGGAGCGCTGATCCCGGGGTGCCCCTCGGTTCGGCGCGATACCTGAAACGCCGAGTCGAGGAGGCATGATGCATAGGTTGGCGACCATACTCACGACGACAGCTGTGTTGATGCCTGCGGCTGCGTTCGCGCAGGACCCGCAGTGTAACCTCGTTCCACCCAATACCGCCGCTACCGCCGCGTGCAATGCCGCGGTCGATGGGGTCCGCGCATTCTATCCGCTGGCCGGCATGATCGTGAGCGGCGGCAACCCCGTGCTCGGTACCGGTGGCACCCTCGGGGGGTTCGGGCACGTGATGCTGACGGCGCGTGTGAACGCCATCAAGGCCGCCCTCCCCGACCCGACGGCGACCAATCAGTCACCCGTTCCGTCCGGCTTCAACGGGGCGGTGCCGGCGCCGGTGGTCGAAGGCGCGGTCGGTCTCTTCCGAGGACTGGGCAGCGGTCTGCTCTCCGTGGACGTGCTCGCCTCCGCCCTGATTCTCCCGACCGGGATCAACAAGCTCACGGTGGACTCGAATGCCGCGCACATCGGTGGCGCAGCGCTGGGTGTCGGCTACGGCGCGCGCGTGGGCGTGCTCAAGGGCAGCTTTCCGGTCCCCTCCGTCTCGGTGAGCTGGATGCACCGGACCGTGCCGCGCCTGCGGTACGGCACGCTGGGGTCGTCACCCACGCTCGGAGATCAGTTCGAGTTCACCATGGATCTGCGGAGCGACAGCTATCGCGCGGTGGCAGGGTGGAGGTTCGTCCTGGTCGATCTCGCCGCGGGAATCGGGGTGGACCGCTACCGGTCGAGCGAGACGAACATCCGCTTCTACGACAGCCCGACGACCATTCGGACCGTGGTGATCAACCCCGCCAACACGCGCGCCGTGGTGTTCGTGAACGGCGGGCTGTCCCTCGCGGCGGTGAAGCTCGTAGGCGAGATTGGTCTTCAGTCGGGGAAGGACCAGAGCTATTTCACGAAGTTTGCCGACTTCGATCCCAAGGCGGCCCATGTCTTCGGAGGTATCGGCGTCCGGTTCGGGTTCTGAGGAGGTACGGCCCGCGGAGCGGGCCGCGATGGAGCGCGCCCTCGACCTCGCCCGGCGAGGTTGGGGGCGGGTCGCTCCCAACCCGCTCGTCGGCGCCGTGGTGCTAGCCGGGGACAGCGTCGTAGCCGAAGGTCACCACGCGGAGTATGGCGGGCCGCACGCCGAAGTCGTCGCGCTGCGAGCGGCGGGCGACCGGGCGCGCGGCGCCACGCTGGTCGTGAACCTCGAGCCCTGCGCGCATCACGGACACACGCCGCCGTGCGCGGACGCCATCCTCGCGGCGGGCGTGGCGCGCGTCGTCGCGGCCATCGCCGACCCGGATCCCCAGGCGCGGGGCGGAGCGCGCGTGCTGCGCGCCCGCGGCGTGGTGGTGTCGATGGGCCTGATGGCGGAGGAGGCCGCGGCCCTGAATGCTGCGTTCCTGTTCGCGCGCGAGCAGCGGGAACGGCCATTCGTGGCCCTCAAGCTCGCGACCTCGATCGACGGCCGCATCGCCGATGCAGCGGGGAGCTCGCAGTGGGTTTCGGGAACGGAGGCGCGCGAGTACGTCCACTGGCTGCGTGCCGGGTTCGACGCGATCGCCGTCGGCGGCACCACGGCGTTGCGGGACAATCCCCAGCTCACGGTGCGCGGCTCCGTGACGCCGCGGCGGCCGCCGATCCGAGTCGTGTTCGACCGACGGGCGATGCTCAACCCCAGTGCCGGTCTGGTGAGCAGCGCGCGCGATTTCCCCACCTGGGTGATGTCGTCGCTCGAGGCTCCGACGGCAAGCGTGACGGCGCTCGAGCAGAACGGCGTGCGGGTATTCCGCCCCGCCTCCCTCGCCGACGGATTGCGCTTGCTGCGAGAGGCGGGAGTCGAGACGCTGTTGTGCGAGGGTGGAGGAGCGCTCGGCGCCCGGCTCCTCGCGGACGGTCTGGTGGATCGACTCTATTGGGTGCAGTCCCCCGTGTGGCTCGGGGAAGGCGCGGTGCCCGCCTTTCCCGGCGTGGCGCCGCAACCGCTCGCCGCCGCCCCGCGTTGGACGCCAGTGGAGCGCCGCGCGCTGGGCTCTGATACATTACTGGTATTGGACAGGCGGCTATGTTTACCGGCATCGTGAGCGCAGTGGGCCGCGTCGCCCGGGTGGCACGGACGACCGACAACGGAAAACGAAACACGCCCGGGCTCACGCTGACCATCCAGGCCCCCTACAAAAGGGTCAGGCCCGGCGAGAGCATCGCAGTGAACGGCGCCTGCCTCACAGTGGCGCGTGTGGTGAAGGGTGGGTTCACCGTGCACGTCGTGGAGACGACCGCAGGCCGCACACTGCTTGCGGAGTATGCGGCCGGGCGTCCGGTGAACCTCGAGCGGGCGCTGCGGGCGGCCGACCGGTTGGGTGGGCACTTCGTGCAGGGGCATGTGGATGGCGTGGCCCTGGTCCGGCGGGCCGAGCAGCGCGGCGATGCGTGGGTGTACGATCTGCAGGTGCCGCCGCAGGTCCGGGAGGTATCGGTTCCGCGCGGCGCCATCACGGTGGATGGCGTAAGCTTGACCATCAACGAGCTGCCCGGGGAGAATCTGGTGCAGATCTCGCTGATTCCGTTTACGCGCGCGCACACCACGCTCGGGGCACTGCGCGTCGGCGCTCGCGTTCACGTCGAGGGTGACGTGCTGGCGAAGTATGTGAGGCAGCTATGCCGCATGACAACATAACGCAGGCGATCGCGGACGTTCGCGCCGGCAAGCTGGTGATCGTCGCCGACGACGAAAACCGCGAGAACGAGGGAGACCTGGTCGGCGCGGCCGAGAAGGTCACCCCCGAGATGATCAATTTCATGGCGACTCACGGGCGGGGGCTGATCTGTGTGACCCTCATGCCCGAGCGCTGCCAGGCGCTGGGGCTCGCGCAGATGGCCGAGCACAATACCGAGGCGCACGAGACGGCCTTTACCGTGTCGGTCGACGCGGCGTCCCGGTTCGGCGTCACCACCGGCATCTCCGCCGCCGACCGCGCTGCGACGATCCGCGTCGCCATCGATCCGGCTACCGTGCCCACGGATCTGCGCCGTCCCGGGCACGTCTTCCCGTTGCGGGCGCGGCCGGGTGGCGTGTTGCAGCGCGTCGGCCAGACCGAGGCGAGCGTGGACCTCGCCCGCTTCGCCGGCCTGTACCCCGCCGGGGTGATCTGCGAAATCCTCAACGCCGACGGCTCGATGGCCCGTCAACCGGACCTGGAGCGGTTCGCGACCCGGCACGGGCTCACGTTCATCACCGTAGCGCAGCTCGTGGCGTACCGGCTGGCGCACGAGCGGCTGGTTCACCGTGTGGCCGAGGCTCGCCTCCCGACGCCGTTCGGTGAGTTCCGCATCGTGGGCTACCGCAACGACGTGGACGCGGCGGAACACGTGGCGCTGGTGTTCGGAGACGTGCGCGATCAGCCAGAGGTGCTCGTCCGCATGCACTCGAAATGCCTCACCGGCGACGTGTTCGACTCGGCGCGCTGCGACTGCGGCTGGCAGCTGCATTCAGCGATGCGCATGATCGCCGCCCAAGGGCGCGGCGTGGTGGTCTACCTCGATCAGGAGGGGCGGGGCATCGGGCTCCTCAACAAGTTGAAGGCGTACGAGCTCCAGGACGCGGGCCACGATACCGTCGAGGCCAACCGTGAGCTCGGGTTCAAGCCGGACCTCCGCAATTACGGCATCGGTGCGCAAATCCTGCTGGACCTGGGGCTCTCGCGCATTCGCGTGCTCACGAACAACCCGATGAAGCTCGTCGGGCTCGAGGGGTACGGCCTCGAGATCGTCGAGCGCGTGCCGATCGTCATGTCGCCCTCGGACGAGAACCGCTCCTACCTCGACGCCAAGCGGGACAAGCTCGGTCACCTGCTCACCCACTGACCGTGGCCGAGACTGCCGGGTCGCCGCGCGCGCCACGAGAAGGTCGCGTGGCCGTTGTGGTAAGCCGCTACAATGAAGTGGTCACCGGGCGTTTGCTGGACGGCGCCCGCTCGTGCTTCCGAGACAACGGCGTGCCGGAGGCTCGCGTGGACGTGATCTGGGTGCCGGGCGCGTTCGAGCTACCGGTGGCCGCGGAAGCGGCGGCGGCGAGCGGCCGCTACGTTGCGCTCGTGGCGCTCGGGTGCGTGGTGCGGGGGGAGACGCCGCACTTCGCGTATATCGCGGGCGAGGCGGCGCGCGGACTCGGCAACGTCGCCCTGGCGCATCGCCTGCCCGTCGGCTTCGGCGTCCTCACCACGGAAACGCTGGAGCAGGCGCTGGCGCGGGCCGGTGGCACGGCCGGCAACAAGGGCTACGAGGCGACCGAGGCGGCCCTCACGACGGCCGACGTCCTGGCCCAGCTCACCCGTGCAGCGCCGCGAGACTAAGGCCCGCGCCCGCGCGCTCCAACTGCTCTACGCCTGGGACTTGTCCGGCCGTCCCTCGATCGAAGCGGTCGTCGCGCGGCTCGCCGCCGCGTTCGGGCGCCCACCCGAGGGCTACGACCGGGGCGCCGACCTCGCGGCACAAGCGGTCGCCGGCCTCCCGGAGTTCGACGCCCGCATCGCCGAGGCGGCGGAGCATTGGCGTCTCGAGCGAGTCGGGGTGGTGGAGCGCAACATCCTGCGGCTCGCGCTCGCGGAGCTCGCCGAAGGGACCACACCTCCTCGTGTGGTCATCGATGAAGCAGTGAAGCTCGCCCACTGGTTCGCCGGAGCGCGGGCCCCCGCGTTCGTGAACGGCGTGCTCGACGCGGTGGCGCGGGAATTCGGCGCGCTGTGAGAGTCCTGCTCGTGAACTGGAATGACCGCGAGAATCCCCAGGCCGGCGGCGCCGAGGTCCACCTCCACGAAATCTTCGGTCGCCTGGCGCGGCGCGGTCACACGATCGACTTGGTGACGAGCGGCTGGCCGGGCGGCGCGCCGGAGGCGCACCTCGATGGAATGCGGGTCGAGCGTCACGGTAGCCGCTACAGCTTCCCGCTGCATGCCCGTGGGGCCGTGCGGCGGCTGCTCGCGACGCACCGCTACGACGTCGTCGTCGAAGACATCAATAAGCTCCCGCTCTTCCTCGCGTCCCTTACCGACCGTCCGTTCTGCGCAGTGGTGCCGCACTTGTTTGGGACGACGGCGTTTCTAGAGGCGAGCTGGCCTGTCGCCGCCGTGGTGTGGGCCGCGGAGCGCCCGGTGCCGAGGGCCTACCGGCGGGCGTGGTTCCACGCCATATCGGACAGCACGCGGGACGATCTCGTGCGGCGTGGGGTGCCCCCGGATCGCATTGAAGTGATCTACCCGGGCGTCGATGCGACCTGGTACGCGCCCGATGCGGCGGTGCCGCGGACCCGCGAGCCGACGTTCTTGTACGTGGGGCGGCTCAAGCGTTATAAAGGAGTGGAGATCGCGCTCGATGCGCTGACGCTGGTACGGCAGACGCGGCCCGACCTGACCCTCGACGTTGCGGGGCAGGGCGACGACCGCTTCCGGCTGGAGCGTGTGGCGCGCGCGCTCGGCCTGGGCGACGCGGTCCACTTTCTGGGCTTCGTTCCCGACGACGAGAAGCGGCGACTGTTACGCCGATCGTGGGCGGTGCTCTTGGCGAGTCCAAAGGAAGGGTGGGGAATCTCGAACGTCGAAGCCGCCGCGTGCGGGACGCCGGCGATCGCGTCGGACAGTCCGGGCCTGCGCGAATCGGTGCGCCACGGCGAAACCGGATTCCTCGTGCCCCACGGCGACGCCCGCGCCCTGGCGGACCGGATGCTCGAGCTGGCCGCCGATCCGGCGCTGGTGGCGCGGCTGGGCCGAGCGGCGCGGGCGTTCGCGGAGCGGCTGTCGTGGGAGCGGGCGGCCGGGGCGACGGAGGCGCAGCTCCTGCGGATCATCGCTCAGCCGGGGGGAGTTTGACGATGCGAATCACCATCACGGCCCGGCACTGCGAGGTCGCCGAGGAGCTCCGCGCCCGCGCGCGGGCCGTGCTGGCGCGGTTCGAGCGGATCGCGCCGCGGACCCAGAATGGGCAGATCGTATTCGTCGCGGACCACGGGCGACCCACGGCGGAAGTGCGGCTGCACGTCGCGCGCGGTGCGCTGCTCGTGGCGACCGCGCGCGGCGCCGATCACCGTACGGCGCTCGACCTCGCGGCCGCCAAGGTTCGCCGTCAGCTCGAGAAGGCGCCGAAGCGCCGCCGCGCCGCTGCCACCCGGCGGGCCCGCAAGCGTGAGCTGCAGTGACGCCGCCCAAGGTGCGCGACCTGCTCGAGCGCACGGGTCCCCTGCAGCTCGAGGCGCTCACGGGGGACGTGGGCCTGGACCGGGAAATCCCGACTCCGGAAGCGTCGAGCCCGGGCCTCGCGCTCGCCGGCTACACCACGCGCTTCGCCGCCAACCGCATTCACATCCTCGGCGAAACGGAGGTCACCTACCTGGCCTCTCTCGAGGCGCCGGCCCGGCGCCGCGCGCTCGAGACGCTGTTTCAATTCGACCTGCCGTGCGTCGTGATCTCGAAGGGACAGGACGCGCCGGCGGGGCTGCTCGAGCTGGCTCGCAGCAGGAACGTGCCGGTCATCCGCACCCGGCTCAAGACGGCGGAGTTCTACCGCCGGCTGAAGCCGTTTCTGGACGACGCGTTCGCGCCCACTACCACAGTGCACGCCTCGCTCGCCGATGTGTTCGGCGTCGGGCTCCTCTTTTTCGGGCGGTCGGGGATCGGAAAGAGCGAATGCGTGCTCGACCTGGTGGAGCGCGGCCATCGCCTGGTGGCGGACGACCTCGTGCAGATCAGTCGTCGCGGGAACGACGTGCTGATCGGCCGCGGCCCCGAGCTGGCCCGCCACCACATGGAGATCCGCGGCGTGGGCCTGATCGACATCCGGGCGCTGTTCGGCATCCGGTCCGTGCGGCAACAAAAACGGATCGAGGTGGTGGTCCAGCTGGAGGACTGGGACGCGACGCGGGAGTACGATCGCACCGGGCTCGACCTGCAGACCACCCAAGTGCTCGACGTCACCCTTCCGCTCGTCACCGTGCCACTCAATCCTGGGAAGAACCTCACGGTGATTTGCGAGGTGGTCGCCATGAACCACCTACTGCGCTACAGCGGGATCGACACGGCCCGCGCGTTCAACGACCGCTTGCTGAAGCGCCTCGCCGAGCGCCGTCAGCTGCAGGAGTATCTCGAGGAAGACAATGAGTGAGCCACTGCGCGGAGTGATCGTCTCGCATGCGGCCCTGGCCCAGGCGCTGCTCGCAGCCGTCGCGGCCATCACCGGCGTGCGCGACGCGCTCGTGCCAGTCTCGAACGACGGCTGCGATACGGGCGCGCTCGCGGAGCGACTGACCCAGGCGATCGACGGCCGACCGGCGGTGTTGTTCGTCGACCTGCCTGGCGGCTCGTGCCTGACCAGCTCCGTGCGGCTCGCGCGCGGGCGGACCGATATCGCGGTGGTGACGGGGGTGAATCTCGCGATGCTGCTCGATTTCGTGTTCCACCGCGAGCTCTCGCCGGCCGACGCGGCCCGGCGCGCGGCCGAGGCCGGCGGTCGCGCCATCCGCACACCGGCGGCATGAGCATCGCCTTGTATCGCATCGACGATCGGCTGATCCACGGCCAGGTGGTCGTGGGCTGGGGGAAGCCGCTCAACGCGGGGTTCATCGTGCTGGTGGACGACACGGTCAGCGCCAGCCCCTGGGAGCAGGATCTCTACCGCATGGGGGTGCCGGCCGACATGGACGTGGTCTTCGCGTCCACGGCGGAGGCGACGCGGCGGCTCGCCGAGTGGCAGCGCGATCCGCGCGTCGGCATCCTCGTCTCGGGCGACATCGACACGCTCGCCGCCCTCTGCGGCGGCAACCACGGGATGCGCCGCGTCAATGTGGGTGGACTGCACCACCGTCCTGGGCGGTCCGAGCGGCTGCGGTACGTGTATCTGACCGACGTGGAAGCGGCAAAGCTGCGAGACCTGGCCGCGCAGGGGGTGGAGGTCACCGCGCAGGACGTCCCGACCGCGGCGCCCGTGCCGCTGGCGAACTTCACATGAGCCTCGAGCTGCTGCTCATCCTGCTCGCGTGGGGCACGCTCGTGGGGCTCGACTTGGTGAGCGTGCCGCAGATGATGATCGCGCGCCCCCTCGTGGCGGGGGCGATCGCCGGGGCGGTGCTGAGTGATCTGAAGACCGGTCTCGAGCTGGGCGTGCTGTTCGAGCTGTTCCAGTACGACATCCTGCCGGTCGGTGCGGTGCGCTACCCCGAATACGGGCCGGCGACGATCGCCGCGGTGAGCGCGGCGCACGCCGCGTCGGGAACGGTCGGCCTCGGGCTGGGCGCGTTCGTCGGCCTGGTGACGGGGATGGTGGGGGGTGTGAGCCTCGACGTCGTGCGGCGGCTGAACTCGCGGGCGGTCCAACGCGCCGGCGTCGCACTCGAGAGCGGCGACCCCCGCGCCCTCGAGCGGCTGCACGCGGCGAGCATTCTGCGCGATGCCGCGAGGGCGGCCGTCGTGACCGGCGTGGGCCTCGGCCTCGCGCAGTTGGCGCGCGACTCCCTCGCAGGCGGCCTGCCCCCCCACGGAGTGGCGCTGCTCACGATCGCGGCGGTCGGCGCGGCGTTGGCTGCGGGTACGGCGGGGACGCTGCGCCTCGTGGGCCGGGGACGCGGGCTTCGTTGGTTCGTCGCCGGCCTGGTGGGTGGCACGGTCGTGGCGTGGCTCCGATGAGCGGGCGCCCGCCCTTCGTGCGCAGCTTGCTCCGCCTGTTCACGGTGCAGGGATCGTGGAACTACGAGCGGATGCAGGGGGTGGGGGTGGGCGTCGCCGAAGAGCCGCTGTTGCGCGACCTTCGCGTCGGCGGCAACGGCAACGTGTATCGCGCGGCGGTGGCGCGCGGGGCGCACTTCTTCAATGCGCACCCCTACTTGTGCGGCCTCGCGGTGGGAGCGACGGCGCGCGCCGAGCACGAGGGTCTGTCGCCCGAGCATGTGGAGCGCTTGCGCACGGCGCTCTGCGGGCCGCTCGGCTCGCTCGGCGACCGCTTGGTGTGGGCGGGATGGCTGCCCTTCACGTCCGGCCTCGCGCTCGTCGGGGTGGCGCTGGGCCACGGCCTCGCGGCGATCCTCGGATTCCTGCTGGTCTACAACATCGGCCACGTGGCCTTGCGCTGGTGGGCGTTGCGGGCCGGGTGGCGGTACGGCGCGCGGGTGGCCGTTGCACTGCGTGAGCCGGTATTGCAGCGGGCCACGATGCTTGCGGCGCCGGCGATGGCGCTCTCGGTGGGGACGGCGCTGCCACTCGTCGTGCGGTACCTGGGCGGCACCGTTCAAGGTGGGTGGCGCGTGGCGCTCGCGGGTGTAGCGATCGCCGGTGTCGGCCTGCTGCTGTGGCAGCGCACGAGACTCACAGGGCTGCGGCTCGGTCTCCTGTTGCTCGCCGTGGCGGCGCTCGCGGGGTGGTTATGGCCGTGATCGAGCGCGAAGCCAAGATCGTGAACCCGCTGGGAATGCACGCCCGGCCAGCGTCCGAGCTGGTGAAGCTCGCGAGCCGGTTCAAGGCGGCGGTCGAGATCCGCAAGGACGACCTCGCGGTGAACGGGAAGAGCATCCTGGGCGTGATGATGCTCGCGGCAGAGTGCGGCTCGACGGTCACGATCAAGACCGACGGTGAGGACGCGGAGCAAGCGATGGCGGCGCTCCTCGCGCTCGTGGCCGATGGATTCCACGAGATGCACCTGACGGCCGAGCTGCGGGAAGCGGAGCTGCGCGAGGCCGAGCGGCGGGAAACCGAGGGCTCCACATGAGCGAACGGCAGCTCAAGGGCATCGGGGTCTCGCCCGGGATCGGCATCGGGCCGGCTGTGGTGGTGCGCTGGAGCATGCCGGAGGTGCCGCATCGGGTCGTGCCGCGCTCGCAGGTCGAGCGCGAGGTGCGCCGCCTGCGGGCCGCGGTGCGCGACGTCAAGCGCTACCTGCAGGAGTTGAAGGCGAAGGCGGAAGATCGGGCCGGCGTGGATGAGGCCCGCATCTTCGACGCGCAGATTCTCATGTTGGAGGACAAGGAGTTTCTCGCGGGCGTGGCCGACCTGATTCGCGAGAACCACCTCACCGCCGAGAAGGCGTACGAGTTCAAGGCGCTGGAAGTGCGGGATATGTGGGCGGCGACCGGAAGCGCGCGGCTCAAGGATCGCCTCGCCGACCTGTCCGGCTTGGCGATCAGGGTCATCGAGCACCTCATGCACCGCGGGTCGGACGAGCTGTGGGAGGGCATCACACAACCGTCGGTGGTGGTGGCCAAGGAGCTTGCCCCCGGGCTCACGGTGCAGCTCGACCGGGAGCACGTCGTCGGATTGGTGAGCGAGGAGGGCACGCGCACGTCGCACGCGGCGATCCTGGCGCATTCGATCGGGATCCCAGCGGTGTTCGGCGTCACCGGCGCCATCGAGCGAATCGCTCCGGGGACGATGCTCGTGATGGACGGCACGCGCGGCACCGTGCTGCTCGATCCCACGGCTCACGAGATCGTCGAGGCGCGCGCGCGCGAGAGCAGGCGGCGCGAGCTGGCCGTCCAGCTCGAAGAGGTCGTGCGGCTGCCGGCCGTCACCGCCGACGGCGTGCGCGTCGTGCTGCGGGGAAACGTGGACTTACCCGACGAGATCGCCGCGGCCCGGTCGCACGGGGCGGAGGGCGTCGGCTTGTTACGCACCGAGTTTCTGATCACCGGACACACCGCGCTGCCGACTGAGGACGAACAGACGGAATACTTTCGCCGTGTGGTCGAGGCGTTTCCCGGCAACCCGGTGGTGATTCGCAGCTACGACCTCGGGGGCGACAAGCTGCCTGCGCCGTTTCGGGCGGCATCTGAGGTCAACCCGCAACTGGGGTGGCGCGCCATCCGTGTGTGCCTCGACCGGCCCGACATCTTCCGGACGCAGATCCGGGCCGCGCTGCGCGCCGGCACGCACGGTGACGTATGGCTCATGCTACCGCTGGTGACGCGCCTCGACGAGCTGGATCGGACGCGCACGCTGGTGGCGGAGGAGGCGGCGCAGCTGCGCCGGGACGGTGTGGCGGCCGCTCCCTCGTTGCCGCTGGGCGTGATGGTGGAGACGCCCGCCGCCGCGGTCGTCGCCGATCGGCTCGCGGCGGAAGCGGACTTCTTGTCCGTAGGCACGAATGACCTCACCCAATACACATTGGCCGTGGACCGCGGCAACGCTCGTCTCGCCGACCGCTTCACGCCGCACGACCCGAGCGTGGTGCGGCTGCTCAAGATGGTGGCGGACGCGGCCCGAGCGGCCGGAAAACCGGCGAGCGTGTGCGGGGAGATGGCGTCCGAGCCGCTCTCCGCGTTCCTGCTCATCGGGCTCGGCTACCAGACGCTCTCGGTGGCGCCCCCGGCGTTGCCGCTCGTCAAGTGGACAGTGCGCCAGGTGAGCGCGGCGCGCGCACGCGCGGCCGCGGAGCAGGCGCTCGCGGCGCGCAGCGCGGACGACGTACTCGACGTGCTGCGCCTCGCCCTCGCGGAGGCCGTGGACCTAAAATTGCTGGAGCCAGACGGCAGGTTGCCCGCCGGTCGGCTGCCGGCTAGCTTGAACGTCTGAAACCCCTAAACCACGGTCGCATCGACACATGCCAGCTCAGCGCCACGTCTTTACCTCCGAGTCTGTGACGGAGGGACACCCCGACAAGATCGCCGACCAGATCTCGGACGCCGTGCTGGACGCGATCATCGCCAAGGACCCCGCCGCCCGGGTGGCGTGCGAAACGCTCGTCACCACCGGCATGGCGGTCGTGGCGGGCGAGATCACCACCTCCACCTACGTGCATATCCCCGACATCGTGCGGGGCACCATCAGCTCGATCGGGTACACCGACGCGAGCTTCGGCTTCGATGCCCAGACCTGCGCCGTTCTCACGACCATCGACCGCCAATCGGGCGATATCGCGCTGGGCGTGGACCGGGGCGGCGCGGGCGACCAGGGGATGATGTTCGGGTACGCTGCGGACGAAACGCCATCCCTCATGCCGCTGCCGATCGTGCTGGCCCATCGCCTCGCCGAACGGCTCGCCCTGGTGCGCAAGGCCGGGGATTTCCCGTGGCTGCGGCCGGATGGCAAGACGCAGGTGAGCGTGCTGTACGAGGGGGCGCGTCCGGTCGGCATCAGCAAGGTTGTGGTATCCACGCAACACTCCGACAAGATTGATAACGCCGAGCTGCGCGAGGGCGTCATCGCCCTGGTGGTGCGGCCGGTGCTCGCGGATGCCGGGCTCGAAGTCCGCGACCCGGACATCCTCATCAACCCGACCGGGCGCTTCGTGGTCGGGGGTCCACAAGGCGATGCGGGGCTGACGGGCCGCAAAATAATCGTGGACAGCTACGGCGGCATGGCACGGCACGGCGGCGGTGCGTTCAGCGGCAAGGATCCGTCCAAGGTCGACCGCTCGGGCGCGTACGCGATGCGCTGGGTAGCGAAGAACGTGGTGGCGGCCAAGCTGGCGCAGCGTTGCGAAGCCCAGGTCGCCTATGCCATCGGCGTCGCCGAGCCGGTCTCCGTGATGATCGACACGTTCGGGACCGGCGTCGTCCCAGACGAGGCCATCGAGGACGCGGTCCGCGAGGTGTTCGACCTCAAGCCGCTCGCCATCAACAAGGCTCTCAACCTTCGCAATCCGATCTACCGGCCCACCGCCGCCTACGGGCATTTCGGCCGGGCGCCCGAGCGACGGCGCTTCGTGGACAAGGACGTGGACCGGGAGGTGGAACTGTTCACCTGGGAGCAGGCCAACCGCGTCGAAGACCTGCGGCTCGCCGTCCAGCGCTCCAAACATTACCGGGCGAACAGAGTGACCGCATGACCACGACCGCCCGGGCCGCCGCTTCCGATATCAAGAACGCGAGTCTCGCCGCCGAGGGTCGACGGCGCACCGAGTGGGCCGAGCGGTCCATGCCGGTGCTGCGCCAGCTCCGGGAGCGCTTCGGTCGCGAACGCCCCCTCGCCGGTCGTCGTCTCTCCGCTTGCTTGCACGTCACCACCGAAACGGCCAACCTCGCGGTGACGCTGCAGGCGGGGGGCGCGGACGTCGCCCTGTGCGCCTCGAATCCGCTGTCCACCCAGGACGACGTCGCCGCCCATCTCGTGAAAGACCACGGGATCAAAGTGTTCGCGATCAAGGGCGAGGATCACGCGACCTACTACGAGCACATCCGCGCGGCGTTGGCGCATCGGCCCGACGTCACCATGGACGACGGCGCCGACTTGGTCGGCGCTCTCCACATGATCGCGCTCAACCGGTTCGACGACCTCGCCCCGCCGGTGCGCGATTGGGTGGAAACGCTGTCCAGCACCGACCGCGAGGCGCTCGTAAAAGGCGTGGCAGGCTCCACCGAGGAGACCACCACTGGTGTGATTCGCCTCAAGGCGATGGCGCGCGACGGCGTGCTGCAGTTCCCCGTGATCGCTGTGAACGACTCCGATACCAAGCATCTGTTCGACAATCGCTACGGCACGGGGCAGTCCACCCTGGACGGCATTCTTCGAGCCACCAATCTGCTCATGGCGGGGAGCACCGTCGTCGTGGCGGGGTACGGGTGGTGCGGGCGGGGCTTCGCCATGCGGGCGCGCGGGGCTGGGGCCAACGTGCTCGTCACCGAGATCGACCCGCTCAAGGCGCTCGAGGCGCAGATGGACGGGTATCGGGTCGTACCGATGGCGGAGGCGGCGCGGATCGGCGACGTGTTCGTGACCCTGACCGGGAACACGCACGTCATCCGCGTCGAGCACATGCGGGCCATGAAGGACGGCGCGGTCATCGCGAACTCGGGGCACTTCAACGTGGAAATCGACCTGGACGGTCTCAAACAGGTGGCGCAGGGGCCGACCCGAGTGCGGGAGTTCGTCGACGAGTGGCGCATCGGCGGCAAGCGTATCTTCGTCCTCGCCGACGGTCGTCTCATCAATCTCGCCGCGGCGGAGGGTCACCCGGCGAGCGTGATGGACATGTCCTTCGCGAATCAGGCGCTCGCCGCCGAGTACGTGGTGCAATACGCCAAGCAGCTCACCAAGGACGTGCATCGCATTCCGAGAGAGCTGGACGCGGAGATCGCGCGCCTCAAGCTCGCCGCCATGGGCGTCGCGATCGATACGCTCACGCCGGAGCAGCAGAAGTACCTCGCATCGTGGGAGATGGGGACCTGAGCGCGAACCTGGTTCAGGTTCGGGTCGCACATCTAGGGCTCGATCGCACGACCAACACGCCGGTCGTCATCCTGCAGGAGCAGGAAGGGGAGCGCGTGCTTCCAATCTGGATCGGACCGGCGGAAGCGAGCGCGATCGCCATGGAGCTCGCCGGCGTCAAGTTCGCGCGGCCGCTCACCCACGATCTCCTGAAGCAGGTGATCCTCGGCCTAGGCGCGGACCTGCGGAAGGTCATCGTCACGCAGGTGAAGGACAATACCTATTACGCCGAGCTGCACATTTATCGCGGCGATGCCGTCATCCAGATCGACGCCCGGCCGTCCGACTCGATCGCCGTCGCGTTGCGACTCAAGGCGCCGATCTTCACCAGCGAGAGCCTGCTGGCCCTGACCTCGGTCGAGACGGGCGATGCCGGCGGCGAGTCGACGCCGGGCCCACTCGACCCTGAGACGCTCAAGACCTACCTCCAAAACCTCGATCCTGAAGACTTCGGGAAGTTCACTCCGTAACACCGCGCTGTTCTTCTGCCTGGCGAATGCGGGTGCGTTGCGCGCGCAAAGCCTCACGGTTTCGGGCCGCGTCCTCTTTGGAGCGGCCGGGCGGCCACTCCCCAACGCGTGGGTCGTGTTGCACGCGGTGTCGCCTGCCGGCGGTGGCCAGCCAATCGATTCCGCCCACACCGACGCCCGTGGCGACTACACGCTGACCATCCGCCGCCCCGACTCGACCGCCCTCTACGTCGTGTCGAGCTGGCGCGCGGGCATCGCGTATTTCTCGGAGCCGGTGCCGCGGGGCGGCGGCGCTCGCGCCAGTCTCCGGCCGCTGTACGTCTACGACACGAGCTCCACCGGACCGGCGGTGCGGCTGGCGCGCCGGCTCGTCACGGTGACCAAGGCGAAGCGCGATGGCTCGCGCGACGTGCTCGAGCTGATCGAGCTCGAGAACCCCGGCAGCGCGACGCGCGTGGCCGCCGATACGGTGCGGCCTACCTGGGCGGGCGCCATCCCTTCGGCCGCCATCCAGTTCCAGGTGGGGCAAGGCGATATTTCGCCCCAGGCGGTCACGCTGCGTGGCGACTCGGTGAGCATCTACGGGCCGGTGCCGCCGCGCGAGCGCAAGCAGCTGAGCTACGCGTACGTCCTGCCCGCCACGGTGCGCCGGATCGATCTGCCGATCGATCAGCCCACGGACGAAGTGGATCTGTTGCTCGAGGACACCGCCGCGGTCGTAACGGCGCTCACGCTCGACTCGCTCGGCGTGGAGAGCGTCGAAGACCGGCGGTTCGCGCGCTATCGCAGCCCCGGGCTCGTCGCGGGCGCCCCGCTCGCGATCATGTTGCCTGCGCGACGCTTGTCGCCGGAGACGGTGGTGCCGTGGGTGGTGGCGGTCGCGGGACTCGCGCTGGGCATCGGGTTCGTAGTTGCGATGCGGCGTCGATGACGCCTTGCGTCACCGGAAGCCGTTCAGTAAACTAGCTCTCGTCGTTCACAAAGCGAACGGGGATTCACGGAAGCCGGTGCGAGTCCGGCGCGGCCCCGCCACTGTGACGGGCATGTCGTAGCGGCTCAACGCCACTGAGCGTCGTCGGCTCGGGAAGGCGAGCCGCTCGCCCGAAGCCAGGAGACCTCGCCGTTCGCGCCACCTGTAGGTCCCTCGCGGGAGGGATGGTGGCGCTGCGCACCACGCGCAGGCGCTCGCCCATCTCCGCTCCGTCGGGGGTGGGTTTTCTGCTATGCGCCGTTGGGCACATTGCACCCACCTCGCCGGCCTCCTCCTCTGTGCCGCTGTGGCGTGCGGGAGGGGGGCGGGGGGGAGAGACCGCGCGACGCCGTCCCGCGACATCACCGTCACGGACGACGCCGGTCGCGCCATCACGCTGGCGCGTCCCGCGCGCCGCATCGTGTCGCTGCTCCCCTCGTTCACCGAGCTGCTGTTCGCCATCGGCGCCGGGGACCGTCTCGTCGGACGCACCCACTGGTGCGACTATCCGCCGGCCGCGCTCGCCGTGCCCGACGTGGGCGATGGGATGCCGCCCAACGTCGAGGCCGTAGCCGCGCGCCGTCCCGATCTCGTCGTGCTGTATCACTCCGCCCAGAACATGCCGGCTGTCACACAGCTCGAGCGTCTTGGCGTTCAGGTGGTCGTGCTCCGATTGGACCAACTGACGGATCTCGGTCCTGCGGCCCGGACGCTCGGTCGCCTGACCGGCAGGCAGGAGTCCGCCGATTCCCTGGCGCAAGCGATGGACAGCCTCGCAGCCCAACCCCCGGCCCCTGGCCCCTATTCCCTCGCGTTCGTCGTCTGGGACAATCCGCCCATCGTGATCGGCGCGGGGAGCTACCTCGACCGGCTGGCGGGGCTCGCGGGCGCGCGCAACGTGTTCCACGATATCGGCTCGCCCTCCGCGCAAGTCTCGATCGAAACGATCGCGGCGCGGGATCCGGACTTCGTCGCCGTGCTGTCGGACAGCTCTGTCACGCCGCGCTTCGCGGCGCGCCCCGAATGGCGGGTGGTGCGTGCGGTGCGGCGAGGGCGATTCCTGCTCTTGCCCGGTGAGCTGTTTGGGCGCCCCGGGCCCCGCGCCGCACAGGCCGTCCGCGAGCTGCGGCGCCGCCTCGAAGAGGGAGGGGGGCGAGGGGGGCGAGGGGGGGCGCCATGAAGTACGTCGCACTCCTCGTCGTCGCACTGGCAACCCTCGCTGCCGCGCTGCTCCTCGGACCCGCTCACGTCCCACCCGGCGAATTCTTGACCTCGCCGATCGTGTGGCAGTTGCGCCTACCCCGAGTGCTACTGGCGTACTTGGTGGGCGGTGCCCTCGGCGTCGCGGGTGTGGGCCTTCAGGCACTGGTGCGCAACCCGCTCGCCGACCCGTTTCTGCTTGGCCTCTCGGGCGGCGCCGGATTGGGTGCGGTCGTCGCGATCGCGCTCCATCTCCCAGGCCCGTGGGCCCTCCCGCTCGCGGCGTTCGCCGGCGCGGTAGGCGCCATGGTCCTGGTCTATCGGCTCGGTCTCATAGGAGGGAACGCGGCCGGTGAGCTGGACGCGCGCATCCTGCTCCTTGGTGGTGTGGCGGTGGGAGCGTTCGCCGCGGCCGTCACGACCGCTATCGTCTCGCTCGCGGAAGCCACCGAGCTGCGCAACGCCTTTCTTTGGCTGTGGGGCGGGTTCTCCGCCGCGTCCTGGACCACGGTGCTCGTGATGCTGGCGTACGCGCCCGCGCCGCTCGCCGTGATCGCCGGGGCGGCGCGGCCGCTCGACCTGCTCGCGCTGGGCGAGGAGCCGGCGCAGTATCTCGGCGCGGACGTGCGCCGCCTCAAGCAGGTCGTGTACCTCGCGGCGTCACTCCTCACCGCCGCCGCGGTCGCCATGGCGGGCGTCATCGGTTTCGTGGGGCTCATCGTCCCGCACGTCTGTCGCCTGCTCTGGGGGCGGCTGCACCGCACCCTCATCCCGACCTCGTTTCTGACGGGCGGCATTCTCCTGGCCGCCGCCGACACGCTGGCGCGCACGGCCGTGGCACCGCGCGAGCTCCCCGTAGGGATCGTCACCGCCCTCATCGGCGTGCCGATCTTCGCCCTGTTGCTCCGCCGATGGACCGCGAGCTGATCGTCGCCGTCCGCGACCTGACGTGCCGTTACGTGGACGCGCCGCGCGACGCCCTGCGGGACGTCTCGCTCGACGTACACGGCGGTGAGTTCCACGCCGTCCTCGGACCTAATGGCAGCGGGAAGACCACGCTGGTGCGTGCCGCGCTGGGGCTGCTCCGGCCGGCCGCCGGTCGGGCGGAAATTCTCGGGCGGTCGGCGAGCGAGTGGTCGCGCCGCGACCTGGCGCGCGTCGTGGGTGTCGTGGCGCAGAGCGAGGACAATCTCTTCCCCCAGCGGGTGCGCGAGACGGTGCTGCTCGGCCGATATCCGCACCTCTCCCTCTTCGGGAGCGTGCGCGCGGCGGATCGCGCCGCGGTCGACCGAGCGCTGGTGGCTTGCGATGCGCGCGACCTGGCCGATCGGTGGCTCTGGACACTCTCGGGCGGCGAGTACCAGCGCGTGCGGCTCGCGCGGGCCCTCGCCCAGGAGCCCCGGCTCCTCGTGCTCGACGAACCTACCACGTCGCTCGACCTGCGGCACGAGATGGAGCTGTTCGAGCTGGTGCGTAACCTGGTGGATACGCGCGGGCTGGGCGCGATGATGATCACCCACCACGTCAACCTCGCGGCGCGATTTGCGGACCACGTCGTGATCCTGGCGGAGGGGCGTGTCGTGGCCCGCGGCGCACCGTCCGAGGCGCTCACGCGGGAGACGGTCGAGCGCGTGTTCTCCTGGCCGGTGGCGATCACGCCGTTCGACGGCCGGCCCCAGATGATTCCTCTACGGCAGCGAAAGGACGCTCCATGAAGAGCATCGTGCGCGTACTCCTGCTGGTTCTCCCGACGTCGCTTGCCGGCCAGACACCGACTGACACCGTCGAGCTCAACCCGGTGGTCGTGACGGCCACCCGGGTGGCCACCCACTCGTCCGACGTGCCGGTGGCGGTCACGGTGCTGCGCGGCGTGGATCTCGCTGCCAAGGGGATCAGCACCGTGTACGAGGCATTGCGCGAGGTCCCCGGGGCGGTCGTGGTGCAGACCGGGTCGTTCGGCGGGCAGGCGTCGCTCTTTCTGCGCGGCGGACAGAGCAACTACGTGAAGGTCTTGGTCGACGGCGTAGCGCAGAATGTCCCCGGTGGGTTCTACGATTTCGCCAATCTCACCACCGACAACGTGGAGCGGATCGAGATCGTTCGCGGGCCAACGAGCGTGCTCTACGGGTCCGACGCGGTCGCGGGCGTCGTTCAGATCTTCACGCGGCGCGGCGCCGGTCCGACTCACGCGAGTGTCGCCGCGAGCGGTGGGACGTATGGCAGTGCCACGCTGGACGCGTCGCTCCTTGGAGGCGACCGGCCTACGAGCTACGCCATCAGCGTCTCCCGCTCTACGAGCGACGGCATCGATTCGATCAACAATCAGTTTCGAAACGAGGTCCTGAGCGGTCGCATGCGCTTTCGGCCCGATGAGCGCACGGGTGGCAGTGTATCGATCCGCTATGGTGATGCCCTGTATCATTTCCCCAGAGACTACCGTGGCGTCGTCGTGAGCAACAACCAGCACCAGCTTGAGCGCGGTCCCTCGGTGGGGCTCGATCTCGAGCATACGTTCTCGGACCACGTCGATGGCCACCTCACCGCCGGTTGGCATCGCGCCAACTATCAGTACGCCATCGACAAGAACGGACCGGCTGACACCACGACGTTCCCTTTCTCGAGCTCCGATTGGATTACCCGTGTCAGCCTGGATGCGCGGGCCGACGCGCGGTTGCCGACGGGCGACATCTTGACCGTTGGAGGAGCCTTCGAGCGCGAGGCGATGACCGGGACGACGCTCGACACATCGCGCTCGCGGAATAACGGGGCCGTTTATCTGCAAGGACTCACGAGCCCCGCTCGGCTCGTGCGCGCCACTATCGGTGCTCGCCTTGAGGAGAACGAGCGCTTCGGCACCTATGCGACCTATCGCGCGGGGGTTTCGGTCGGGCTCGGGGAGCACATGAGCGCCATCGCCTCTGTAGGCACAGGATTCAAGGAACCGAGCTTTTTCGAGAATTATGCCACCGGATTCGTGCGCGGGAATCCCGATCTGCAGCCCGAGCATTCACGCAGCTGGGAAGCCGGCCTCGAGTATCGCGTGCCGGGGCACGCGACGGTGCGCGGTACGTACTTCGGCCAACGGTTCCTTGACATGATCGATTACAATGCGAATCCGGGGGCCGGCATGCCGAACTACAGTAACGTCGCGCGCGCCAGCGCTGATGGCTTGGAGTTCGGAGCGTCGCTCATGCCGGAGGGGCGGTTCACACTGGGCGCGACGTATACGTACCTCTCCGCTACGGTAACCCGCTCCGGCTTCGATGCCTCTTCCGGCGCGCTGCTCGCGGCCGGACAGCCGCTGGTGCGTCGCCCGAAACACTCTGGACGGCTCGATGTGACCTATGTGATCGCCCGCCGGGGCTCGGCATCGCTCGCGATCGCGTACGTCGGCGAGCGGGAAGATCGGGACTTCGCGATGGCTCCGTCACCGCGGGTGACCCTGTCATCGTACGTTCGCGTGGACGGGGCCGCCCGGCTCGACGTGTTCTCGCCGCAAGGTGGCACGCCCGGCGTGGCTATTTCAGGGCGCGTCGAGAACCTCCTCGACCACGCCTACGAGGAAGTGAAGAACTTCCCCGCCCGGCGGCGCACGATCTTCGTCGGCGGGGAGCTGCGCTTCGGCGGCTCGTGAGACGTCCCGAGCCCGTCGTCGCGTGGAGCTCGTATATTGTGATCTTGTGGACACCACTCCCCAATGAAACGCGTCATCGTCTTCAGCCTCGTCCTGGCCGCCGCGTGCAGCGACGCGCTCGAGAAGACCAGCTCGGCGGGGCAGGTGATCGGCGTCGTCAACGCGTCTGACCGGACGTTGTCACTCGTATCCGCCACCGACTTCACGGTGTCGACGCGGGACTGGCAGCGCCCCGCGGCGACTCCGAACACCATCGATGGGCGCGCTAACGTATTCGTCGTCCCTCTGGGACAAGCCGACGCCGTCGCGGTCGATCGCCTTCCGCCGCCCTGCCCCCCCGGGGCGCTCTGCGTATCTCCCGATCACGTCTGGCCGCTCTCGCCGGGTTCCGGGGCAACCGGCGTCGCCATTCAGGACGACTCGATCGCCTGGATCGCCAATCCCGACCGTAACACCGTGACCCGCCTCAATTACGCGAACGGCGACACCGCGCGCGTCGCGGTCGGCGTCTACCCGCAGGCGGTGGTGATGGTCGGGACACGGGTGTTCGTGGTCAACAGCAATCTCGTGGGTGGGAGTCCCGCGGGGCCGAGCTGGCTGAGTTCGTTCGACTGTTGCAGCGGCGTCGGCACCGTCGACTCGATCGCGCTCACCGGAGTCAATGCGAGATTCGGCGTGCTCGGAGACGACAGCCTGTTATACGTGATCGCGTCCGGTCACCCGCTAGCGGCCGACGGGAAGCTGTCCATTGTAGATCCGAACACTCGGGTGGAGCTGGCCGTGCTGAACGGTCTGGGTGAGTCGCCCGGGCCCGCAGCGTTTCATCCCACCGGCAGCCGCCTGCTGATCGCCTCGGCCAACGAGGGTATCCTCGAAGTGAACACGTCCACCCGCGCCGTCACGCGCGGGCCCGGCACAGGCAATGAAATCAAGCCCGGTGGACACGGCGTCCGGGGTTTGGCGATCGACCTCCGCGGTCGGATCTACGCGGTGGAAGCGGGTCCTACCCCCCCGGAGTTCTGCGCCGTTGGTCCTGGCGTCGTGCACGTGCTCACGGCGCCACCCGATTACCACGAGATCCGCACTGTGACAGTGGGGTTGTGTCCAACCACCGCTGCGGTCGCGGCGACGCAGTAACCATGTCCCTCGTCACGACTCCCGCCGTCGTGCTCCAGACGTACCGCTACAGCGAGACCTCCAAGGTCGTCCGTCTCGCCACGCGCGACCTGGGCGTTCAGAGCGCCATCGCCAAAGGTGCGCTGCGGCCCAAGAGCCGGTTCGGGGCGGGGCTGGAATTGTTGAGCGAAGGGACCGCCCAGCTCTACTTCCGCGAGACACGAGAGCTGCACACACTCGGCGCGTTCGACCTCACGAACCTACGGCGCGAGCTCGCCGCCGAGGTCGGCCGGTTCGCCGGAGCGGCAGCGCTCGCCGAGGTCATGCTCAAGATGGCGCCCCCAGCGCCGCTCCCGGCGGCGTACGACGCGCTGCTCGTCGCCCTCGACGCCCTCGCTTCCGCGCCCGCCGGGCGCACCGACGCCACCGCCGTGCGCGCCATCTGGCGGCTCGTAGCGGTGCTGGGGTTCGCGCCGTCGCTCACCGCGTGCGTGCGGGATGGCGCGGCCATCGAGCCGGGGAGCGAGCCCGTACTGTTCAGCATCGGCGACGGAGGCGCGTTCTGCAGCCGTTGCGCGCCGGCCTCCGGGTCTCCTGAGTCGCCGACCAGGCTCCCGGCCCAGGCTTATCGCGATCTCGTGGCGCTCAACGATCCCCGGGCGGACCTGCCGGAACTCGATCCGGCGCATTGCGCCGCCCATCGCCGTCTGGTCGCCCGCTTCGTCCGCTACCGTCTGGGCGACGCCGGCTCACTCTCCGCCCTCGATTTCTGGGAGCGCCGCGCGTGGATGTCGCCGAGTCCCACCCCCCTGCCATCCGCCGCTTCGTAATCGGCACCGCCGGTCACATCGACCACGGCAAGACGGCGCTGGTGAAGGCCCTCACCGGCGTCGACACCGACCGCTGGGAAGAGGAGAAGCGCCGTGGCATCACGATCGACCTCGGGTTCGCGCCCCTGCCGCTCGCGGACGGCGTTCAGGCGAGCGTCGTCGACGTTCCGGGCCACGAAGGATTCGTGCGCAACATGCTGGCCGGCGCCACCGGGATCGACGTCGCCGTGCTGGTGATCGCCGCAGACGAGGGGCTAATGCCGCAGACTGAAGAGCACCTCGCGATCGTCGAGCTGCTCGGCGTGCGCCGCGGCATTCCCGTGATCAGCAAGCGGGACCTCGTAGACGTCGAATGGCTCGAGCTCGTGCGGAACGAAGTGGACCTGCGCCTCGGGGCGAGCCGGGTGCGCTGGGACCCGGCAATTCCAGTCTCGGCGGTGAGCGGCGAAGGCCTGGATGATCTGCGCGCTGCTCTGCGGCGTGTGGCGGAGGACCTGATCGAGCGGCCCGCCGACGATCTGTTCCGGCTTCCCATCGATCGGGTGTTCGCGGTCGCCGGCGCCGGCACCGTCATCACCGGCTCGACATGGAGCGGTAGCGTGGGGGTGGGAGAGGGTGTCCGCCTCCTGCCGCTCGACCGCGAGGTCCGGGTCCGCTCGATCGAGGTTCACGGACAGGCGGCGAGCCGGGCCGTGCCGGGACGCCGCACGGCACTGGCCCTGGTAGGCGTGGACAAGAGCGAGCTGGCACGCGGCGATGTGGTGGTGACGGGGCGTGGCTGGCGGGCGACCAGGCTCCTCGATGCCGCCGTCGAGCTCCTTCCCGCGGCTCGCAAGCCGATCGCCTCGCGCACGCGTGTCCGGGTGCACCTCGGGACTGCCGAGGTGCTTGCCCGTTTGGTGCAGACTGCTACGATCGCGCCGGGAGCAAACGGGCCGGCGCGGCTACTGCTCGAGGCCCCGCTGGTGACGCGTGGCGGTGACCGATTTGTGCTGCGTACGTTCTCCCCCGTCACGACGATCGGCGGCGGGACCGTGCTCGACCCTTTTCCGCCCAGCGGAATGCGGCTGCGGCGCCGCGGGCTTTCGGGCGATCAGGCGGTTGGGGAGCGGCTGGTCCTGCTGGCTCGTGAGGCGGCGCTCTCGGGGCTCGTCATCGACACGTTGGCTGTGCGACTCGGCGTCACACCGGCGCGTGTGACGGCGGTCATCGCGGAGGCTGGGGATGTCCTCGTACCGTTACCCGAGGCCGTGGTGCTTCGCGACGCGGTAGCGGCGGAAGCCGCGCGGCTGGCGGAGGTGCTCCGGCGTCATCACGGGGAGCATCCGCTCGATCCTGGGATGTCGCTGCAGGCCCTCCGGGCAGCGGTGAGGGCGCCGGCGCCTCCGTCCGCCGTGGTCGATGCCGTCGTTGCGCATGCGGTCCGCTCGGGCCTCCTGGTCGCGGCGGGGAGTGTAGCCCATCTCGCCGGATGGCATCCCTCACTGGACTCCCGGTCAAGTGACGCGCGGGACATGCTCGCCCGCCGGCTCAGTACGGCCCGCTGGGAGATTCCCACGGTGAGCGAGCTCGAGAAGGAGTTCCCCGGCTCGCCGGTGCGAGCCCTGCTCTCACATCTGGTACGGGACGGTTCAGCGGAGTCGATCGACGGGGAGCGCTATGCCGCCAAAGGGGCGCTCGCCGAGTTCCGGGCTGCGCTCGAGGCCACCCTGGATGAGCTCGGCTCGGCCACGCCGTCGATGTTGCGCGAGCGCTTCGGTTTGACACGCAAATACTTGATCCCATTGCTAGAATGGGCGGATCGGCGCGGGGTTACGCGTCGGGCCGGCGATGCCCGCGTGCTCACGAGGTTGACAGGGGGGAACGGCGACCCATAAAATTGGACCAGCGCCCTGGAAGCTTGGTATAACCAGCGACAAGGAGAGCCGTCGGGGTCATTGTCTCGTTCGCAAGGGAGTTCGGGATGACGCGGTACGCCTGGGCGCTGCTGAGCCTCGGCCTTTGGATTGCAGCTGGGCAAACGGGAAGCCGGTTGGCGTCAGCACAGACTCCACCATCCCCGCAGAATCGCTCTAACTCGTTCAACCCGGCCACGACTATCCCCTTCAGCCTCAAGGGGGAGCTGTTCCTCAAGGGTCATCGGCCGGTGGTGTCGTTGCGGATCTATAACGTTCTCGCCCAACTCGTGGCGATCCCGATCCTGCGCGGCACCGATAAGCCGCTCGACAGCCTCGCCTTGACCTGTCCCACCGCCATGGGGTGCGCATACAAGGCTTATTGGGACGGGTTCGCTGCTACGACCGGCAAACCGGCCGCGTCCGGGGTGTACATCTATCAGCTTGTCATCGACGGCAAGCGGTTCACGAAGAAGATCGTAGTCAAGTAACAACCGCAGGAGGCCTCATGGACAAACTCACGTTCGCTAGCGCGTTCGTCGTTGCGGCGCTCGGCGCCGCCGTCCACCCCCCAAGCTCCCTCCCAGCCGCCGTGGAAACCGAGCGCATCCGCGCGCGTCTCACCGCCGTGGAGCGGGAACTGCGGGAAACGGACGTCGGTGCCCTCACTCCAAGTCAGCGAGCCGCGCGGACCCGGAACCTCGACGCTCTCCACGAATACTGGGTGCGCCGCGTCTTCCCCAAGAACACGGGCTTTCCCGGCCAGCGGGTCCCCTACTTCGTCGACCAGTATGGAACGCGCTGCGCGATGGCGTACCTGATCGAGCGGTCTGGGCACGGCGACCTCGTGGCGCGGGTGGCGGCGACCAACAACAACGCGCGCATCCGCGACCTGAAGACCGACCCCGAGCTTGTCGCCTGGCTGCAAGAGAACGGCTTGACGGCCGCCGAGGCAGCGAGGATTCAGCCGGCATATGACGGTCCGCCTCCCACGACGGCCGACGTGAGCGCAGCGAGCGTCGGCTACAAGACCACGTCTGGTGTGGCGATCGGCACCGGCGCCGTGACCCTCGCGCTCAACGCCGCGCGCACCGGCATTTCACCCACCCTCACCGGCATGCTCGGGATCGCGGGCGGCGCCGTCGGTCTCGCTGCCGGCGGGCCGAACCTCGACAAGTCGGGGTCCCGGCGGACGCTCGGCTTCGTGAACACTGGAGTGGGGGCGGCGTCGGTCGCCTTTGGAGTGTATCGGCTAGCCAGCAGGCCGCGCACGCAAGCGCGCGCGAACGTTGGGCCGTGGGTTGACGCGCGCGGCGCACCCGGCGTCTCGCTCAGCGTGACCTTCTGACCGATGGGGGACGTGCAGAGGGCGGGAGCACCACTCTCGCCCTTTTTCTTTTCCTTTCCTCCCTTTGACTTCTCCTCTGCCCTTTGACTTCTCCTCTGCCAAAACGGCATCTTCTGGTCGGCACGGACGTTGCCCAGATGGGCGGCGACTATGATCAAACCCGAACGTCTCACCGTTAAGGCAGCGGAGGCAGTGCAGCAAGCGGCTGCGCTCGCCCGCAGCCGTGGCAATCCCGTCGTCAACGACGCGCACCTCTTTCACGCCCTCCTCGCCCAGGACGACGGCATCGTCGTCCCGCTGCTCCAAAAGGCGGGGCTGAACGTGGCGCAGCTCAGCGCCGAGACCGAGCACGAGCTCGACCGGTTTCCCAAGCAGTCGGGACCGGCCGCGGAGCCGACGCTTTCACGCGAGCTGTCGCGCGCGCTCGATCGAGCCGACGAGGAAGCGAAGGCGCTGGGTGACGCGTACGTGTCCACCGAGCACCTGCTGCTCGCTCTGCTGGAAGAGAAGGGCACCACCGCCAAGCAACTCCTGTCCGCAGCGGGAGTGGACCGGGCCGACGTCATGGCCGCGCTCCAGGGCGTGCGTGGCACGCACCGCGTGACCGACCAGGAGCCCGAGCAGAAGTATCAAGCGCTCGAGCGGTTCACGCGTGACCTCACGGAGCAGGCCCGCAAGGGCAAGCTCGACCCGGTGATCGGGCGGGACGAAGAGATCCGGCGCGTGATGCAGGTGCTGTCGCGGCGCACTAAGAACAATCCGGTGTTGATCGGCGAGCCCGGCGTGGGCAAGACGGCGATCGTCGAAGGACTGGCGCAGCGGATCGTCAACGGCGACGTGCCCGACTCGCTCCGCAACAAGCACCTCATCGCGCTCGACCTGGGCGCGCTGATCGCGGGGACCAAGTATCGCGGCGAATTCGAGGAGCGGCTCAAGGCCGTGCTCAAGGAGATCACGAGCGCGGAAGGCCGCTACATCGTCTTCATCGACGAGCTGCATACGCTGGTGGGCGCGGGCGCGGCCGAGGGTGCAGTGGACGCGTCGAACATGCTCAAGCCCGCCCTGGCGCGCGGCGAGCTCCACGTGGTGGGCGCCACGACCCTCGACGAGTATCGCAAGCACATCGAGAAGGACGCCGCCCTCGAACGGCGCTTCCAGCCGGTGTTCGTCGGCGAGCCGTCGGTGGAGGATACGATCGCAATCCTCCGCGGCCTCAAGGAGCGTTACGAGGTACACCACGGTGTCCGGATAACGGATAACGCCTTGGTCGCGGCCGCAACGCTGTCCCACCGCTACATCGGCGATCGCTTCCTGCCCGACAAGGCGATCGATCTCGTGGACGAGGCGGCGAGCCGCCTGCGCATCGAGATCGACTCGCTGCCGCAGGAGATCGACGAAGTCGAGCGCAAGATCGTTCAGCACGAGATCGAGCTAGCGGCGTTGGCCAAGGAGAAGGACAAGGCCTCGAAGGAGCGGCGCGCGAAGGTCGAGGAAGAGCGGGCGCAGCTGCGCGAGCAGTCCAAGGTGATGAAGGCGCAGTGGCAGGCGGAGAAGGACGCCATCGGCGGGCTGCAGGCGAAGAAGGCGCAGCTCGAGCAGCTGCGGACCGAGGCCGATCAGGCGACCCGTCGAGGCGACCTGCAAAAGGCCGCCGAGATCATGTACGGCAAAGTCCCGGCGTTGGAGAAGGAGATCGCCGAGACCGAGAAGCGCCTCGCGCAGATCCAGAAGAAGGGAAAGTACCTCAAGGAAGAGGTCGATGCCGACGACATCGCCGAAATCGTGGCGAAGTGGACCGGGATCCCCGTCACCAAGATGCTCGAATCGGAGCGCGAGCGGCTCACCCGGCTCGAGGGCGAGCTGGGCCGGCGGGTGATCGGCCAGCCGGAGGCCGTCGCGGCGGTGGCGAACGCGGTGCGGCGCGCGCGCGCCGGCCTGCAGGACCCGAACCGGCCCACCGGCTCGTTCATCTTCCTCGGCCCCACGGGGGTGGGCAAAACCGAGACGGCGCGGGCGCTCTCCGAGTTCCTGTTCGACGACGAGAAGGCGATGGTGCGCCTCGACATGTCGGAGTATATGGAAAAGCACGCGGTCGCCCGCATGATCGGGGCGCCGCCGGGCTACGTCGGCTACGAGGAAGGTGGCCAGCTCACGGAGGCCATCCGCCGGCGTCCGTACGCGGTGGTGCTGTTCGACGAGATCGAGAAGGCGCATCCGGACGTGTTCAACGTGCTGCTGCAGATCCTCGACGAGGGACGGCTGACCGACTCGCAGGGCCGCACCGTCGACTTCCGGAACACGGTGCTGATCATGACGTCGAACCTCGGGTCGCAGTATATCCTCGAGATGGGCACGCAGAACTGGGAGCAGGTGGAGACCAAGGTGCTCGAGCTGTTGCGGCAGACGTTCCGGCCCGAGTTCCTGAACCGGGTGGATGACACGATCATCTTCCGGCCGCTGTCGAGCGACGACATCGGCAAGATCGTGGACCTCCAGATCGCCCGGTTCGAGCGGCTGCTGGCCGAGCGCAAGCTCTCGCTCGAGGTGACGCCGGCTGCCAAGCAGCTGCTCGTGGCGGAGGGCTACGATCCGGTGTATGGCGCGCGGCCGCTGAAGCGGGCGATCCAGCGGCTGCTGCAGAACCCGCTCGCCCTGGCGGTGCTCGAGGGGCAGTACGCGGAGGGGGATCGCGTGCGAGTCACCCGCGCCAAGGACGGGACTCATTTGGCCTTCGAGCGGACCCCAGCGAAGACGGCAGAACCAGCGCGTGCGTAACCACGTCGCCGGCATGACGGCGGCGCTCGAACAAGCGCGTCACGCGGCGTCCGCCGGCGAAGTCCCGGTGGGCGCCGTCGTCCTTCGGGACGGCGTGATCGTGGTCCGCGCCCACAACGAGACCCTAGCGCGCCGCGATCCCACGGCGCACGCGGAGCTGCTCGCCCTGCAGCAGGCCCTCCAGTTGCTCGAGACGGACCGGCTGGTTGATTGCACGCTGTACGTGACGCTCGAGCCGTGCGCGCAATGCGCCGGCGCTATCGTGCTCGCGAAGGTCGGGCGGGTGGTATTCGGAGCCTACGACCCGAAATCGGGGATGGCGGGGAGCGTGGGCGACCTGCTGCGGCATCCCGCCTTGAACCATAGAGTGCAGGTGACAGGTGGTATTGAGGAGGAGGCCTGCGCTCGCCTCCTGCAAACGTTCTTCGAGGACCGAAGATAATAAGTCTGCCCATGCCATTCAAAACCATCATCGAACCGTTCCGCATCCACTCTACCCAGGCCATCACAGCGACCACGCCCGAGCAACGCGAAGCGGCGCTGCGTCGCTCCGGCTACAACCTGTTCGGCCTGCACGGCGACGAAGTCTTGATCGACTTGCTCACCGACTCCGGAACCGGGGCCATGTCGTCGCGCCAGTGGGCAGCCATGATGGATGGCGACGAGTCCTACGCCGGCAGTCGCTCGTTTTACCGGTTTGAAGATGTGGTCCGCGCGATCACCGGCCTGAAGGAGGTCATTCCAACACATCAGGGGCGCGCGGCTGAGCGGATCCTCTTCTCGGTGGTGGTGAAGCGCGGCCACGTCGTCCCCAACAACACGCACTTCGACACGACGCGGGCCAACATCGAGTTCTGCGGGGCCGAGGCGCGCGATCTGGTCATCCCGGAGGGGCGCATTCCCGCCGCCCGGCACCCGTTCAAGGGCAACATGGACGTCGCCGGACTCGAAGCGACGATCGCGGAGGTGGGGCGGGAGCGGATCCCCCTCGTGATGGTTACCATCACCAACAACTCAGGCGGTGGCCAGCCGGTGAGCCTGGCGAACCTCAAGGCGGTGCGGGCCGTGTGCGACCGGCATCGCATTCCGCTCTACCTCGATGCGTGCCGCTTTGCCGAGAACGCCTACTTCATCAAGCTGCGCGAGCCGGGGTACGCCGACACGACGCCGCGTGAGATCGCCCGTCAAATGTTCGCGCTCGCGGACGGATGTACGATGTCGGCAAAGAAAGACGGGCTCGCGAACATCGGGGGATTCCTCGCCATGAACGATCCCGACGTGGCGCGGGAATGCCGCAACCTGCTGATCCTCACCGAGGGCTTCCCGACCTACGGCGGTTTGGCGGGCTACGATCTCGAGGCGGTGGCCACGGGCCTGGACGAGGCGCTCGACGAAGAGTACCTGAAGTACCGCCTGCGCTCCACGGCGTACTTGGCCGAGAAGGCCGAGCAGGCGGGCGTCCCGGTGGTCCAGCCGCCCGGAGGCCACGCGGTGTACCTCGACGCGAAGGCATTGCTTCGGCACGTCCCCCCGGCGCACTACCCCGCTCAGTCGCTCGCGGTGGAACTGTATCGCGTGGGGGGCGTCCGCGGCGTGGAGATCGGCTCGGTGATGTTCGGCAAGCCGCAGGCCACCGGCGCGGAGACGGCGGCGCCGATGGAGCTCGTGCGGCTGGCGGTGCCGCGCCGCAGCTACACGCAGAGCCACATCGATTATGTGGCTGAGGTGATCAGCGAAGTCGCGCGCCGCAGGGAAGGGCTGCGCGGCTATCGCATCGTGGAGCAGGCGCCGTGGCTGCGCCACTTCACGGCGCGGTTCGAGCCTATTTCTTGACCCGCTCCTCGAGCTTCGAGATGAGCTTCTCGATCTCGAGCTTGAGCCGCTTCAGCGCGGGGAGCAGCTTCGGCTCGAGCTCGCGCTCTAGCTCCTTCCCCTCTTTCAGGAAGTCCTTCATCAGGTCGCGGAACCGCTCGGCGAGCTCACGCCAGGTCGGCAGGGTGCGGACCTCTGGGTCGTCGGGCTCGCGTTTCTTCGGCAGTGTGTTCATCGGTGTGGCTCCTTCGGGAGACTTCGAGTATACGCAGCGGCAGGGCATTGGTTTCGTGCTCAAGGCCCGCCCGTAGCGAAAGGGCCGGGGTCTTTGTATTTACTGTGCGTCTAGGCGTTTGTGCGCCTAGGCGTCTAGAAGTCCGGATAGGTGGCCGAGCGGCTGAAGGCACACGCCTGGAGAGCGTGTAAACGGGTAACCGTTTCGTGGGTTCGAATCCCACCCTATCCGTGCTTGCACGTCACACGTCGCACGTCACACGTTGCCCGGAGGCAGGGGATGTTCGTGTGAC
>DATEGE010000201.1:0-23075 GCA_035280265.1 Gemmatimonadales bacterium | reverse complement strand
GACGCGGCGAACAGCACGTCGTTGTATTGGCCGGCGTCGCGAAGCCCGCTCACTGGCGTATCGCGAAACGTCAACAACAACGCTGGCACCTTGAAGACACCCGACAGGGCGGCGGGGCTGGTGGCGAGCGGGGCACCCGTGGCGCGCGGCGCAGCTGCGCCACTCGAGATCGGGGCGTTGAGCGCGGCAAAGTTGCGCCGGGCGAGCAGTCGATGCCGCAGGGCGCGCACCGCGCGCGCCTGGCGACGCCACACCCCGTCCTTCCGGAAGTCGTGTCCTGGGATCTCCCGTTGCACCCGAGGCGGGCCCTGCTGCGCGCTGACTGACGCGACCGGCAGCAGTACGAGGACAACGAACACAGCGACGAGCGGTGCACGGTGCAACATCACGAAGCCCTCGAATTGGGAGCGCGACGGAAGGCGTCCAGCGGTCTACCCTAGGCCTTCGCCGGGATTGTAGCTGTGTCTTAACTCACACTCGTTCCCCGCGCCGGCCCCGGCCCGGCCCCACCGCCATCCATACCCCCAAAGCCATGAAACCGATCACGCCCCCTGCGACCTTCGTTTCGTACAGCCAGGGATGCGCCTCGTCGGCGGGCACCACGAAGCCAAGCACGATCGAGAAGAGAACCGCCGCGAACCCGACCACGCCCACGAGCGCGGTGCCGTTCGTGCGCCGGCGCCGCAACCGCAAGTACGCTAAGAACAGATAAAGGTAGGGGATGAAAAAGAGGACGAGCGTCGTCTGCGTGAGCACGAGGTAGGCGTTCTTCACCGTCGTCCCCAGCAGGCTCGCGACCACGAACAGGGTGGCGATGGCGCCCTGCGTCAGCAGGGCGACGTAGGGCGTCTGCCAGCGCGGGTGGATCCGGCCGAACGCCGGAGGTAACGCGCCGTCCACGCCCGCCACGAACGGCAACCGTGCCGAGCCCGCGAGCCACGCTCCCACGCCCCCCAGGTTGCCGAGCACCAGCAGGATGGCGACGATCGCGGCCGCCGGCGCGAGCGCCGGGACGGCGAGGCGCTCCACCAGCGCTGCGGTCGCCTGCGGGACGCCGTTCGTGATGCTCACCGTCTCGTGCGGCAGCGCCACCACCATCGCCGCCGTCCCCAGCACGTACATCGCGACGACCGCCAAGCCCGAGACCACGATGCCCCGACGCAGGGTCTCTGCGGGATCGTGAATCTCGTCGCCCAGCGTGGGCGCGAGCTCGAGCCCGGCAAACGCGAAGGTCATGGTCGCGAACAAATTGATCGACGGGAGATCGAGCGACGGGGGCAGGAGGCCGCGTGTCGTGAGCGGCGTCGCGCTCCCATGGGTCGCCAGCGACCACGCGGCCAACAGGACAAAGATGAGCGCCGGCAACCAGGTGCCGTAGCCCCCCAGGTTTTGGAGGTGCTTGCCGACGCGCAGGCCGACCACGTTCAAGGCGATCGCGATCCATAAGCCTGCGAGCGAGACCACGGCGATGAAGCCGTTGTCATCTCCGAGATGCACGAAGCGCGGGCCGGCGGCGTACGCGGCAATCGCCGCCGTCGCGACGAGCAGCGAGGGGAAGTAGAACAGGTTGTTCACCCAGTAGCCCCACCCCGCCACGAACCCGTGCACGGGGCCGAAGGCGCGTCGCACCCAGCGGTAGATCCCTCCCGCGCCGGGATCGATGTCGGCGAGCTCGCGCACGGCCACGGCGGATGGCAGGAAGAAGATCACCATCGCGAGGAGCCACAGCGCCAAGGCCGCGAGCCCGAACTGGCTCGCGGCGGTCGTGAGCCACCGCAGCCCCACGATCGCCGAAATGTTGAACAGCACGACATCGCGTAGCCGCATCACGCGGGGCAGCTGGCTCACACGACCTCCGTCGCTCAAGGTGCGGTCGGGTGCACGCGCGCCACCAGCCACCCGATGCCGCCGCCGAGGGTGGCCCCCGCGACGACGTCGGTGGGAAAGTGCTGGCCCGCGGCGACGCGCAGCGCGGCGACCGCGGCCGCGCCTCCGAACAGCAAGACGGCGTTGCGCGCTCGGTGTGGCAGACGCTCGCGCCGCGCCATCACGAGGTACGCGGTCGCCAGCGAGAACGCTGCCGCCGCGTGGGTAGACGGGAACGAACGCCGATTGTCGCGATCGGAGGCGGCCGCCGGAGCAGCGGCGGTGTAGAGGACCGGCCGGCTGCGGTGCGCGAGCACCTTGAGCCATTCGGTGGTGGCCGCGGTCCACGCCAGCGCGTTGGCGAATACCACGGCATGGCCGCGGACCTGCGGGCCGTCCACGCCCACGGTCGACGCGAGCGCGGCGAACGCCGTCACCCCGGCGAGCAACACCGTGCTCGTCGTGCCCGCGGGCCCGGAGAAGGTATGCAGCGCGGCTCGATCGATGCCTGGCAGCGACGCAGGATCGCACGGCGCGCACGGCGGTGGGCCGTGCGGCAGCCCCGCGATTTCGGGAATCGCGGCGAGCGCGCCGCCCCCCGCGACGCTGGCCGCATCCCACCAGATCACGCGGTAGCGAGGGGGAGGGGGAGGGGGAGCCTGTGCGACGACCGCTCGCAGGGCGACGACACACGACGCGAGCGCGACGGTCCAGCGGGGCATGCGGCCTCGGTAGAAACGAGCGGCGTTCAACTTACGCGCCCACCGTGGCGCGCGCTCGACGCGCGCATCTCTCGTGGCCTTGCGGTTTTAGGACCTCGTCACTAACCTTGGGTCTGCATTTTTCTCATCACCGCCCGAGGGCCCCGTGAACACCGAGACCCTGCAAAACGTCGCGCTGTTCGAGAAGTGCAGGAACTTCCTTCCCAAGGCCCGCGAGGTTGAAGCGGCTGGGCTCCACGCGTGGTACAAACCGATCTCGCGCTCCGAGGACACGGTCGTCGTCATCGAGGGCAAAGAGCGGATCATGATGGGCTCCAACAACTACCTGGGGCTCACGCATCATCCGGAAGTGCTCGCTGCCGCGAAGGCCGCGCTCGATCGCTACGGCTCGGGGTGCACCGGCAGCCGCTTGCTGAACGGCACGCTCGATTTGCACGAGCAGCTCGAGGGCGAGCTGGCACAGTTCTTCGGTAAGGAAGCCTGCCTCGTCTTTTCAACCGGGTATCAGGCGAATCTGGGGATCGTCTCGGGCTTGGTGGGACGGGGCGACGTCGTCTTCCTCGACAAGCTGGACCACGCGTCGATCGTGGACGGCGCCAAGATGTCCTACGGCCAGACCGAGCGGTTCGGGCACGGCGACCTCGCTGAGCTGGAGCGCAAGATTCAGCGCGTGCCCGCCGGCGTCGGGAAGATGATCATCGTGGACGGCGTGTACTCGATGGAAGGCGACATCGCCGACGTCGCGGGGCTGCTCAAGATCGCCCAGCGGTATGGCGCCGTGCTCGCGATCGATGACGCGCACGCGGTGGGCGTCCTCGGGCCACGGGGCGACGGCACGGCCGCGCATTGCGGGCTGAACGACGAGGTGGACCTCATCGTCGGGACCTTCTCGAAGTCGCTCGCGTCGATCGGCGGCTTCGTGGCCGGCCCCGAGGCGGTCATCAACTTCCTCCGCTACAACGCGCGGCCGCTCGTCTTCACCGCCGCGCTGCCTCCGTCCAACACAGCTGGGGTGCTCGCCGCGCTGCACGTGATGCAGCGCGAGCCGGAGCGGCGCGACTCGCTTTGGGTCAACGCCCGACGGCTCCAGGATGGCCTGCGGTCGATGGGCTTCGACATCGGCACGACCGAGACGCCGATCGTTCCGTTCCTGATCGGCGAATTCGAGAAGACCCTGCTGTTCTGGCGTAAGCTGTTCGATGCCGGCGTGTTCACGAACCCGGTGGTCCCACCGGCGCTGCCGCCGTCACGCTGCCGCCTGCGCACCAGCGTGATGGCGACGCACACGCCAGCACAGATCGATTACGCCCTGGAGACCTTCGGCAGGCTCGGAAAAGAGCTGGGGGTCATCTGAGCGCCGCGCAGATCGTGCCCGTCACGGACGGGCGCGGTCTGGAGCGGTTCATCGGCTTTCCCTACGATCTGTATCGCGGTGACCCGCTCTGGGTCCCGCAGTTGCGGATGGACGTGCGCACCCTGCTCACGCCCCGAAAGAACCCTTTCTTCGAGCACGCCGAAGCGCAGTACTTCCTCGCCGTTCGCGACGGGCGCACGGTCGGGCGCATCGCGGCGATCAAGAACGACGCGCACACGCGCGAGCACCGCGATCGCGTCGGCTTCTACGGCTTCTTCGAGAGTGTGAACGAGCAGCCGGTGGCGAACGCGCTGTTCGACGCCGCCGCGCACTGGCTCAGTGCCAAGGGTTTCCGCGTGATGCGCGGGCCCATGAACCCGTCGATCAACGACGACTGCGGGCTGTTAGTCGATGGATTTGACACGCCCCCGACCATCATGATGCCGCACAACCGACCCCATTACGTCGCGTTGCACCAGGCGTACGGGTTCGTCAAAGCGAAAGATCTGCTGGCGTTCGCGAGCCCCAGTAACGCGGTCCCAGAGCGCATCACCCGGGCGGCAAACGTCCTCGCCGAGCGCAAGGGGATCAAGCTGCGTCCGCTCAACATGAAGCGGTTCAAGGAAGAGGTGGAGCTGGTGAAGGTGCTGTACAACCAGGCGTGGGAGCGGAATTGGGGCTTCGTCCCGCTCACCGGGCCCGAGATCGACCACCTCGCGAAGCAGCTGAAGCCGATCGTCGTGCCCGACCTCGTCTGCTTCGCCGAGCGGCAAGGGCAAGTCATCGGATTCGCGGTGGCGCTCCCCGATCTGAACGTCGCGTTGAAGCACAATCCCTCCGGCCGCATCTACGGCCTTCCCAAGGTCCTGTGGTTCGCGCGCCACGTCCGGCGGGTTCGGATTCCTCTGCTCGGCACGTTGAAGGAGTACCGCCTGAGCGGCGTGGATGCGCTCATGTACCATTGGATTTGGACCAAGGGCCTCCAACACGGCTACACCTGGGGCGAAGGCGGCTGGATCCTCGAGGACAACGCCGCGATGGTGAACGGAGCCGTGCAGCTCGGCTTCCGCCCTTACAAGACCTATCGGATCTACGACAAGTCTCTGTGAAGGCGTTCGTCACCGGCGGCACGGGATTCGTCGGTGCGCATCTGGTGCAGGCCCTGCGCGCGCGCGGCGACACGGTGACGTGCCTGGTGCGGAGCCCCGCCAAGGCAACGGCGCTCGGCTGGACGGACGTGCGCGTGGTCCGGGGCGACCTCGACGACGCCACGGCGCTGCGCGACGGAAGCGCCGGCGCCGACGTGATCTACCACGTGGCGGGACGCATCAGCGCTCGCGACATGGACGAGTTCATGCGCGCCAATCGCGACGGGACGGCGAACGTCCTCGAGGCCGCCTCGGCGCAGCCGCCCGCGCGGTTCGTCCTGATATCGTCGCTCGCCGCCGCGGGACCCACACAGCCCGGCCAGCCGATCGCCGAGACACGGCCGCCCTCCCCGGTCACCCCCTACGGCCAGAGCAAGCTCGCCGCCGAGGTGCTGGTGCGGGCCCTGGCGCCATCCTGGACGATCGTGCGGCCACCGACGGTGTACGGCGAGTGGGACCGCGAGCTCCTCAAGGCCTTCCGGCTGGCCCGCACGGGGCTCGCGCCGGTGTTCGGTGACGGCTCCCAGGAACTCTCGGTCATCTACGCAGGGGACCTCGCGGCGGCGCTGGTGGCGGCGGCCGGGGCTTCCGCCGCCGCGAACCGGCTGTACTATGCCGCCCATCCCCGCGTCATCACGAGCCGGGAGCTGGTGCGAGCGATCGGGCGGTCGTTGGGACGCGCGACCCGCGTCGTGCCGGTCCCGGGCCCGCTCGCCCGCGCGTTGCTGTGGGGGATCGGATCGCTCGCGCACCTCGCGGGTCGGGTGACCCTGCTGTCGAGCGACAAGGCGGCGGAGTTCCTCGCGCCGGCCTGGACCTGTCGGCCCGACGCGCTGATGCGCGACACGGGATGGCGGGCCGACACCGACTTGGAGGCGGGACTGAAGCGAACGGCGGATTGGTATCGGAGGCAAGGGTGGCTCTGACGAGATCGTTGCACGCCGCTACGACGCCGCGTGTGAGGTCGTCACTCACAATGTGGCGTCGTAACGTCCTACAACGGTTCACCGCCGTGGACGTCGTCACCCTCCTCTACGTGGCCGTCACGACAGCGGCCGTGCTGGCGTTCTCGGGTCAGGACCACGCGAGCTGGGACTTGCTCCTGACCGCCCACGGACTCCTCGTCGTGTTGGTGCTCCTGGCGCCGCTCGCCCGTCAGGACGGCGCCCTGGGCCGATTCCTCGGGGATTGGTACCCGCTGCTGTTGCTCGGCGCGTTGTACGCGGAGGTGGGGGTGCTGAACGTGGACCTGGGGTACCAACACGACCAAGTGATCCAGCGACTCGAGGCCTGGGTGTTCGGCTCCCAGCTGTCCTACCGCTGGATCCGTGAGATGCCCAATCCGGTGCTGTCGTGGCTGTTGCACAGTTGCTACCTCGCGTACTACCCCATCCTGTACGCTTCACCGCTCGGCCTGTGGTTGAGCGGGCGCCGCGACGCGGCGCGCCGCACGATCTTCGCCGTGATGGTGACCTTCTACATCTGCTATGTGGCGTTCCTGTTCTTTCCGGTCGCCGGACCACGGTACGCGTTCGATCTGGCGCACAACGCCGCGACGAACGTCTTCCCCGCCCGCGTCACGCAATGGCTGCTCGATCTCGGGGATTCGTGGGGCGCGGCCTTCCCGTCCTCGCACGTAGCCGCCGCCGTAGTGGCAGCGGTGTGCGCCTTGCGCTACTGGCGGGCGCTCGGAGTGGTGCTCGCGCCGCTCACCCTGGGCCTCGTGCTCTCAGTCGTGTACGGCCAGTTTCACTACGCGGTAGATGCCGTCGCGGGACTGCTCGTGGCGTTCGCGGTGCTCGCCTCGCAATACGTCTACGGAACGGTGCCCGCCGCCGCGGCGGCGCCGGTCGCCGAGCGGGAGCTGGAGACCGGTCCGGCCTAGGTCTCGAGTGCCGCCGCGCGCGTCGCGACGGTGTCGAGATCCCCCCCTAACGCATCCATGCGCTGCTGAAACTGGCAGTCGGTGACGAGCAGCCCGATCACGTAGGCGCCGAGGTTGACCAGGAAGATCACCGTGAAAATAGAGGAATAGGGCAGCCATAGGCCGAAGTACAGCGCGAAGCGCTTGACGCCCGGGTCGAGCTTCGAGCGCTCGGCGATGCTGGTCATCAGGAGGATCGCGACGAGCGCCAGCAGCACCAGCTTCCAGGACACGAGCCCCGCCCAGCCAAACCCGGTGAAGATCGCGGCCTCCGAGAGGCGGTCCACCAACGTATCGAGCCGGCGGCCAGCGTCCGACGTCAAGCCATACATCCGCGCGATGCCACCGTCGATCCCGTCGAGCACCTGCCCGAACGCCATCAGCCCGAGACCCCAGCCCAGTCGACCCGCGGCGATCGCCACGCCCGCCGTTAGGCTCGCCCCGAGGGTGGCCCAAGTGACCTGCGCCGGCGAGAGGCCGAGCGTGACGTGACAGAATCGCAACAGCGGACGGATGATCCGATCCAGTCCTCGACCCATGGCCGGGGCGAAGTCATACATGGTGGTGCGACCAGTACAGGGCGACGTTGGCGACGAGCAGCGTCACGAATAGGACGCCCTCTTTGATCTTGTCCGGAATTCCTGTTAGCCACCCGCGGGTGACCAGCGGCGAGTACGGATACCACGGCATCTTCTCGAAGCTCACACTGTAGTCCATCGCGACATGGATGGCGAAGAAGACGAGCGGCACCACCGTGCCGAGGAACACGCAGAGCGGCACGATCCACAGGAGCGCCACCGGTTCCTGGAGAGAGGAGCGCCAGTAGTACCCGCGCTTATCGCGTAGACCGACCGCGCGCAGGTAGAACGGCGCCTTCACGGCATGGTCCACATCCACACCCATCCCGAACGCATAAGCGAGCACGCGATCCCGACCCTCGAGCCCAATCGCCTGCACTCCCAGCGTCGTGGCGAGAAAATGCGTCACGATCGTCACGGCGCGGCCGCGCGCTCCGGCACGCGGCGGCCCGAGAACCACACCAGCCCGAGCCCACCGCCGATCCAGGCCAGGTCCCGGACCCGGCTCACGATCGCCGTGTACACGCCCAGCGCGGGATCAAACCCGAGAAGCTTAAACATCAAATACAGCGAGCCCTCTTTGGTCCCGACCTCGAACGGCACGACGAAAATCACGTTTTGAATGAGCGACGTCAGGCCGCCGATCACGTACGCCTGCGGGAACGTCATTCTCACCCCCACGCCGTAGGCGATCAGCATGTACTCGATCATGAAGATCGAGCGGCTGACAAGCTCGAGCACCAGCGCCTGCACGAAGCGCCGCGGTCGCCGGTGGTAGAAGTCCGTGATCTGCTCGTCCATTTGTGCCAACGTCGCCCGCTTCGGCTCGAGGCGACGCGCCAACCGGTCCAGCAGCGGGACACGGTGCATCAAGTCGAGCAGACGCTCGAGGCCGCCGTAGCGGTGACCCGTCAACAGCAGGAGGGTCAGGCCCGTGAGCGCGACGAACGCCACCGCGAGGCTCGCGAGGATCGCCGGATTGTGCGGCAGCAGTACGACGCCGAGTACGACCGCCACGAGGAAGCTCAACAGCATCCCCAGCGTATGGAGCATCTGATAGATCACCACCGACCCCGCCGCCCGGCGCACACCCAGCCAGGGAGCGACGGCCGCGATCTTGAACGGCTCACCGCCGACGTTCACCATCGGCGTCATGAAGTTGAGGGAAAATCCTGCGGTGAGGATCGCGCAGGTGCGCCAGAACGGCGGGTGGCTCGGCTCGTCGGCCATGGTGAGCCACCAAGCCCACGCGTTGCAGAGGTAGACCACGCCATAGAGGAGGAAGATGGGCACGAACACCCAGCCCGTGCGCACCGCGTCGTGCAGCAGCTGCTCCACGCCGATGCGCGCCACGAGGTAGGCGAACACGGCGGAGCCGAGCGCGAACAGCAGCAGCTGCAGCTTGCGGCTCACGCGCCGCCCGGGATCGCGACGGTCGTTCCGCTCCGAGCCGCGGCGTAGGCGTGCTCGACGACGCTCGCCACACGCGCGATATCCTCGAGGAAGGGGCGCGCGACGGCCCCGGGATCGCCGCGGTCGAGCGCCGCCACGAACGCGTCGAACAGACCGGCGAACCACCGGTGGTAGGCGCTCTTGTCCAGCTCGGCCGAGCAGTCGAGCCGTTCTGTTCCAGCCGCGCCATCGAGGCGTAGCTGCCCGCCCTCCCAGTCGATCGATCCGCGATCACCGACGAATCGGATGCGGTTCTCACGCGCCCGCGCCGCCCAGGTGAAGAACATCGTGACGAGCCGGCCGGGATAGTCGAACCGCACGGAGGCGGTGTCCTCCACGTCGTACGCGGCGTGGCGTAGCCGGCCGGTCCACGCGGTCACTGCCGTGGGCAGCCCGGCGATGTCCAGCAGCTGGTACACGAGGTGCGTGCCGTGATCGAGCAGCACGCCGCCCCGTCCCGCTTCACGCGTGCCGCGCCAGGGCGCGGCCCCGTCTCCTCCGCGACCAGGGTCGGCTGCCGTACGATAGACGGCGAGCTCCGCGAGATGCCAGCGACCGATCGCCCCGGCGGCCAACCATTCCTTCACCTTCATCCAGACCGGGTTGTATCGGTACTGATGGCACGGCACCACGATCCGTCCGTTCGCCTGCGCCGCGGCGGCCACCCGCTCGGCTTCCACGCGCGTGAGCGCCACCGGCTTCTCGCAGAGGACGTGGTACCCTTGCTCGAGCCCCCACAGTGTCAGGTCGAGATGCGACGCGGTCGGCGTGCAGATATCGATGAAGTCGAGCGGCGCGAGATCGCGCAATTGCTCGCGGCGGGCGAGCAACGGGATTCCGTCCACGGGGCCGACGTCGCGCGCGCTGTCCACGAGGGCCACGATGTCGACGCGCGAGCGCAGCTCCGGCGTGCCGCGCAGCGCGGGCAAGTGCGACTGCCGCGCGATGCCGCCCGCCCCGATGACGGCACCGCGGTACCGCTTCAACTCAGGTGATGTGGGCGTAGGCATCGCGCTCGCTGTCGAGCTGCTCGCTCAGCGCCGTGGCGTTCCATTCGTGGATCCAGAGCAGCGCCACCAGCAGCAGGCTCATCCACACCGCCTCGATCCACAGGAACGCGGTGACGCGCCCACCGATCGCGGCGCCGACCAGCAGCACGAAGCGGATGTTCTGCCCGAGCCAGGCGCACAGTGGCAGCACGCCGTCCTGGCGAGCGCGATACTCGGCGCGGAACCGCTCCGTCACGCCGTAGCGGCGCAGCAGCCGGATCAGCTTCACCGAGCGGGGGAACAGCTGCACCTGGCGGAGCACATAGTCGCGGTAGACCCGGGCTCCGAAACGCTGCAGCAGCGTCTGCCGCCCGCCACGCGGGGCTTCCAGGTCCTCGGGGAGATCCAGCTCGCCTTTCGTGCCGATGCCGATCTGAAGAAATGCGTTCCGCACGAAGTCCACGGCCGCACTCTGATACGTATGAGCCAGACCCGCGGCCGCGCACAAGAGAAACGCCCCCGGCCACCAGAAACCGGCGTGAATCAGCCGGTAGATGAGGTGAAAGTAGAGATTCACGAACCGCAGCGTGTCGCTCGCCCCGTCCAGGGCACGTCCCAGTCGCGTGGAGGTCCCGCGCAACCGCGCCAGCTGACCGTCGGCCGAGTCGAAGATGTCCGAGACGATGAACAACCCAAACCCGATCACATTGGTCCAGACATCGCGGTACGCGAAGAGGTGACCGGCCATGAGCCCGATCACGAGCGACCACAGCGTGACCTGATCCGCGGAGATCCCGGTCGGGAGCAGCGCGCGCGCGATGCGAATCCCGATGGGCCGGAAGAAGTGGAGGTCCGCCCACTCCTCGACCGCGCGGCCCTTATGCGATAAGTCGGTCTGCGGCTTCACCGAGCACGTCCTTCATGGTGGCGAGGGCGCCCATGGCTTGGTCCTCCTCGATCACCAGGGGCGGATTGATGCGGACCTCGGGGTTATAGATCATGGCGAGGACGCCGCGCGACAACAGCGTGTCAAAGATCCAGCGGGTGGTCTTCTTGTCCAGGAGCCGCCGCGTGCCCGGCACGACCAGGTCCATGCCGAGCAGCAAGCCGCGTCCGCGGACATCGGAGACGATCGGCACTTCCGATTCCCAGCGCTTCATTTCCGCCAGCATCTTGCCGCCTAACCGGCGCGCGTGCTCCACCAGGCCATCCTCGAGGGTGATCTCGATGGCAGTGCGGGCCGCCGCTGCCGCGAGCGGGTTGCCGCCGTACGACGACGAGCTGCCGCTGGGGTTGGCCCACGGCTTGGAGAACGCGATCTCCTCCCGGGCGACGACGCCGCTCATCGGGAAGCCGCCGCCGAAGCCCTTCCCTATTGTCAGGATGTCGGGAAGGACACCCTCGTGCTCGATCGCGAACATCTTCCCGGTGCGCCCGAAGCCCGTGATCATCTCGTCGCAAATCAGCACCGCGCCGAGCTGGTCCGCCAGGTCGCGCAGCAGCTTCAGGTAACCGGGCGGGGGCACGATGTTGCCGGCCGTGCCCTGAATCGGTTCGACGATGATCGCGGCGACATCCTTCGTGGTTTCCAGCTCGATCTTCTTGCGCAGGAAGTCGACGCAATGCCACTCACACGACGGGAACGTCTTGTCAAAGGCGCAGCGCGCGCACGACGCGTAAGGCGACAGGTACGCACCGGGCATGAGCGGCCCGAGCGCGTGCTTGAAGCTCGATCCCAAAAGCGGCAGAATCCCGCCGGTCTTGCCGTGGAAGCCCCCCCAGAACCCGATGATCTCCGTGTGTCCCGTGCGTGACTTGGCGAGGCGCAGCGCGGCTTCGACCGCTTCTGCCCCACTCGAGTAGAACTGCGAGCGGTTGAGATCGTCGGGCGTGAGCTCGGCGATGAGCTTCACGAGCGCGGCGCGGTGCTCCGTCGTGAAGCTGCCGACGTGCACCCGTGCGATTTGCCGCTGCATCGCTGCCACGTACTTGGGATGGGCGTAGCCGATGCTCGCTACGCCGACACCGGCGAGGAGGTCGACGTAACGGTTCCCGTCCACGTCGAACAGCAACGCGCCCTCACCGTGGTCGATCGCCAGCTGGCTGAAGAGCGCCACGCTTTGGGTGCCCGGCGCCAGATACAGCGCCTCGGCGTCGAACAGCGCTTTGGACTTGGGGCCCGGGAGCTGGATCCGTCGCAATGTATGCGTCACGAGTGTTTCCGATGCGCGAACCGATGGGTGATGTAGGCCGCGATCGCCCCAGCCGCCTCGTCGCGGAACGGGGCGAAACTCGGCCAGTCGTTGATATCGATCAGCACGGGACGGTCGGGCTCGGGAAACGCCACGTCGCCGCCGAACACCTCGAGCCCGAGGATCGCTGCCGCCTCGAAGGCGAGCGCCTTCAGACGGTTTTCATCCACCTTGGGTCGCTCCCCCGCGAACCCCGCGTCGGACCCGTACCAGCTGAAGAACCGGCCGTCCGTGACGCCGTAGAACTTCACGACCGGACCCGGCACGTGCTCCTGCAGCGCGACCCAGGGAATGCCCCGCGCGGTGAAGGCGCCGACGGCCGCCGCCACTTCCTCGAGTGAGGTCGCCACCACGTCTTCCGCGCGTTCGGCATGGACGTCGCCGCGCTTGACCCAGACCTTCTGGTGCTCGGGACTCAGCGCACGAAGCTGGTCGGCGGGCGGGAGGGGCGCGGAGCTGGCGTGAATCAGGGTGCGCGGAAACGGCAGCGTGCTCCTCGCCAGTCGCCGGACCATGCGGAAGCGATGGCAATCGAGCGCGCTGGAGGGACGATTCACCACGACGATGCCGTCCGACTCGAGCGGCATCAGCTGCTCGGCCGCGAGCGACCCCTGGCACATGTTGAGGTACAGCTCCGCCGCCGGGAGCCTGCCCAGTTCGACTTGCCGCTCGGTGGTCTTGATCGCGCGCCAACCGGAGGCCTCGAGCCGCTCGACGGTAGCGTCGAGGATGGCCGTATCGTTCACGCGGTGCTGCTGCGGCGAATAGGACGGACTCCGATAAATCGCGACCAGTTGGGACAAGGCTTACCTTTCGCGCGCCGCCAGCCACGCGTTCGCAGTTTCGAGATCCGATGGCCGATCGATGTCGATGATTCGTGGCACTTCCACTGCCGCCACGCGTCGCCCCTCCGCGACCATCGACTTGAGGAAACCCCGCATCCGCTGTCCGCCGCGCGAGACGGCATCCGCAGCGGCACGGCGGGTCGCGGGGCTCAGCCCATAGACTCCGCCGGTGACGCACAGGGGCTGGAGCGGTTCGTCGCTCACGCTCACAACGTCGCCCGCCCCGCCCCGCGCAACGTACACCGGAGACTCATCGTCCACATACGGCGTCACAACGAGCACCATGTCGGCGCCCTCCCGGAGGTGCCGCTCGGTGGCCACGTACACCTCGTGCCAATCCGCGGGCCGCATGACGGTGTCTACCATGCTGCAAAACACCGCGCCAGCCCGCACCGCCCGCAATCCCTCGACCAGCGTGTGCAGCGACGAAGGGGTGCGACACTCCACCACCGTAAGGGGCGGCCCGAACCGCCTGCCGTCAAGCGCGCGTCGCACAGCGGGAAAGTCCGCCCGCACGGCGCAGGTCAGGCTCAGGCACCCCAGCTCGGCGAACGTCTCGAGCAGTCGCTCGATCTGCGGTCGCCCGGCGACCTGGACGAGCGGCTTGGGCACCGCGATTCCACCGGCGGCTAGCCGTGATCCCTCCCCGCCCGCGAGGATCAGGCCGTGCACGTCAGGCGAGCACCGCTTCGATGTCCGGCAGGCGGTGGATGCGCGCGCTGGGGACGAGCCCGGGCGGAACCGCCCGATCCGGAGGGGCGATCCAGCAGGTGCGCATCCCGACATTGGCCGCGCCGCGGATGTCCGCATCGAAGTTGTCGCCCACCATCCACGCCGCCTGCGCTGGCACGTCGAGCCGCGCCAGGGTGTGGGTGAAGATGCGCGCGTCGGGCTTGGTCCATCCCACGAGCGTCGAGTCGCTCAAGGTGACGAACAATCTCGCCAGGCCGAGCTCCTCTAAACAAGGCTGCAAGTTGCCGGTGAAGTTCGACACGACCCCGAGCCGAAAGCGCCGCCGCAGCCGCTCCAGCACCGGGCGGTTGCGGCCCACGACCGCCACCGCCTCTCCGTGGACCCGCTCGGCGATCTCACCCGCATCCACGCGGTCGGGCAGACGGCTCACGAGCAATCGGGCCAGCGCCTCGATCGCGGCGTGAAACGCCAGCCGGCGAATGTCGGGCAAGCACGCCACCGCGTCGTCGGAGACCTGGAAGATCGGATCGAATGCGGTGAAGTCGAGCGCGCCACCAGCGGCCCGATACGCATCGTAGAACCGCGGGCTCCAATGCACGCCGTCGGCATCCAGCGTGCCGCCGAAGTCGAACAGCACCGCCTCGGTGGCGTTGCTAATGGTGGGCGTGCGCGGCGTGGTCGTGCACGCCCCGCTTCACCGGCATCGACATCGCCGGGCCGGCCATGTCCATCATGTCGTGGCCGCCGGTGAGCCGCATGTAATGACGGTAGTCCTGTTGGTACAGCGAGTCACCGCGGTCGGCGGCAGGCCACCGGACTCCGTGGTCGGGCACGAACAATCCGCCGATCACCCCCATGCCGCCGTCCGGAATCGCGGCGCCGGTCGGGTTGTCGTACGACACCGTGATGCGATATCGATGCTCGGGCACGATGTGAACGCCGAGGCGAGTCCAGCCGAACAGCATGGAGACCGGGACCGACTGGATGCGTCCGGCGCTGTCCACCTTCGGCGCAGTGCGGTAGATGATCGCGCCCGTGGTCGCGTCCGTGAACTCGATGAGGCGCCCGTAGTCGTGCATGTGCCCGCCCAGGCCAACGATCTTCCCCGCGACAGCGGGGCTCCCCTCGTACGAGCGCGTGGACCGTCCCGCGGGTAGCGCGAACGACTTGTCGCCCACCGGAAAGGCGACGTCCATTTGCCATGGGGACGCCTGAAACAGCGGCCAGGGACGTCCCTCGGGGGTGAAGTTCATCACCAAGCGCACGCGAGCCTGGTGATACGAACTGGCCGTGAGATTCTCGACCATCGCGCTCGCCACGACGCGCTGACCCCGCTCGAGCGGCAGGCCGAACAGGAGCCAAGGGAGCCGGATAGCGCCGGTCTCGTGCCCGGCCGCGAGCAGTCGTCGCGAGATGGGGAGAAACAGCTCGCGGTGATCCGGGTCGATCAGGTTGAAATGATGAATCAGCTCGTCGGGCAGGACGGCGCCCGCCGAATCGACCACCTGCACCCGGAAGCCGTAAATCGATCCCGACCGCGGAATCTCGAGCGTCGCGACCGACGGTTGCGCGATCGCGTGGTGCGGCGTCCGTGCCGGGAGATCCATGGGCGCGAGGTCGATGACGAGCGCGTCCGCGCGGGGGTCGAGGAAGATGCGGGCATCACTCGCCGGCGGCGGAACGCGGCCGTGACCCGCGAGGACCAGGGCAAGCAGCGCGAAGACGGGACGATTGGTCATAGGTCGGGGGGAATTGTAACCGACCCGTGCAAGGCGGGGCAACGGCCAGCCGGCCCTCAGGAGCAGACGGGCAGCGTCTCCGGGAAGCTCGTGCGAAACACGTTTCGGCGCCAGCAATTGCCGGTGCCCGATGGGATCCATAGGAGATCGACCGCCGGCAAGAAGGCAATCGGCGAAGCGGCCCCGCCGTTGCGGATGACGACGTTGCCCACGACGCGGTCGAAGTCCGGGTCGGGCTCGATGTCGCCGAACGCCTCGGGCGGCAGCCCTGCGAGCTGGCCCAACACCAATGTGCTCGCGACACCGATACCGACGAACTGATTGCCGGTCACCACATTGCTCGCGACCGTGACGCGATCGGCTCCCACCACCAGGATTCCCGACCCGGTGGGCACGAACGACGCGAGGTCGCCCGGCGGCGCGAAGTTGACGTGGTTGTTATCGTGCACCCGGTTGGCTGCGACGAGTACATCGCTCGATGTCTTCGCGTCCAACCCCGGGAGCAGCACCACCAGGATTCCCACGACGTTGTCGAACGTCTCATTGCCGATCGCCCGCACCCGCCGCGAGTTCTCGAACTCGATCCCGTTCACGTTCGCGAACGCGACGCTCGCGCTGACGGTGACGTTGGTATCCTGACCCACGTAAATCCCGGTATCGTTGTGACCCGACGCGCGACACCGCTCGATCAGGCCCGCCGACGAATGCACCGGGAAGAGCCCGTACTCGCCGTTGTGCTGCGCGGTCACGCGCGACAACACGAAACCGTGGACGCCCGCGAGCAGCACCCCGTTTTCCCCGAAACCGCGCACCGTCACATTCGCGAGCGTGAATCCGTCGCTCCCCCGGTCGACCGTAATGCCATTATCCTCGCCGCCCGGGTTCTCGATCACCACGCCCCCGCCCCCGCCCCCGTCCCGCCCGTCGCGACCGACCAGCGTGAGCCCTGGCAGCGCGATGTGCACCGCCTCCCGATACGTTCCGGGCTCGATCGCGATCACCGCGCCCGCCGTGGCGGCGTTCACCGCGGCCTGAATCGACTCACCCGGATGCACGACGAGCTGGGACCGGCCGAGGCGGTCGGCCGCGAGCGGCGGCGGCGCAGCGATCCGGTGGGGCGCGTCGCACGCGGCTGCGAGCAACAGCGCAAAAAGACCCGCGGAGCGAGGCATACGAACCATGAACTTCCGTGCCGGGCCCCGCAAAGTCAAACGGCCCCGGGGAAGCCCCGAGGCCGTGTCCGCCGCTCGCGGCACGAGCTACTGCACCGTGATCGTGATGTGCATGCCGAGCGCGACGTGCGGCATGCAATACCCTTTGTACGTGCCGGCGGGCGCGCCGGTGAAGGCGACGTCGTACTTCTCGTTCGGCTGCGTGAGGAACGGGCCGGTGAGATCGCCCATCGGATTGGGCATGCCCTTCTTCAACGCGTCGGCCGCGCCCTTCGGGATCGAGTCGCCGTAGAACGCGACGTTGTGCGGACCGCCGGAAACATTGATGAACCGCACCGTCGTGCCGGGCTTGATCGTCAGCTTACTCGGCTCGAACGCCGCCTGACTCGTGCCGTTGCCGGTCATCTTGACCTCGACAATGGCGGCGGGGGTGGCAGCGGCAGCCGGCGCCGCGGCGGACGCGCCGGCGGCAGGCGTGGCAGCCTGCGCCTGAGATGCCGTGGACTTCTGCTCGCTGCCGCAGGCGACGACGCCGAACGCGACGAGCGTGCTCAGCAGGGTGAACCGCATTGCAAACTCCTCCAGTACGATGACGGGAACGCGCTTGTGAACGCGTTCACAATATATCCGGCGCTCCCGAAAACGGGAGCCCTGGTAGCCAGCACCGGCGTTGCGTTTTCGCACCAACCCAACGACACTGATGCCGATGCCGCAGACCGCCGTCCCGCACATCCCCGCCGCTGATCTGGCGCGCCGCCTCGATGCGGGTGAGCGCGTCCAGCTCCTGGACGTGCGCTCGTCGGAGCGCGTCACGCAGGGACGCGTCACCTTGGGGGCGACACTCGATTTCCGCGCGCTGCCTGCCTCGGAGATGTATCGTCTTCCGACCCTCGAGCCGTTGCGCCTCGATGCCGCCGCTCCGATCGCCGTGATCTGCGGGCACGGCAACTCCAGTCAACGGGCCACGTCGTTCCTGCGCGAGCGCGGCTTCGATGCGTATACCGTGACCGGTGGGATGGCAGCATGGGAAACGGTCTACTTGCCCCGGCGGTTGTCGCCCACGCCGGCCCTCGAGCATGTGATTCAGCTGGACCGGGTGGGCAAGGGCGCGCTCTCGTACGTTCTCGTCAGCGACGGCGACGCCGTGGTCGTGGACCCGGGCCGCCACCTCGAGCCGTACCAGGCCGTGCTGGAAGACGTGGGCGCGACCGCGGCCGCGGTGATCGACACCCACATGCACGCCGACTACCTCAGCGGCGCGCGCGCCGCGGCCGCGCGCTGGCGGGTTCCCTACTTCGTGCACCCCGACGATGCCCGCTCGCCATACGATGGAAGGGAAGGACGATTCGAATTCGAGCCGCTGACCGAGGGCACGACGATCGCGCTGGGGCGCGCGACGCTCCAGGCGGTGCACCTCCCCGGTCACACGCTGGGCAGCACCACTCTCATCGTCGGCAATACGCTCGCGCTCACGGGTGATTTTCTGTTCGTCCAATCGGTGGGCCGCCCCGATCTGGGCGGGCAGCATCAAGCCTGGACCGCGCACCTGTGGCAGAGCCTGGAGCGGGCGCGACGCGAGTGGTCGGGAGACTTGCTCGTGCTCCCCGCGCATTACGCGAGCGAGCGTGAGCGGCGCGCCGACCGCAGTGTGGCAGCCCGCTTCGATGTCATCACGGCGACCAATGAGGCCGCGAGTATGCGGGACCGTGCGGCATTCCACGCGTGGGTGGCTGCACACACCAACCCGCCCCCCGACAATTACCAGATGATCAAGCTGGCGAATCTGGGTCTCGTGACCGTCTCCGAGCAGGATGCGGAAATCTTGGAGGTAGGCCCCAATCAATGCGCCGTCGGCTGAGACGGGGCCTGCAGCACGACGTACACCCAGTCGGTGCCACCGAGCGTGTTCATGCCGTAGGGCACACCCGCCGGGATGTGCACGAGATCGTTGGCCGACACCTCGATGCGATCCCCATCGAGCAGCATCACGCCGCGGCCTGACAGGGTGAAGATCAGCAAGGCCGCCTCATCCTCTACCGAGATCGGCACGGCGGCGCCGGGCGCCATGACGGTGTGCTCCAGGCTGAGACCGTCCAGCATCCCGGGGAGGTTGAGCACCGTATGGCGACGCAAGTCTTCGCTTGTGCTCGGAAGCTTGGCGAGGCGGCGGTAGGTGTAGCGCGGCACGATTCCCCATCCAGTAGGGCGCAGCAACTTCCCGCCGCGGTGCTGCGGCGCTCCAAGATGAGCACACCCCCACCGCCCCGCAACCCCTTCTCGTGCCGCAGCCTACCCTCGTGTGCAAGCCTGCGTCGGCCCGGCGTCTCTCTTCCCGTCTCTAACAGGATCCGGTCCGCCATGTTGTGCTCACGTCGCCTAACCGTCGCTGTGTCCAGTCTGCTCTTGCCGCTCGCGGCGGCGCGGGCACAGGGGTGGATCGAGCACCGCCAGGGCGCGGTGGAGAAAGTACGCAGTGCCGTGCAGGTCGCGGTCACGGGCCGGGCGGCGCGCGTCACGGTCGAGGAATGGTTCCGCAACAACGGTCCGATGCTGGACGAAGCGAGCTATCTCTATCCGCTGCCCGGCGAAGCGGTGTTCAGCGACTTCTCGCTGTGGCAGGGCGATCGTGAGCTCAAGGGAGAGCCGATGGACGCGGCCCAGGCGCGTGGGATTTACGAGGAGATCGTGCGCCGCAAGCGCGATCCGGCGCTGATCGAGCTGGCGGGACACGGCCTGCTGCGGGCGCGCGTGTTTCCCATCGCGCCCGGAGAGACCCGCAAGATCACGCTGCGCTACACCCAGATGCTCGATCGCGTCGGCGATGCGTGGCGCTTCCGGTATGTGGCGGGCTCTGGTCCGGGCGCCGCAGCGGCCCGCAGCTTCCGGATCGCTGTCGACAGCGCCAGCCGGTTCGGGGACCCGTACTCACCCACGCACCGTCTCACCGTGGGCCGCCAAGGCGACCACCTCGACCTCGCGCTCGCCGACAGTGCGCCCCGTGGAGATCTCGAGGTGTTCATGCCGCTCGTGCGGGGGCTCGTGGGACTGTCCCTGGTCACGAGCCAGCCGGCGGCCGAGGACGGGTTCTTCATGCTGCTGCTCGCGCCGGGTGGCGGTGACGGTACGCCGTCCGTGCCACGCGACCTGGTGGCCGTGCTCGATGTCTCGGGGTCCATGTCGGGCGAGAAGCTGGACCAGGCGCAGGCCGCGCTGGCGCAGCTGCTTGGCACCTTACGGCCGAGCGATCGCTTCCGCGTGATCGCGTTCAGCGGGGGCGTGCGCCGCTACGCCGCCGAGTGGACAGCCGCCACCGCGGACAACGTGCGGTCCGCACAGGAGTGGGTGCGCCACTTGGACGCGAACGGCGGTACCAACATCGCTGGCGCGCTCGCCGAGGCGTTCGCCCAGCCGCCGCGCGAGGGCGCGCTCGGCGTCGTCGTGTTCCTGACGGACGGGCTGCCGACCGTGGACCAAACCGATCCCGAGCGGATCGCCGACCAGGCGGAGCGCGGCCGCGGCTCGTTCCGCGTGTTCTCGTTCGGCATCGGTTATGACGTGAACACGTACCTGCTCGACCGGCTGACAGAGCGCGCCCGGGGCGTCACCGAGTACATCGGGCCCGGGGGCGATATCGAGCATGCCGTCGGGGCCCTCTCGGCCAAGGTGTCGTCACCGGTACTGACCGACGTCGCCCTGCGCGCGGATGGCGTCGAGCTGTACGATCTGCAGCCGCAGGGACTGCCCGACCTGTTCCGCGGCGACGAGCTCGTGGTGTTCGGACGGTATCGGGGGGGAGCCGGCAGCAGAGACCGCTCGGTGACGGTGGCCGGCCGGAGAAGCGGTCGGGAGGAGCGGTTTTCGACGGCGGCGCGATTCGCGGAGGGCTCCGGCAATGAGTACATCCAGCAGCTTTGGGCCGCCCGTAAGGCAGGCGCGTTATCTCGCGACATCCGGCTGCATGGGTCGAACCCGGAGACCGTGAACGAGCTGAAGCGACTGGCGCTGCGCTACGGCATCCTCACGGAATACACTTCCTATCTCGTGCAGGAGCCCGACCAAGTAGTGCGCCGCCGCATGTGGCGCGATGGTCCCATACCCGCGGCGCCAGCGCCGCTGGACCAGGCGGGTGCCGGTGCGGTAGAGCGCTCCCGCGCCGAGAAGGCCCTCGCCGGGTCGGCGCGATTGAGTGAGATGCCGGCCGCTGACAGCGTCACGAGGGCGCGCACCCAGCGCGTGGGCGGACGGCTCTTCGTGTGGCGTGACAGCGCGTGGATCGACGTGGCGCACGACGACTCGCTCCGCGTCGTGAGAGTCGCGGCGTACAGCGACGCGTATTTCGCGCTGCTCCGCGCCCTCCCCGAGCTGCTGCAGCCGGCGACGCTTACACCGGCGGTACTCGTGGCTGGGCGCCGGGTCAGCATCGAGATCGAGGCGAGCGGGAACACGACGTGGGCAGACGGCGAGCTGGAGCGGCTGGTGAGAGAGTTTCGGGGATGAGACAAACGCGGAACGCGGAAGGCGGAACGCGGAACAGCGGCGTCTGGCTCCACGGAGCCGGTGGTACTGTTTCGCGTTCCGCGTTCCGACTTCCGCGTTGACTCCCATGCCCCAAGATCTCGCCGAGATCTATCGCACCACTTACCGCGCGCTCGTGCGGTTCCTGTACCGCAAGGTGTGGGACGCCGAGCGCGCGGAGGACCTCGCCCAGGAAGCGTTCGCGCGGGCGGTGGTGCACAAACCGGAGAACCCCCGGGGGTGGTTGTTCATCGTGGCTGCGAACATGGCGCGAGACGAAGCACGGCGCGCGGCGCGCGAGCGGCGGCATCTCAGCCTGCTGACCGCCGAGCCACAGGAGACGGCACGCGGGCACGAAGAGGCGCTCGACGCGGAGAGCGACCGGGCACGCGTGCGAGCGGCGCTCGAAACGCTGTCGCCGCGCGATCGCGAGGTGCTCTTGTTGTGGGACGCGGGATTATCATACGAGGAGATCGCCGCGCAGACGGGGCTCGCGCGCGGCGCGATCGGCACGACGCTGTCGCGCGCGCGCCGGCGGCTGGTGGAGGCGTTCGAGGCGGGAAGGTCAGGTGAGCATGTCGCACGTGGATGACGGCACTCTGCACGCCTATCTCGACGGCGAGCTATCCCCCGCCGAGGCCCAGGGTGTTGCGGCGCACGTGGCACAATGCCCGAGCTGCGGCGAGCGGCTCGAGGAAACGCGCGCGCTGATCGCTCGGGCCGAGCAGATCCTCGCGCTCGCGGCTCCCCCCGATCGGGCGGTGCCGCCGTTTCGAGCCGGTAATACGAAGCCCCCCCGCCCGGTGTGGTGGAGGGTTCGCTTGCCGGTGGCGTGGGCGGCGACCATCGCGCTGGCGCTGGGGATCGGAGCCTACCTCGGTCGGGGTGTCTCCCGGTCTGATCAACCCGACACCGCTGCCACCACCGACATGACGAGGCCGCGCGTGCCGCCGGCTCCCGTCACGAGAGAGCTGGCGCGGCGCGAGCCGCGTATCCACGCCGAGCGCGCCGCCGCGAAACCACCGGCTGTCGCGGCACCGGCCCCGCAGCCCCTCCTCGCAACTGGACACGCGGAGGCGCGGCGGGATTCCGTTGCGCGGGAAATCCCACGCGAGTCAAACGCGGTTGGCAACGTGCCGGAGGAGGGTCGCTACGCGTGGCAGAAGGAATCCTCCATCAGCATCGACAGCGCGCGCCGCCTGCTCGACGCAGATCCACGCATCGTCACCGGCCTCCCGATCGAAGCGATCTACCAGGGGCGCGCCGTCGGGTATGCGGGCCTGGTTATAGTGGAGCAAGTGCTCGATCGCGGCACGATGATCGAAGTGATCACGGGACGGCCGGCGCCAGCCACGTTGGCCGGAGCGGTATCCACGAACCAGGAGAGGGCCGCTGACTCGCTGGCACCGCTCGCGCCCAAGCGAGCGGTGGCGCGCGCCGCAGCACCGGCTCCGGCTGCCCTCGATCGGACCGCCACGGCACTGTTTGTGGACATTCGCGGACCGCTGTCCGCGGATTCTCTCGCCGCGTTGGGCCGTCGGTTGCAGCCGCTGCGACCGTAGCTCCTTATTGCACGACGATCGTGCCGTGCATTGTGGGGTGTTGGCTGCAATGGTACGTGAACGTCCCCGCGGTAGTGAACTTGTGAGATCCCGTATTGGTTGAGAGAAGCCCGGTGTCCCACACTTCATTAGAGCTTCCGTCTGATGTGGCGGTGTGCTGGACGGCGTCCTGGTTGCTCCATGTCACCGTGGTGTTGACCGCAACCGTATCCGGCGTGGGGTGGAACGCGTATCCAGAGATTGTTACGCTCGGTGTCGCCCCCC
>DATEGE010000200.1:0-6747 GCA_035280265.1 Gemmatimonadales bacterium | reverse complement strand
ACCGGGCTCGGACTCGCGATCGTCGCGCGCGCCGTGCACGACATGAGCGGCGTCATCTGGGTCGATACGGCACGCGAGGGAGGAGCGGCGTTTAAAATGTTCTTTCCCACCGCCTACGAGCCGCAAGGTGGTCATGACTAGAGTTCTCGTGGTTGACGACGAGCCCGGGCTGCGACACTCGCTGGGCCTGCTGCTCGCCGACGCCGGGTACGAGGTGGTGGCCGAGGGATCGGGCACGCACGCCCTGGAGCGGGCGCGTGCCGAGCCGTTCGACCTGATCTTGTGCGATGTCCGCATGCCGGACATGGACGGACTCGCGTTTCTCCGCGCGTACAAGGGCGGCGGCGGCCCGGCGCTCGTCATCATGATGAGCGCCTACGGGGGGGAGGAGGCCGCTCTCGCCGCGATGAAAGAAGGGGCCTACGACTACGTCCCGAAGCCGTTCCGCCCGGACGAAGTCGTCCTTACGCTGCGCAAGGCCGAGGAGCGTGAGCAGCTCGGGCACACCATCGCGACACTAAAGGCACAGCTTGACAGCGCCTCCACCGTTCGCGCCGTGGTCGCGGAGAGCGCAGCGATGAAGCTGGCGCTCGACGTCGTCGCGAGGGTGGCGGGGCACCGGACCACTGTACTCATCACCGGCGAGCGCGGCACCGGGAAGGAGGTCATCGCCCAGGCGATTCATCGGGCGAGTCCGCGGACCGCCGCTCCGTTTGTCGCGGTGAACTGCGCCGCCATTCCCGAGACGCTGCTCGAGTCGGAGCTGTTCGGTTACGTGAAGGGGGCCTTTACGGGAGCCGCGGCCGATCGGCCCGGGCTGTTCGAGCAGGCGGATCGTGGCACGCTGCTCCTCGACGAGATCGGTGAGCTACCGCTGCCGCTCCAAGCGAAGCTGCTGCGGGTGCTGCAAGAGAGCGAGGTTCGGCGGGTCGGCGATCAGAAGACGCGCGGGGTCGACGTGCGGGTGCTCGCGGCCACCGCCAAAGACCTCGCCCGCGAGGCGGCGGCGGGGCGATTCCGACACGACCTGTTCGATCGCCTGAATGTCGTCGCGATCCACCTACCCCCGCTGGCCGAGCGCCGGGAAGACATCGCTCCGTTGGCACGCCATTTCGCGGCTCACTTGGCGCGCCGCTTGGGGCAACGGGTCGCCTTGAGTGAAGCGGCGCTGGAGTGGCTCGGGGCACAGCCCTGGCCGGGCAACGTGCGGGCGCTGGAGCACGCCATCGAGCGGGCGGCGGTGCTATCCGAGAAGGAACTCCTAGAGCCGGGGGATTTCCAGTCGACCCCCGGCTCGCGCCCGGGGTCACCACCAGGCTCGAGCGCCGGCCCGGGGTCGCTGCGTGAGGTGGTCGAGGCGGCCGAGCGCCAGGCGATCAGCGCGGCGCTGAGCGCAGCGGACGGTAATCGGCGAGACGCCGCCAAGCGGCTCGGCGTGAGTCTGAGAACCCTCTTCTATAAGATGGATCGATACGGCATCGAGTAGCGCGGCGATTCGGGTACCAGCGCAATGAATTGCCGTATGCTGTAACCGCGCCGCCACACCATGCTTGGGCATGGTGCGGGCGAAGCAGGGCTTCACCCTGGTCGAACTCCTCGTCGCGGTCTTGGTGCTCACCGTCGGGCTGCTCGGGCTCGCGGGGTCGGCGGTGCTGGTCTCGCGGATGATCGCCAGGAGTCAGCGCTCGACGGCCCACGCGGCGTTCGCCGCCCGGCGGCTGGAGATGCTGCGTACCGCCGGGTGTGGTGCGCACGACGCCGGAACGGACGTACGCTACCGAGGAAGCACCCCTGTCGATTCGATCAGCTGGCGCTTCGTCGATCGCGGGAATGGGGGCTGGCGCATCGTCGTCCGCGGCACCTACCTGGCCGATCGGGAGCGATGGCGGAGCGACAGCCTCGAGACGGCAATCTCATGCATCATCTAGGTGGCCGCGCGTTCGCGCTCGTGGAGCTGCTGATCGCCCTCGTCCTGTTGGGGACGGTGGCGGCGGTTACGTACCAAATCATGACGACTGGTCAGCGCGTGTACCACGCGCAGACACAGCGCATCGACCTGCAGCAAAGCCTGCGGGCGGCTGCGGCGGTGCTGCCCGCGGAGCTCCGCGTACTGGACGCGCGGGATGGTGACATCCTGGCGATGGCGTCGGACTCGATCACGATCCGGGCGATGCGCCTGTTCGCCGTCGCGTGCGACACCCCGACACTCGATGGGGGGGCGATCACGGGTAGGACGGTCGTTATCAGAAACTCGCTGACGTTCGGGTCGCGGATGCTCACCGCGGGGGACTCCGTACTCGTCTATTACGAGGGTCGGCCGGGAAGCCGCAACGACGACGGCTGGCTCCGCGGGCGGCTGACCCTCGATCCCGTTTCCGCCCGCTGCGCCGGCCCTGAGCCCATCGCCCAAGCACTCCCCGGGATGCGGTTGACGGTGGATCTCGCCCCGCTCGAGCCACCCCAACAGAACCGAGCCGGGATGGTTCCTCTGGGCGCCCCTGTGTGGGGCTATGAAACCACGACCTACAAGGAGTATCGCTCGCCGTCCGATGGGCTTTGGTACCTCGGGCAGCGAGCCGCGGGCGCCACGCTGCAGCCGCTGCTCGGCCCCTTGGCCGGTCCCAAGGGTCTGACCTTCGCCTACTTCGACTCCACGGGCGTGGAGACGGCCACGGCGCCCAATGTGGCCCAGATCGAGATCGCCGTTCGAGGGCGCACGGCCGAGCCGACCCGAATGGCCGACGGGCGCCAGGCCGACGGTGTGGACAGCCTCGTGATGCGAGTCGCGTTACGGAACAATCGACGCTTCTGAGGGAGGTGGACGTGCCCCAGTCGATGGAAAATCGGCGAGGGATGGCGTTGGCTCTGACTCTCGTAGCACTGGTGATCGTCGGGGCACTGGTTGCGGGCGCCTTGTTCGCCGGCACCGAGGAGCAGCGGATGGCGGAGAACACGCGCTCCTGGCTGCAGTCATTCGGCGTGGCGGAGGGCGGTGCGTACGGGGCGGTCGACATATGGCCGGCGAATCGCGGCGGCTACACGGGCAGGCGGGCCTATCCGCTCGATTCCGCGGCGCCCATGGAGGCGGCACCGGGCAGCTCCTATCAGGCAACAGCGTATCGGTTGAACCGCACGTTGTTCTTGGTCGCTGTGACGGGCCGGGCGGCTCGCAGCGGGATCAGCCAGCGGCTCGGCATGTTGATCCGAATCGTCCCGCTCCAACCAGACATTCACGCTGCGCTTACGCTCGGCGAGCCGGTCGCGGCGGGCAGCCACACCATTCTGAACGGCGCTGACACCCCACCCCCTGCTAGCAATTGGAGTGACTGCGGGCCGGCCGGGGACAGCGTGGCCGCGACTCGCTCGACGCCCGACACCGCTGCGCTGTTCGGCATCGGATCCGCCGATTACGCCACCCTGTCGCGGCAGGCGACAGTCCAGCTGCCAGCCGGAACGTACGCCCCGGCGCCCGTCGTCGTAGGCGGGGTGTGCCAGACCAGCGATCCCGAGAACTGGGGCGACGGGAACGATCACGCGAACCCGTGCGGTGGCTACTCCCCCATCATCCAGCTGCGCGGCGATGGGACCATCGTCAGTGGCCAGGGACAGGGCGCGCTTCTCGTGGACGGCGACCTGACGGTGAACGGGCCGTTCACCTTCTACGGGCTGATCGTGGTGCGCGGCAGGCTGACGGCCGCGGCCGGCGTCGCCGTGACCGTCTACGGGGCCGTTTCGGCGAGCAGCGCGGACTTGGCATCTGGCGGCAGCATGACCGTGAACTGGTCCAGTTGCTCGGTCACCCAGGCCCTTCTCGGGGCGGGGGTTGCCGCTGTGGGGCGATCACGGAGTTGGGTGCAACTGTATTGAGGCGTCTGAATCGTGACCGTGACTACGCGAGCGGGGTGACCCCCCGCTCTTGGTTTTGGGTGATCAACGTAACATATTATCAGGCAATCGCTTACATCCGATCGCCGGAGCTGTTGCCCGGCGAGGAGTACCATTTCTAAGAGCCGTCGATGGGGTCTAAGTTGAACGCTGCGAAGTAGTTGGTTAATCCGCCTAAAGTAGGTTCGAGGCTTGACAGGATAAGGGGCGAACCTTACTGTAGTTTGCCCTCGTATCACCATTTCCTTAACCATAGGGCACTTATGGCCCTGTTTGGGCTACTGGGCGGCAAGCGAACCTCGGTGGGCTTAGACATCGGCTCCGGGATCATCAAGGTGGCCGTCATCGACCATGGCGGCAGTGAGCCGGAGCTCGTCAAGGTGGCCACGACGGAGGTCGCGGCCGACGCGATCGTCGAGGGGGAAGTGATGGACCCGGGGATCGTGGCGGAGGCGATTCGGGGGCTGTTCTCGGCGGCGGGAGTGAAGCAGAGATCCGTGGTCACGGCGGTCGGGGGTCGGGACGTGATCGTGAAGAAGATCCAGATGGACCGCATGAAGGAGAGCGATGCGCGCGAGGTGATTCGCTGGGAGGCCGAGCAGCACGTGCCGTTCGACATGGCGAACGTCGAGCTCGATTTCCAGATCCTCGATCCCGACGCCGAAGGGCTCCAGATGAACGTGCTCCTCGTCGCGGCCAAGCGGGAGCTCGTCGAGGGCCGGACGCTGCTCTTGGGCGAGGCGGGCCTCGAACCGGCTGTGATCGACGTGGACGCGTTTGCGATCCACAACGCGTTCGAACTGAACCATCCGGACGCGATGCAAGGCGTCGTCGGACTCGTCAACATCGGCCACGAAGTGACCAACGTGAACATCCTCGAGGACGGCGTTCCCGTGCTCACGCGCGATCTGTCGGTGGGCACGCGCCGCTTTCGGGAGGACCTGCAACGGGAGAAGGGGCTCTCCGCGGAGGATTCGGAGCGGGTCATCCAGGGCCAGACGCAAAGCGGTGATCTGGCGCCGTATGTGGACGCCCGGGCTGAGGAGATCGCGGTGGGCGTGGAGCGGGCGGCGGCGTTCCTGGCGACGGCGTCGCGCTCGGCGGGAGGCCTGGGGCGGGTCTTCACGATCGGTGGAGGCGCCCGGGTGCCAGGGCTCAACGAAGCGGTGTCGAATCGCTTGCGGGTCCCGGTCGAGGTCGCGAGCCCGGTTCAACGGCTCAAGGTGCGTGACTCGGTGTTCGAGTCGGTGGCGGTGGACGAAGTCGCGCCCCTCCTGATGCTGTCGGTCGGTTTGGCGCTGAGGCGCGCCGCATGATCGAAATCAACCTGCTGCCCGGGAAAAAGAAGAAGGCGGCGGGCGGCGCGGGCTTCAAGCTGGCGCTGCCCGACTTCCGGGGCTTGCTCGCGACGATCAAGAACCCGTGGCTGCTGGTGGCCAGCGCCGCGTCGGTGATCGTCGTGGGCGGCGGGCTGCTGGTGTTCATCACCCAGAGCACCCGGCTGCGGGTGCTGCAGTCCCGGCTGAGCGAGGTGCAAGCCGAGAAGCAGCGATTCGACATCGTGATCGCGCAAAAACGTCAATCGGAGCGGATGCGCGACTCACTGATGTCGGAGATCAATATCATCCGCGGCATCGACGCGGACCGCTACGTCTGGCCCCACATCTTGGACCAAATCACCAAAGCCCTCCCGCCGTACACCTGGTTGACGAGCGTAGGGGCACAACCCACGGCGGCAGTCTCGGTCGCCCCTCCGACCGGTCCCGCGGCCGCCGCGGGGGCGGGGGAGCCTCCGAGGCCGTCGGTGGTGGCATGGATCACGGGGAGCACGGTGGACATTCAGGCGTACACGACGTTCCTGCGGCAGCTCGCCGCGTCGCCCTGGCTCACCGACGTGACGCCGGCGACCACGTCCACGGTGGTCGAAGGCGACCGCCCCGTGACGGCGTTCAACGTCGGCGTGCGCTACCGGACGGCGGACTCCGTGTACATCCGGACCGTCCCGATGACCCAGGCGGCGAGGTAAGCCATGGCCCTCCTGCCGCAGGACAAGCAGAGTCAGGTGCTCCTGCTCATCACGCTGGTGATGGCCGGCGTGGGCTGGGCCTTTTGGAACTATTGGGCTGGCCCGACCACCAGGCAGATCGGCGTCACGTCCCATCAGATCGACAGCCTCCAGGCCATCGTCGACCGCGCGAAGCAGGACCTGGCGAGCGGCACGGTGGAAGACTTGCGGCGCAAGGTCGAGCAATACACGGCGTTGCTCGGCGTGATGCGCCGCTTGGTGCCCGACAAGAACGAGGTTCCGGCGCTGATCGACGATATCTCGACGAAGGCGAAGGTCCGCGGCGTGACGATCGGCCGGATCGATCCGCAGAACCCCGAGCCAGGGCAGCCGTTCGATACGTACCGCTATCGTCTCGAGATCATCGGGCATTACGACCAACTGGGCGAATTCCTCTCGGATATCGCGAGCCTGCCGCGCATCATCGTGCCGCAGGACGTGATCCTGCGGGCGGCGCAGCAACAGGCCCAGAGATTCGTGGGCGATACCTTAGGGTCGCTGCTCGAGGCGCAGTTCTCGATCCGCACGTTCGTGAAGGCCGCCGCGCCGCCGCCGGGGGCGGGCAAGAAGAAGTGAGCGCGCGCTTCGTGGTGTGCGTCGCGGCGTTGCTCGCGACGGGCCCGCTCGCCGCTCAAGCGAAGCCCGCTCCGGCCCGGGCCCCCGCCGCGCCCAAACCTGCGCGGACCGACAGCGGCAAAGCGACCGCCACACGGCCGCCCGACAGTACCGCGACGCCGCAGCTCGTGCGTGAGGCATTTTCCTACGAGGGCGGCGGGCGCGACCCGTTCATGTCGCTG
>DATEGE010000199.1:0-7211 GCA_035280265.1 Gemmatimonadales bacterium | reverse complement strand
TTCGCTCCGGATGCGATGGACGCCACGTCCTGTGGCTGCGACGCCAGTACCGCGCCTGTCGCATCCAGAAACTCGAACGCGATCTTGAGCGCTGGCGACGGCTTCGAGTGGAAGTTGCTGAACAGGCCTTCGATCTGAGCGCCCTTGTCCGTGGTGGTGAAACTGCCCACGGTGACTTCGATGGGCAGCGAGTCGGCGAGCGTGAGGTAGTGTATGACCGAGTCTTTCTTCCCCAGGAGCTGCCACCCCCCGGCGATTTTGGCAAGCGTCGTGCGGTTCATGGGGTCGACGGCATAGAGCCGCTGTGCCAGCGGCAACACCTTGCTCGTATCACCCACCATGAAGGAGATGCCAGCGAGGTTGAACAGGGCATCGCGAGAATACGGATTCTTCGCGAGCCCCGTTTCGTACGCCTTGGCCACCAGCCGGTACTGGGGATCGGCCACGGCGTGAAACTTCTTCATCGTATCTGCGGCCGGCGGCAGGCAGCGCGCCGCGATCTGCCGCGCCGTGAGGGCGGGACTCTTGCGCTTTTGAGCCTTCGTGCACGCCGCCTCCATCTCCCCCGTGTCCGGCGACGACGGAATCGTGCTTAACACCGATTGCGCGGCGCTGAACAGATCATCCGCGCTCGCCGAGTCCGAGTGCGCCAGGATGTCGCTGTACAGCGCGAGTGCCGAATCGCGCTGGTTGGCGTAGACGTACAGACCCGCCAGGCTCGCCATCGCCTGGACATCGTTGGGATAGGCCTTCAGGTACTCGCGATACGCCGCCTTCGCTTCGTCGTAGCGTTTCGACGAGTGATAGACGCGCGCCACGTTCAGGAACGCCTCGCGCCGCTCCTTGACGAATTTCGGATCGCTGGCGGCGGGCACGGCCAGCCGGAAGTACTTCGCGGCGGAGTCCATGTGGGTCGCGTGCAGCAGCGAGTCGCGGTGATACTTTGCGGCATCGCTCTTTTTGAGCGCCGAGTCCGGCTCTTCCCGGCCCACGAACAGGTTGGCGAGGTAGATGAATGCCAGTGGGTCCCCCTGATAGGCCAGCGTCGCCTGCCGGAACGCGGTGGTTGCGGAGTCGACGTTCCCGGCCTGCCATGCCTGGATCCCAGCGTTGAACTTTGGCACCCAGGCGTTGCGCCGGTTAAAGGTGATGTCGTCCTTGCACCCTGGGGCGAGCGCCGCCGCCTTCGCAAAGGCCGTGTCGGCGCCTGCCATATCATCGACCAGTACGTCGTAGCGCCCGATGAAGTACCAGGCGGCGGGATTCTGCTCTTGGTTTCCGGTGCTCACCGCTTGCATCAGCGAGCGTTCGGCCTCTTTGAGGTCCTTGCTCCGCTGGTCCGCGAACTTGGTGCCCGTGGCGCTCTTGAGCGACTCCATACCCTTGTTCACCAGCTGATTACCGGGTTTGAGGTCGCACTGCGGCGGGATCCAGACCTGGGCCCGTAACGGCGGGGGTGCGAGGGCGGCGACTAGGACGAACAGGGCGATGCCGAGAGCCGGCTTGACCGTCATGCTCACTCCTTGGATTTGGCGACGAGCGCCTCGGCGTCGCGTTGTGCGACACGGGCAACTTCGAGCGGCGGTCGCCCCAGCGCGCGAGCGGCCGCCACGACATCGTCGTACTCGGGTTTCACGCGTACGCCATCCGCGTCCGGCTGCTCCAGGACCTTCACGCGGACGGCCACGTCTGGTGTCAGTTGGACGGTCAGCTGACGGCGCGCGAGCGTGGCCCGCTCCGCCGTCCAGCTGCGAACCCCGCCCGTCGTGCTGTGACGGAACAGCGCGGCCGTCACCGCCTCCGCTTGCTCCTCGGGTGCCATGATTTCCATGCGAAATCCGGAACGCCCCTTTTTCATCTGCACGGGCCAAGTCTGCACGTCGAGGGCGCCAGCGGCGAGTAGCGCCTGCCGCAACGGCTCTACGTATTCCGGGCTCATGTCGTCGATGTCGGTGACGATCACGGTGACCCGGCCCGCCTCGGAAGCCTGCTCCGCCAGGAGGATCCGGAGCGCATTCGGATAGTGTGTCGGGTTGCGTTGCCCGGCCCCCCAGCCACTCTTCGCGAGCCTCCAGTGCGCCGGCGGGCCACCCTGCGCCAGAACCCGCAGCAGCGCCGCTCCCGTCGGCGTCGTGGCCTCTCCTTCCACCGGTCCGCCAGTCGCGACCTCCAGCCCTTCGAGCAGAATCGCCGTCGCAGGGGCGGGCACTGGAAGCTGGCCGTGCGTCGAGCCGACCCATCCATGACCGACAGCCACCGGCCAGGAGTAGATGGCTTCGACCCCCAATCGCTCGAAACCCTCGATCGCCCCGACGACGTCGAGCACCGCATCCACCGCCCCGACCTCGTGCAGGTGCACCTGCTCGGGGGCCACGCCGTGCACGCGCCCCTCGGCCTCACCAACCAACCGAAACGCCTGCACCGCCCGCTCTCTCACCCACCCCGACAAGGGCGCTCGCTCGACCAGGCGCACTAAGTCCCCAACGTGTCGTCCGTGAGGACGCTCCGGGATCGCGAATTCGACCTGGCGACAGTCCACACCGCAGCGCACCGCGCTCCGAACCGTGACGTTCACCCCCGACAGCCCCAGCCGTCCCGGGAGCGCTTCCAGCCAATCCTGCGGCACGCCGAGGGACAACAGGGCGCCCAGGGTCATGTCGCCGGAGATGCCGGCGGCGGGGTCCAGAATCGCGATGCGCATGCTCGTGAAGCCGCTGAATATAAATGGCTTACGCCCGATAGAGCCACCCGGCGCCAGTGTTGAAGATCACGATCCTCTCGCCCGCCGCCAGCTTCCCGCGCGCTTTGAGCTCCACCGCGCCCGCCAGCGCCGCGCCCCCCTCGGGTGACGCATCGATGCCCTCCACCGTCTGCAGGTCGCGAGCCGCCGCCGCAAGCTGCGCCTCCGTCACCGCCACGACACCCCCGCCGCTTTCGCGCAACGCGCGTAACATCAGGCGATCCCCGAGGGGGCTCGGAACCCGCAGCCCGGCTGCCATCGTCCAGGGCGCCTCCCAGGTCACGCACCGGTCGGAACCCGCCTCGAACGCCCGCACGATCGGCGCACACCCCTCAGCCTGCACGCTGTACATGCGGGGAGGCTTGCCACTGAGCCACCCCGCGGCGGCGAGCTCCGTGAACGCCTTCCACATCCCGATCAACCCGGTGCCACCGCCCGTCGGGTACACGATCGCGTGCGGCGCGCTCCAATCGAGCTGCTCCGCCAGCTCGATTCCCAGTGTCTTCTTCCCTTCGATGCGATACGGCTCGCGCAGCGTGGAAACGTCCACCGCCCCGGTTTCTGCGGCGTATGCTCGCGCCGCCTTGCCGCAGTCCCCGATGTGACCGTCCACGAGCACCAGGTCCCCGCCGAACTGTCGGATTTGCGCGAGGATGGTGGGCGGCGTGCTCGCCGGAGCATACACCCGCGCTCGCGCGCCCGCGCGGGCCGCGTACGCGGCGAGCGCCACGCCGGCGTTTCCCGCCGTGGGCACCACAAACGCACGCGCTCCCGCGAGCGTCGCGCGCGTGACGGCAGCCGAGAGGCCGCGCGCCTTAAATGAGCCGGTGGGATTCGCTCCCTCCTCTTTCACCCACAGGTCCCGGAAGCCGTGCAACGCGGCGATGCGGGGGGCGGCGAGCAGCGGCGTGCCCCCCTCCCCCAGGGTCACCGGCGCCTCGCCGTCCACCAAGGGCAGCCACTCGCGGTAGCGCCACATTGTCCACGCGCGCTGCGCGAGCCGCGGCCGGGCCTCCAGCGGAGGAGCGGCGGGGTACCGCACCAGGTAGGGTTGACCGCAGTCGCACACCGCGGGCAAGCCGTCCGCGGTTCGTGTGCAGCCGCAGCCGGAGCACGCGAGCGACCAGGACAACCGTGAGCTCACGCGCTGGCGTGCAAGCGGTCGAGGATCCGCTCGGCGAGCCGCGTCGAGAACCCTCGCAACGAGGCGATCTCGGCGGGTGTGGCCGTCCGGACGCCCGCGAGCGACCCGAATCGCTCGAGCAGCGCGCGCCGGCGGCTCGGCCCGACACCCGGAATCGCCAGGAGCTCCGACGTGATGGTGCGCCCCGCGCGCCGCTTGCGGCTGTAGCTCACCGCAAAGCGGTGTGCTTCATCGCGGGCGCGTTGGAGCAGCCTCAGTGAGGGACTGCGGCGCGACAGCATCAGCGGTTCAGAGCGGTCAGGGAGAAAAACCTCTTCCTCTCGCTTGGCGAGGCTCACGATCGGGAGCAGGCCAGCGCCCGCAGTGCGCGCCGCGTCGAGCGCAGCGCCCAGCTGGCCCTTCCCTCCGTCGATCACCACCAGATCGGGCAGCGCCTTCTGTTCCGCGATCCGCCGGCTGAGGAACCGCGTGACGACCTCGTGGACCGCAGCGAAATCGTCCCGCGGCGCTCCGCGAATCCGGTAGTGCCGGTACTCCGCCTTCTTGGGGCGGCCCGCCTCGAACCAGACGAGCGAGCCCACCGTGTCACGGCCCTGGTTGGTCGAGACGTCGATGCACACGAACGCGCGGGGCACCACGGCGAGGCCGAGATCGCGCCCTAGCGCGAACACCGGATCGGCGGCCCGCTCATCGATGTCGAAGCTCTCGATCTTCAGGCTGTCCAGCAGGTGCCGCGCGTTCTGATCCGCGAGCTCGGCGAGCTTGGCGTTCGTACCGCGTTGCGGGGCGTGCCAGTCGACCGTCGGGGCGAGCGTCGCCAGCGAGCTGAGGTCCTCGGGCACGAACGGCAGCAACACCTTGCGCGCCCGCACCTCGAGCGGGAGGTAGCAGCGCACGAGGAACGCCGACAAGACCGCCCCCTCCGTCGCGTGCTCCGCGTTCTCGAGAAACCAATGGTCGCGCGCGATGAGCTTGCCCTCTCGCACCCGCAGTACGACGCCGCACGCGTCGTCGCCATCCCGCGCAATGCCCACGGCATCGGCGTCGCCACCGCCCACCAGCTCGACGGCTTGTGGCTGCTCCAGTTGATCGAGCCACTTGAGGGCATCGCGCAGCTGCGCCGCCCGCTCGAAGTCCTGTTGTTGCGACGCTTGCTGCATGCGCTCCCGCAGGCGCGTGCGCACATCCACCGTCTTCCCCTCGAGAAACACCACCACGTCGTCGATCATGCCGCGGTAGTGCGCCTCATCCTGGTACCCCACGCACGGCGCCCGGCACCGCTCGATGTGGTAGTCGAGGCAGGGCCGCTGGGGAGCGTCACGCGGCAGATCCCAGTGGCAGGACCGGACCGTGAAAATCCGGCGGATGATGCTCAGCGTCTGACGCAGGGTGGAGACATCGGTGTAGGGCCCGAAGTAGCGGGCGCCAGGGATCGTCACCCGTCGCACCACGAGTACCCGCGGGAACGGCTCCGCCAGCGTCACCGCGATGCGCGGATAGCTCTTGTCGTCGGTGAGCCGGATGTTGAAGCGCGGCTGATGCTCTTTGATGAGGTTGTTCTCGAGCAACAGGGCTTGGGCTTCGTTCGGCACGACGATGGTCTCGACGTCCGCGATCTGTTCCCCCAGGGCCGCCCGCTCCGGCGTGGCGCCGGCGTCCGGCCCGAAGTAGCTCGGCACCCGCGCACGGAGGCTCTTCGCCTTCCCCACGTACAGGACTTCCCCGGCGCTGTTCTTCCACAGGTACACGCCGGGCCGGTCGGGAAGCGCTTTCAGTTGTCGGGCGATCAGTTCAGGAACGTCCACAGGCGACGCGCGTCGGGGTGCCGGAGAGCCAGGGTCGCAGCAAAGTACACCACCCCAAAAATACCCAGGGCGGCAGCGGCCGAGATGAGGGAGCCGGTGCCGGCCATCAGTCGGGCGGTCTCCAGGGCCGCGCCCGCTGCGGCGCCGCTGGCCACGAGGCTGACGCCGAACGCCCGCCACTCCGGGCGCCCCAGGATCGCCCCGATGCGGGTGTCCAAGTCCCGAAGGTGCAACACCACATTCACCGTGGCGCCGAGCGATGAGCCGAGCGCGATACCGGCCGCGCCGAACCGGAGCATCAGCACGTAGGCGAGCAGGCTGGACAGGGCCAACGAGGCAGACGCGATCTTCACGGGTGTTCGCGTATCGCGCAACGCGTAAAAACCCGATTGGAAGAGCTTCACGCACGCCTGTCCCAGCAGTCCCACACCGTAGGCGGCGAGCACGCCGCCTACGAGCTCCGTATCAGCCGCGCCGAATCGGCCGGTCTGAAACAACGGCCGCACGATCACGGGCGCCAGACCCACGAACGCGAGCGAGGACGGCAGGATGAAGAACACGATGCGCCGAAATCCCACGGCGATGCGAGCCCGCAGCTGATCGTTGGGCCCTCCCCCGCCGCCCGCACCGGCGTCGCGCGACAGATCGGGGAGCGCGACCGCGGCGACCGACGTGCCGAACAGACTGATCGGCAGCAGCTGCAGCAGCTGCGCGTACTGCAGGCTCGACGCTCCACCCTCCCCCGCCAGCGTGCCGAACAGCGTGTCGATGAGTCCCGAGATCTGGGTCACCCCTGCCCCCACGACCACCGGGAGCCAGGCCACGAGCACGTCGCGGACGCCGTCGGTCGACAGTTTCCAGCGAACGGGCAACCCGCCGAGTACCCGCCAGCAGGCCGGGAGCTGGATCCCGACCTGCAGCAGGCTTCCCGCCACCGTTCCCCACGCCAGAGCGAGGGCGAGACGACTCAGGATGACGGTCGTTGGAAGCTGCGGCGACACCAACCACGTCCCTGCGACGACGAGCGAGACGATCCCGGCGATGTTCCACACGGCCGGCGCCGCGTACGGCAGGAAGAAGCGCCGGTGCGTGTTCAGCACCCCCAGGCACCACGCGGAGACGACCATCACGCCCGACATCGGGAACAGCAACCGCATCAGGCTGACGGCGAGCGTCCGCGCGTCTCCGGAGAGGCCCGCGCCGAAGACGGTCGTGAGCGTCGGGGCGAACGCGATTCCGATGAGCGCCAGCACGGCGGTACCGAGCAGCAGCAACCCGAGCACCGCGCCCGCCAGCGCGCGGGCGGCCCCTTTGTCGGGCCGCTCGTTGAAGGCCGCGTAGACGGGAATGAAGGAGGCGGATAGCGTCCCCTCGCCCAGCAGGGCGCGGACCGCGTTGGGAATCCGCTGCGCGACGCTGAGGGCGTCCGCCGCCCACCCGTTGCCGATGTAATAGGCGACCGCGCGCTGGCGAACGTAGCCCAGCACCCGCGTCAGGAAAATCCCGGCCGCGACTTGTGCGG
>DATEGE010000198.1:0-2844 GCA_035280265.1 Gemmatimonadales bacterium | reverse complement strand
GCGGTGCTGCTCGCCCTCACGCCGGTGCTCATCCTCGGCGGGATCGGCGTGTGGTTGGCGCGGAAGATGTGGCAGGAGCGCCGCGAAACGCGGAACTCGGAAGTCGGAACGCGGAACTGAAGGGCGGGCGTCGGCTCCGCGTTCCGCGTTCCGACTTCCGAGTTAAATTGACACCATGGCCCCCAACTCCCCCGAGCGCCGCCAGGTCGTCCGGTTTGCGTTCTATAAGCTGGACAGCGCGTGGCGGCGGCTGCCGGCCGACCGTCAAGCCAGCTCCAAGATCGAGTTCGGCGAGACGATCGAGAGCTTTGCCGGTCGCCTGCTGCTACGCCCCTACGGCCTGGTGGGCATCCGCGGTGACTGCGATTTCCTCCTGTGGCAGGTGGCCGAGGACCTCGACGCGCTCGTGGCGCTGCAGACCGCCCTCAACGGGACGGATCTCGGCGCCTACCTCACCCTCCCCTACAGCTACCTCGCGATGACGCGGCGCTCGATCTACGAGTTTCCGGAGGATCCCGGGCAGCCGTCCCGCCTCGTGATCCGACCGAGCGACGCGCGCTATCTGTTCGTCTACCCGTTCACCAAGACGCGCGCCTGGTACGCGCTTCCGAAGCCCGAGCGGCAGGCGATGATGGATGAGCACGTACGGATCGGGCGGCAATACCCCACGATCCGGCTGAACACGACGTACTCCTACGGTCTCGACGACCAGGAATTCATCGTGGCGTTCGAAGGCGACAATCCGGGCGAGTTCCTCGACCTCGTCATGGAGCTGCGCGAGAGCAAAGCGTCCTCCTACACGCTGCGCGACACGCCCACGTTGACATGCGTGCAAATGTCGCTCTGGGACATGCTCGACACCCTCGGAGGCGCGGGGTCGGTGCAGGCGGTGTCGCGCCGGCCGGCGCGGGCGGATGGCTACACGCCCGCGGCGACGCTCGCGGATCTGCCGCCAGGCTCGAGCCGCCGCGTCTACGTGGGCGCTGAGGCCGTCGCGCTGTTCAACGTGAACGGCGTGCTATACGCGATCGCCAATCGCTGCACCCACGCGCGCGCGAGCCTGTCGGAAGGGAGTGTGGACGCGGCACGCTGCGCCGTCACGTGTCCGTGGCACGAGGGCGTCTTCTCGCTCGAGACCGGACAGGTCCTGGGTGGCCCACCGTCGCTCCCCGTCGCCGCCTACCGCGTGAAGGTGGAGGGGGACGCGATCCTCATCGCCCCCGCTGAGGCGCCCGAGCCGACGGTTGCCCCGCACACCTGACGACAGCCGTTTCCTGAAGGCCTGCCGCTGCGAGCCCACCGACGTCACGCCGGTGTGGTTCATGCGACAAGCCGGACGGTACATGCCCGAATACCGGGCAATGCGTCAGAAGCATTCCCTCCTCGAGCTGTGTCACAAGCCCGAGCTCGCCGCGCACGTCACCCTGCAGCCGGTCGAGCGCCTGGGCGTGGACGCCGCGATTCTGTTCGCCGATATCCTGTTGCCGTTCGAGCCGCTGGGACTGGGGCTCACCTTCGCCGCGGGCGAGGGACCACAGATCACCCGCCCGATCCGCGATTCCCGAGCGGTGCTCGAGCTGCCTCCGGTGGATCCAGCCACCGACCTTGGCTACGTCATGGAAGCGGTGCGGCAGGTGGTGCGCGCGCTGCCGCCGCACATTCCCCTGATCGGATTCGCCGGCGCTCCGTTCACGCTCGCGAGCTACGCCATCGAAGGCGGCGCGACGCGCACCTTCACCCTCACTAAACGCTTCATGTACAGCGAGCCGCGTGCCTGGCACGAGCTAATGCGGCGGCTGGCGGAGCTGGTGGGCGGCTATCTGGCGGCGCAGGCGCACGCGGGCGCCCGCGCGCTACAACTGTTCGATAGCTGGGTCGGTTGCCTGTCTCCAGCGGACTACGCGACGTGGGTGTTCCCCCACAGTCAAAGGGCGCTCGAGCTCGCCGGCACGGGAGGCGTGCCGGTGATCCATTTCGGAACGGACACAGCGGGGCTCCTCGTGGACTTCGCGCGCGCCGGCGGCGACGTGATCGGCGTCGACTGGCGCATTCCGCTGGACGTGGCATGGGAGCGGATCGGCTCGGGCCACGCCATTCAGGGCAATCTCGACCCGGTGGCCCTGCTGGCGCCGCTGCCTGAGCTCGAGCGGCAAGTGCGAGACGTGCTTGCCCGCGCCGACGGGCGGCCGGGGCACATCTTCAACCTTGGGCACGGAATCCTGCCCGAGACGCCGGTCGAGGCGGTTCAGGCCGTGGTGGAGTGGGTGCATGGCCGCTGAGCGCGTCGCCCTGCTGCTGATGGCGTACGGCGGGCCTGGCAGTCTGGACGAGGTGGAGCCCTACCTCCTCGACGTGCGGGGTGGTCGGCCGACTTCGCCGGAGCTCGTGGCGGAGATCAAGCAGCGCTACGCGCAGATCGGGGGTCGCTCGCCGATCCGTGAGCTCACCGAGGCTCAGGCGGCCGGCGTGCAGCGAGCGTTGGGGGACCGGTTCATGGTCTACGTGGGCATGCGCCACTGGCACCCGTACATCCGCGACGTGATCGAGCGGGTAGTGGCAGACGGGCACCGTCGCCTCATCGGCATCGTGCTTGCGCCCCACTACTCCGCGATGTCGGTGGGCGCGTATCAGCAGCGACTGCTCGCCGCCGCCGCTGGACGCCTGGCGACGGCGCTGGTGGACCGTTGGGGCAGCCAGCCCAAGTTTCTCGAAGCAGTCGCCGCACGCGTTGACGGCGCGCTCCAGCGTTTCCCAGCCCGCCGCTCTGTGCAGGTGCTGTTCACGGCGCACAGCCTCCCCGAGCGGATCCTGGCCGCGCGCGATCCCTACTGCGACGAGTTGCGG
>DATEGE010000197.1:0-1394 GCA_035280265.1 Gemmatimonadales bacterium | reverse complement strand
GCTGTAGAAGATGGGACACCCGCGATAGACTTCCGCGCGCTGCACGACGTGGGGGTGGTGCCCGATTACCACATCGGCTCCGCAGTCTACCGCCCACCGGGCCTTAGCTTGGTCTTCCCGCGAGGGCTCCCGCTCGTACGGGACACCCCAGTGGAAGGACACGACCACGCGGTCGACTTGCACCCGCAGGGCGCCGATGTCCTCGGCCACGGCTTCCGGCGGATCCATCGCGCTGCCCGGCAGGTGGGCGGTGGCGGCGCAGCGACGGTTCCAGTAGTAGCCGAGCACGCCGATCCGCCACCCCCCCGCTGCCAGGATCACGGGGCGATGCGCGGCGCGCTCATCGACGCCGGCCCCGAACGCGGCGACGCCAGCTCGGTCCAGCGCATGCAGCGTCTCCAGCACCCCAGCGCGACCACAGTCCAGCAGATGATTGTTGGCGAGAGTCACGGCATTGATCCCCGCCCCTCGCAGCGCGGCAGCCCGCGCAGGGTCGACCCGATAGGAGTGGTTCCGCTGCTCGCGTTGCGCGTGTCGCGCGAACGGACCTTCCAGATTGCCCAGCACGACCGGCGCCCGCCGCAGCAGCGGCAACACCGCTTCAAACGGATAGTCCGCCCCTCGTTCGGCAATCACGCTCTCCGCCCGGCCGTCGAGCATGATGTCGCCAACCGCGACGAGGGAGAGGGCCGGCGCGCGCCGCGCCAGAAACTCGGCCTCCAGCGTCGCGGCGGAGCACAGGTCTTGAGAGCCGGGAATCTCCTCGCGCGCAATGTGCTTGAGCATGCCCTGTACGGCAGTCGTCACGTCGTCCTCTAGGGCAGCTGCGCCTCCTTCGACGACCCTACTCCGCGTGCCCGTCACGGCTCGCCGCGTGCGGAAACCGCCACGCCCTGCCCGTCCGCCAACACTTGCTGCGCCAGGACGTCGGGCCGGATGCCCCGCTCAGCGAACGTGAGCAGGATGGTCGAGCGGTGCCGGCCGGCGTTCAGCACGTCGTCGGCGTGAAGGAGAGCGGCGAGCCCCGACTGAAAGCTGGTCCGCCGAACGGGCAGCCCCCCGAGCACGAGGAGCGCCTGAAGGACCAACAGGTCCACGGCCAGTGGGCCGTCCACAGGGCTCAAGCGTGCACGCAGGGCCCACAGGGCGGCGGCCCAGATGGTGCCGTTGGCATGCGGGTCGGCCGCGGGACGCGCGTCGTAGTCGTGCATGGTCTTCGCAGAGCCGAGGTGGCGACGGTGCGGGAACCGCTCGTCGTGGCGCCGGTGCCACGCCCAGACGTGCGGCGTCCCGAGGAGCGAAGCGGCCCAATAGTCGCACGTGCCCTCCTCGATGGCCGACTTGCGATTGCGCTGCCGATCGCGACGGCGCCGGGCGTTCGCGGCGAAGTCCGC
>DATEGE010000196.1:0-24776 GCA_035280265.1 Gemmatimonadales bacterium | reverse complement strand
TGTCTGGGGGAAGGAGGGCGGCTTGATGGGGGGTGGGGGTAAGCCGGGGAGGGAGCGGAGCCGGCCGACGCCGGTGGGCGAGGCGCTGCGGAGCTATCTGTCGAGTTCCGGCCTCGCCCGGCGCCTGGCGCAGGCGCAGGTGATCCCCGATTGGCCCAGGCTGGTCGGCCCCCAGATCGCGCGCGTCACGGCGCCTGAGAGCGTTACCCCCGATGGTACGCTGTTCGTACGCGTGGCGACGAGCGCCTGGATGACCGAGTTGCAGCTGATGGGCCCGCACATCATGGCGGCGATCAATGCCGGCCGCGGCGCCGGGCGCATCAAGACGATACGCTGGCTTCTCTCACAGTAGAGCGCTATGACGAAGGCAAAACCTCGGGCAACGAAAGAAAAAGACAAGGACAACGGCGGGTACCAGGCCGACTCGATTCAGGTCCTGAAGGGCCTCGAAGCGGTGCGGCGTCGGCCCGCGATGTACATCGGATCGGTGTCCGGCCGGGGCCTGCACCACCTCGTGTACGAGGTGGTGGACAACTCGGTCGACGAAGCGCTCGCCGGCTACTGCACGCAGATCGACGTCACCATTCACGCCGACAACTCGATCACGGTCGCCGACAATGGCCGCGGTATCCCCGTCGACATTCACAAGACGGAGAAGAAGCCTGGCGTCGAGGTGGCGCTCACGGTGCTGCACGCGGGCGGCAAGTTCGACAAGAGCACGTACAAGGTGTCGGGTGGATTGCACGGCGTGGGCGTGTCGGTCGTCAACGCGCTGTCCGAGAAGCTCGAAGTCTGGGTGGACCGCGACGGCAAACGGCACCACATGGCGTTCGAGAAGGGCGACACCAAGAAGAAGCTCGAGGTGATCGGGAAGGCCAAGGGCACCGGCACCACCGTGTGGTTCAAGCCCGACACGGACATCTTCACCGAAACGCGATTCGACTACGCCACGATCGCGAACCGGCTGCGCGAGCTCGCGTTCCTGAACAAGGCGCTCACGATCACGCTCAAGGACGAGCGCAAAGGGCAGGCGAAGCAGGAGACGTTCTTCTATAAGGGCGGGCTCGCCGAATTCGTGAAGTACTTGCTCGGCAACCGCAAGTCGCTGCACCCCAAGCCTATCACGTTCGAGGCGACGCGCGAGGGCGTGGAGGTGGAGGGCGCGGTCCAATATGACGACGGCTACAACGACAACACCTTCTCCTTCGTCAACAACATCAACACCCACGAAGGCGGCACGCACCTCACCGGCTTCCGCGCGGCGCTCACCCGCACCATCAACGAGTGGGCGAAAAAGGACGGGCTCCTCAAGAAGGAAGACTTCACGCTCACCGGCGACGACATCCGGGAAGGACTGACCGCCGTCCTGCACGTGAAAGTGAAGGACCCCCAGTTCGAGGGTCAGACCAAGACCAAGCTCGGCAACTCGGAGGTCGAGGGAATCGTGAAGAGCGTCGTCAACGACGCCCTGGGAGCGTTCTTCGACAAGAACCCGAGCGTGGCACGCACCATCATCGCCAAGGCAGTCAGCGCGGCGCGGGCGCGGGAGGCGGCCCGCAAAGCTCGCGAGCTGGTGCGCAAGAAGAGCGGCCTCGAAGGCGGGCTGCTGCCCGGGAAGCTCGCGGACTGCTCCGTGGACGATCCCAAGCTCACCGAGCTGTATCTGGTGGAGGGCGACTCGGCCGGTGGGTCAGCCAAGCAGGGGCGCGACCGCAGCTTTCAGGCGATCCTGCCGCTCCGCGGCAAGATCCTGAACGTCCAGAAGGCGCGGATCGACAAGATTCTCTCCAACGAGGAGATCCGCACCATCATCACGGCGATCGGCACCAGCGTGGGAGAAGACTTCAAGCTCGACGACGCGCGCTACCACAAGATCATCATTATGACGGACGCCGATGTGGACGGCGCGCACATCCGCACCCTGTTGCTCACGTTCTTCTACAAGGAGATGAAGGACCTGATCGACGCGGGGTACATCTATATCGCGCAGCCCCCACTGTATCGCGTGGCCAAGGGCAAGGAGGAGTTCTACGCCTACGAGGACAAGGAGCGCGACGCCTACGTGAAGCGCCTCAGCAACGGGGAAGGCCATGGCAGCATCATGATCCAGCGCTACAAGGGCCTGGGGGAGATGAATCCTGACCAGCTGCGCAACACCACGATGGATCCGACGCGCCGCACGCTTCTCAAGGTGACGATGGAGGACGCGTTCGAGGCCTCGCAGCTGTTCGAGACGTTGATGGGGGACGAAGTAGAACCGCGCCGCAAGTTCATCGAGGAAAACGCGAAGTTCGTCCGCAACCTCGACATCTGATCGTCTAGCGCTTCAGCTCCTCCACGCCGTGCTTCGTCACCCGATGCGAGATCAGGGGCAGCGGCTTCTCGGCGAGCTTCGGGGCGATGACGATCGCCTGCGCCAGCGCTTCGAAGGCGAGCTTGATCCCCGCCGGATCCTTGGCGAATACGGACGCGATCGGCTCTCCCGCCAGCACCTTGTCTCCAGGCTTCGCGGTGATCACGAACCCAACGGTGGGATCCACCGGGTCCTCGACCCTGAGCCGACCGCCCCCCATCGCCACGACGGCACGCCCGATGGTCCGCGGCGTCACGTGCACGACCACGCCCGTGGCGGGAGCGTTGTACACCTCTACTGCCTGCGCCTGCGGCAGGACCGACGCATCTTCCACGACCTTGGGATTGCCGCCCTGCGCCTCGATCACCTGCTCGAATTTCTCAGCGGCGAGACCTGAGCCGATAGCGTTCTCCAAGCGCTGGCGCGCTTTCTTCGAGGTCTTGTCCACGCCCGCCGCGAGCAGCATCTCCACTCCCAGCGCGTAGGTCACTTCCATCAGGTCCTGAGGCCCTTCGCCGCGGAGCGCGAGGATCGCTTCCTCGGTTTCGAGGGCGTTGCCGCAGGCGCGGCCGAGCGGGCGGTCCATCGCCGTGAGCAGGGCCACGGTGGGACAGCCACGATCTTCGCCAAGCGCGATCATCGTCTGCGCGAGCTCGAGGCTCTGCGCGAGCCCCGGGAGGAACGCCCCGCTGCCACGCTTCACGTCCAGCACGAGGGCGTTCAACCCCTCCGCCAGTTTCTTCGACATGATGCTCGCGGCGATCAGCGGGATCGCCTCGACGGTGCCCGTGACGTCGCGCAGCGCGTATAAGCGACGGTCGGCGGGCGCGATGTCGGGCGTCTGGCCGATCATGGCGCAGCCGAGCTTGGTCACCTGCGCCTTGACCTCGGCGAGGCTCAGCCCGGTGCGAAACCCAGGGATTGCCTCAAGCTTGTCGAGCGTGCCGCCGGTATGGCCCAGCCCGCGCCCCGACATCATCGGTACGGCCACGCCGCAGGCAGCCACCAGCGGCGCCAGCACGAGGGACACCTTGTCGCCGACACCGCCGGTCGAGTGCTTGTCCACGCGCGGCGTGCTCCAGGAGTCGAACGACAAGCGCTGCCCCGAGGCCAGCATCGCGTCGGTGAGCGCCGCGAGCTCCTGGCGCTCGAGCCCGCGGAGCAGCACCGCCATCAGGAGCGCCGACATCTGATAATCGGGGACGCGACCCGCGGTATACGCGGCGACCAGCGCGGACCATTCCTCCGGGGTGAGCGCCCCGCCGTCGCGCTTGCGCTCGATCAACGGCACGACCAACATTATCGACCCTCTTCGTCGCGGAGTCGTTGATGCACGGTCGTCGTGCGTCCCTGCTGCTGACGCTCGCTCTCGCGCTCCCCGTGGCGTTGGGCGCTCAGGCGGCGCCGGCGCTCACCGTCGCGCAGCACATCGCGTTGGGCGACAGCGCGCATGCGGCGCTCGCACCGGCCCAGGCGTTGCAGCACTACCGCGCCGCGCTCGCCGCGGATTCGACGAATTACGAGGCCCTCTGGAAAGCCGGGCGCGAGGTGGTGGACATCGCGAAGCAGATCGAGGGCGACGACGACGCGTCGAAGCAGCGGCGCGACAGCCTGTACACCCTGGCCCGATCCTACGGCGACGCCGCGGTGCGCGTGAAGCCCAGCGGGGCGGATGGTCACTTCACGGTCGGGCAGGCACTGGGTCGATTGTCCCGCACGAAGGGCGGCAAGGAGCGCGTGCGCTTCGCCAAGCTCATCTACGACGAAGGGATGAAGGCCATCGAGCTGGACTCGATGCACGATGGCGCCTATCACCTGATCGGAGCCTGGCATGCCGAGGTCAAGCGACTGTCCGGGTTCCAGAAGTTCTTCGCCAAGACGTTGTTCGGCGGCGGCTTCCTCGACAAGGGCAACTGGGCCGACGCCCAGCGCTATCTGGAGCGCGCCGTCGCTCTCAAGCCCCAGAACATCTTTCATCGTCTCGAGCTCGCCGAGGTGTACATCGACATCGGCAAGTATTCCAAGGCGCGGGAACAGTTCGCGGCGATCGAGCCCCTGCCACTCGCCGACGTGCTCGACCACGAATACAAGAAGGAAGCCAAGCAGCTCCTCGAAGACATCAAAGGCGAAAAGGACGAGACCTAGCGGCCGGCCCGGCTCATCAGGCGCTCGATCTCGGTCGTGGTCTTCGGCGCCTGGGCGGACAGCCACTCCGCGCCGGTCGCGGTCACCAGCACATCGTCCTCGATCCGCACGCCCAAACTCTCCCGAGCGAGGTAGATGCCCGGCTCGAGCGTCAACACCATACCCGCTCGTAGCGGCGTCCCATAGTCGCCCACGTCGTGCACATCCATGCCCAACCAGTGCGACAGCCCATGAATGAAGTATTGGTCGCACGTGCTGTCTCCACACAACGTTCCCGAGTGCGCGCGCATGTAGTCTCGGGCCACCTCGTCGAGCCGCCCGATCGTCGTCCCAGGGCGGGTGGAATCGAACCCGGCTTGCTGGGTCGCGAGCACCAGGTCGTAAATCGCCTTCTGCCGCGGAGTGAACTTGCCATTCACGGGGAACGTGCGCGTGACGTCCGCGGTGTACTGTCCCCACTCGGCCCCCGCGTCGATCAACACGAGGTCACCATCCTTCGTCTGACGGCGATTGACGTCGTAGTGCAGGGTCGTCGAGTTGGGCCCGCTCCCGACGATCGATGGATAGCCGAGGCGGTCGGCGCCGTTGCGACGAAACGTGGCTTCCAGCACCGCCTCGATCTCGTACTCCCACAAGCCGGGCCGGGCGGCCTGCATGGCGGCCACCTGCCCCAGCGCGGAGATGTCGATCGCCTTGCGCAATCGGGCGATCTCGTCGGCGTCTTTGACGAGTCGCATGGAGTCGACGATCGGCCGCAGGTTCCGGACGTCGCGACCCGAGAAGAAGAGGTCCCGCACGCGCGGCTCGTCGCGGGTCGTGGGGTCGAGCGGCACGTACAACGGGCCCGCCCCCCCCAGCCGCTGCGGCCGGAGCAGGCGATCGAGTGAGTCCGTGGGCACGACGCGCGCGATGCCGGTGAGCCGGCCGGCAGTGCTATCCGGCCCCAGCCGCAAGCCGGTCCAGCGCTCCTGGGCGGGGTTGCGGGGCGGGAGCAACAGCACGGTCTCGACGGGACCGCCGCGCGCGACGAGCAGGAGCCAGGCGTCCTGGGCCTCGAGCTCCGTCAGATAGTAGAACGTGTTACTCTGGCGAAAGTCATTGTCCTGAACGTAGTCGCGCTCCACGTCGCGCTCGTGCGCGGCGGGGACGAGCACCACGCCTCGACCGATGCGCGCCGCGAGCGCCCGGCGGCGCGCGGCGACGGTGGCGGTATCGATCGGTCGCCCCATGCCCGGCAGCTCCGGGACCGGGGCCCACGCACCGAGCGGCGCGGCGCTTGTGGGGAGCGCGGGGGGCGCGGGGGGCGCGTTGCGGCTTTGCGCGACGACGAGCGTAGCGAACGCGGCGGCGCTCGCCGCGAGAATTGCCGATCGCATGGGGGCCGAAACTACCGCGCGCACGCACGCGCAGCAACTTGACGCGGCGTCCGCCCACGGCGCAAACTATGCCATGACCCTCCCCTCCACGCTCGAAGCGCGCGTCACCGAGCTCGAACGCGAGCGCAAGCATCTCCTCGCCGTCATCGAGATCCTCAAGGAGGTCTCCACTTCACTCCACTTTATCGACATCCTCCAGGCGATCGCCCGCAAGCTGGGCGAGGCGTTCGGCTTGGACCGCTGCTCGATCTTCCTGGCCGACCGCGGGGGGCGCTCCGTTCGCCTCGTGGCTTCGTACGAGGACCCCACGATTCGCAACTACGTGGTGGACCTGGAGCGCTACCCCGAGCTCAAGCGCGCGATGGCGAGCGGCGAGACGGTGTTCATTCCCGACGCGACGACCGATCCCAGCCTCAAGCACGTCAAGGGCGAGATGCTCACGCGCCGCGTCAAGTCCATCACGGTGGTGCCGATCACGTGGCGCGGCGTCGCAATCGGCGCCATCTTCCTGCGCACCTTTCGCGATGGGCCGACGTTTTCCGACGAGGATGTGCGCTTCGTGCAGGTAGTCGCGTCGTTGACCGCGCAGGCGTTACGCAACGCGCACCGCTACGAACGGCTGGAGCAGCGTCAGCAGGAGACCGGTGAGAGCATGCGACGCATGGAACTGGAGCGCGTGGCGCTACTCTCTTTCCTGCGGCGGTTGCTGGCGGCCTTCGGCGAGCGCGAGGGGGCGTGGGCGGAGGGCCTGCTGCCGCAAGCCAGCGCCGAGGAGCTGGACCGCCTAGTGGGCGTCGCCATGGCGGTCATCCAAGAGGAAGCAAAAGGTCGGTGAAGGGGGCAGCCGCGCGCGCCGCCGCTCTGCGGCGGCAGCTCGAGCGGGCGAACCACGCGTATTACGTACTCGACAAGCCCGCGATGTCGGACGCCGAGTATGACCGGCTGTTCCGCGAGCTGCAGGACCTCGAACGCAAGCACCCCGAGCTGCGCACCGCCGACAGTCCCACGCACCGCATCGGGGCCGAACCTGCCGAGAAGTTTCGTAAGCACCGCCACCTGGTGCCAATGCTGTCGCTCGCGAACGCCTTCAGCGAGGCGGAGCTCACGGAATGGGAGGACCGCAACGCCCGGCTCGTCCCGGAAGTCAAGACGGCGGGCTACGCCCTCGAAGTAAAGATCGACGGCGCGGCCGTGAGCCTGACCTACGAGGACGGCGTGCTGGTGACGGGCGCTACGCGGGGGAACGGCATCGAGGGCGAGGACGTGACCGCCAACCTCCGCACGGTGCGGGACATCCCGTTGCGACTCGCGGGGAAAGCCTGGCCGAAGCGAATGGAAGTGCGCGGCGAGGTATACCTGTCGAAGACCCGCTTCGCGGAGCTCAACGCCGAGCGCGAGCGGGCGGGGGAGCCGGGCCTCGCGAACCCCCGGAACGCCGCCGCCGGGTCGTTACGTCAGCTCGACCCCAAGATGACCCGCCAGCGCGGCCTGCAGATCTTTTGCTTCCACGTAGAGGCCCCCGGCCAGAAGCTCGCCGCTGAAACGCAGCACGAGCTGCTGAAGCGGCTAGTGGCGTGGGGATTCCCGGTGGAGCCGCATCACATGCTCCTCCCCGACTTAGCGCACGCCAACCGCGAGATCGCTAAGCTGCAGCAACTGCTGGGCACGCTCGATTACGGCGCCGACGGCGTCGTCGTGAAAGTGAACCCGCTGCGGCTCCACGCCGAGCTCGGCACCGTCGGCGACCGCGAGCCGCGTTGGGCGGAGGCGCGCAAGTTTGCTCCCGAGGTGCAGATCACCAAGTTGAAGGAAATCAAGATCAACGTCGGTCGCACCGGCGCGCTGAATCCGTACGCGGTGCTCGAGCCGGTCGAGATCGGCGGCGTCACCGTGTCCACCGCGACGCTCCACAACTTCGACCTGATCGACGCGAAGGACATCCGCGAGGGCGACTGGGTGGAGGTCACACGCGCCGGCGAAGTCATCCCGCAGATCCTCGGTCCGGTGCGCGACCGCCCGAGGGGTCCACGCAAGTACAAGCGACCGGAGCGCTGTCCGGTGTGCGGCTCCAAGGTCGAGTATCCGGCGGACGAAGTGATGGCGTACTGCTCCAACATCTCGTGTCCGGGACGGATCTTCGAGAGCATCGTGCACTTCGCCGCGCGCGGCGCGATGGACATTCGCGGCCTGGGCTACGAGCGGGTGCGCGCGCTGCTCGATGCCAAGCTCATTCAGGACGTGGCGGACCTCTACGAGCTGACGTCGATGCAGTTGCTCACCCTCGAGGGGTTCGCGGAGAAGTCGGCGCAGCAGCTCGTGGATGCCATTCAGGCGTCCAAGCAGCAGCCGCTCTCCACGCTCCTGTTCGCCTTGGGCATCCGCCACGTGGGGGCGCAAGGCGCCAAGCTGTTGGCCCGCCACTTCGGGACCATGAGGGCATTGCGCGCCGCCTCGGCCGACGACATCAACGCCATTCGGGGCATCGGGAGCGCGATCGCCGAGGCCGTCGCGGGGTTCTTCGACGAGCCCAGGAACCGCAAACTGCTCGAGCGGCTCGAGAAGCTCGGCCTCAACTTCAAGGAGCCCACGGCCGCGGAGGCGAAGGGGCCGCTGGCGGGACAGGTGTACGTGGTGACCGGAACGCTGCCGTCCCTGTCGCGCGCCAAGGCAATCGAGCTGATCGAGGCGGCCGGCGGCCACGTCGCCGATAGCGTCTCCAAAAAGACCACGGCGCTCGTCGTCGGTGCCGACGCCGGGTCGAAGCTCGAGCGGGCGAAGGCGCTCCGCATCCCGGTCATCGACGAGGCAGAACTCTTGCGCCGCGCCCGCGCCAAACCCTAAGTTGGCGTCCCATATGAGCGCCCCCGCCCCCGTCGCGGCCGACGGCCTCATGATCGGTCGCGGCGCGTTGCGACAGCTCCACGTCACCCTGCTCCGCGATGCCCCCGATGCCGCCGCCAGCGTTCTCCAGGAGACCGGCTATGCCGCCGGACAGGGCCTGTTCGAGGCGTTTTGTGCGTGGCTCCCCCGCGAGGCCGGCGTCGCCCGGCCCGACGAGCTCGACGCGAGCCGCTTGAACGACGTGCTCTCGGCGTTCTTTCGCGCGACGGGCTGGGGCGCCGTCAGCGTCGCGCCCCTCGGTGGCGCGGTGCTCGTGGTCGATTCCAGCGATTGGGCGGAAGCCGATCCCGGGAGCGCGGAGACGCCGATGTGCTTTTTCTCCTCAGGGATGCTCGCGGATTTCCTCGGCCGGCTCTCGGGCGAGACGGTGGCCGTCATGGAAGTGGAGTGCCGCTCGCGAAACGACGCACGCTGCCGCTTCCTGTCGGCAGCGCCGGATACCTTGAACGCCGTGTACGAGCAGATGTCGCAGGGCCAAACGTATGAGCAGGTATTGGGTGCTGGGCACTAGGTGCTCGTTCCCACGTAGCTGCCAGACCCGGAGATCTCTAAAGCTGTTGATGTGAGCGGGGGCTTACCTAGCCTACCGCCTGGCGACGCCCACTCCATCGAGCAGCACTGACGCGGCCCAGCGCGTGCCCGCCCAACGGGCGTCGTTCCCGAATCCTCCGACCCGCTTCCACAACTCGTAGGCATTGCCGGCCACCGCCGCATCCTTCACGCGACCGGTGATCTCGCCGCGCTCGACGCGATAGGCGAGCGCGACGGGATGGCTGAACGCCCCGCCGATGACGTTCCCCTGCCCGACCCCGATGAGCTCGTCCACCAGCAACCCGTCCGTGATGTCGCGGAGCAGCCCGCCGCCCAAATCCCGGGTGGCACTCCCAGACCCCGCGTCCCCAACCCCGAGCACCAGGTTCGTATACGCCGGCACCGGCTTGCCGAAGGTGCTCCGCTGGCCGTGACCGGTGCTCGCGGTCCCGGCGCGCGCCGCCGTCTCGAGATCGTAGATGAAGCGTCGGACGACGCCGCGTTCCACGAGGCCCGTCGTCCGCGAGGGAACGCATTCGTCATCGAGCGGACGCGAAGCCGGCCGGCCGCGCAACAGCGCATCGTCGCTGAGGGAAAAACGGGCGTCGAACACCTGTTCCCCCACCCTCCCTCGCAGCGGCGAAATCCCTTGCAGCACCGCCTTGCCGGAGAGCGCTTGAGTAACGGGGAGCATCAATGGCGACAGCCCGGCCGGAGTGAAGACCACCGGGAGCGCTCCTTCCGGCGGCGGGACGATGCGGAGCGCGCGATCGATCCGGGTGTTGATCGAGGCGGCGACGACCGCCACATCGTCGTCCCCCGGGAGGTCGGCATTCTCGAACGCGTCGCCCACGGCGAGCACGTCGTCGCCGGCGATACGCCACACGTCGGCGCTCACGCCCACCGCGGTGGAGCGATACTCGCCCGCCGCTCCCCCGGAGTTGGCGACGCGCGTGTCCGCGACCTCGCGCTCGACGGCGACGTTCACGCGGCACCCCTCGCGCTCCAGGCGCTCGAACAAGGAGCGCCCGATGGCGATCAGCGCGTCGAGGCCGGCGTCGGCCGCGCGTGGGAAGAAGGTCAGCGGCTGAGTGACGGGGGCGCGACCGGGGAATGCGAGCTCGACCTCATCGCCCAGGGCGGCGGATGCCAATGCCCGACCCACGAGGGGCGCAGCATGCTGCGCCCCTAGATCAGACCCCACCACCGTGGTTCCCGCGACGCCCACCCGCCCGCGATGGCGGACACGAAGATTCGCGCCGGCTTCCTCGGTCGCCCCCGCGGCCTTGAGCCGTCCCCACTCGAACGCCACCGACGTCCGCTCGACCCGGCGCCACAGCGCATCGGCGCCGCCGTCCGCGCGGCGCCGGGCCAGCTCCAGCAGCGCCTCGATCACGATGAGACGTCGCCGCCGATCAGCGCTTCCTCGATCCGCACGTGCGGCGCGCCCTCCGTGACCGGGAGGGGCGATTGGCCGCCTTTGCCGCAGCCGCCGCCCATTTGGTTCCAGCGGAAGTCGCCGGCCAAGTGGTCGATCCGGTCGAGCGTCTGGAACAGGTTGCCCGCGAGCACGACGTCCTTGACGAGCTCGGCGAGCTGACCGTCGCGAATCATGCGCCCGTACGCCGCCGTGAACGAGAAGTTCTCGAGCATCGTCTGGCCGCCGAACGCGCCGCAGGCGTAGATGCCGAGTCGCACGTCCCGGATCAAGTCGTCGAGGCCACCGCGGCCGTTCCCGATATAGGTGTTGGTCATGCGTACGATCGGTGGATGGCGGAACGAGATCGCGCGCGCGTTGCCGGTGGGCCGCTCGCCCATCGCCGCGGCGGTCTCGCGGGAATGCAGGCGCCCGACCAGGATGCCTTCCTTGATCAGCGGTGTGTCTTGCGTGGGTGTGCCCTCGTCGTCGAACGGCAGCGTGCCGCGCAGGCCGGGGGCGGCGCCGTTGTCCCCCACGTTGAGGACGGGCTTCCCGAACCGGCGACCGAGCGTCATCATCTCGCGCGCTTGGGGGTTTTCGTAGACGAAGTCCGCCTCAGAGAGATGTCCGAACGCCTCGTGGATGAACACTCCGGCGAGCTCCGGGTCGAGGATGACGGGATAGGCGCCCCCCCGCACCATCGGGGCATCGAGCAGCGCGACAGCCCGCTCCGCCGCCTCGCGGAACCCCGGCTCGCGGTGCTGCACCGACGTCCAGCCGCGGCGCAGCCCGATCGACTCGAGCCCCTTTTCAATAGTGCCGTCGCGCCGCGCCACGGCCGTGCCCGAGAGCGTGACCTCGGGCCGCAGCTCGTGCAGGACGGTTCCCTGCGAGTTCACGTACCAATACTCACTCACCTCGTCGCGGTAGAGGGCGAGCGTGTCGACGACGCGGTCGCTCACCGCGAGCATCGCGCCGTTGTACGCCTCGAGCAGGCGCTTCTTTTCCGCCAGGGGAACGCCGCGCACGTCGCCATCCAGGTCGAGCACCGCGTCGGCGTGTTGGGCGGGGACGTCGGCGAGACGGATCGGCGGGTCCACCGGCACCGCGCGTGACAGCTCGGCGGCGCGCGCGACCATGGCGTCGAGCCGGTCGAGCGACGTGAACGACGCCACGCCCCATCCGCAGCCCCGAGACAGCGCGCGCACGCACCCGCCTTGATCTTCACTCGCGGTCGCGGATTCCAGTCGCCGCCCCCGAAACGTCACGGCGGTACTCCAGCTGCGTTCGATGCGGATTTCCGTGTACTCGGCGGGGGAGCGCTTCAGCGCCGTGGTGAGGCGGTCGATCAACCTCCGAGTTCCTTGAGCTTCGCCGCGTAGTCGGGCCGCACGACGATCTGCCCGTCGATGATCACTTCGCGGTCCCAGGGGAGGATGATGAAGTTCTCGGTCTGCAGCGCGTAGAAGTCCGGCTGGTACGGCCCGGTCCGGAACGACACGGCGGTCTTCACGGCCGCGGGTTTCAGCTCCCGGACGGCGTTGAGTGCCAGCTTCATCGTGGCACCGGTGTCGCACGTCTCGTCGACGATCAGCACCGCGCGGCCGGAGACGATGCGGGGCGGCCCGGCGATGACCACCGGCCGGCCGCCCGTCTCCGTTCGCGTGATGGCCATGGACGCGAAGTCTCGCTGCAGGATGCTCGCGACCACGGCGCCCGGGATCACGCCGGCGCGCGCGATCCCGATCACGACGTCGGGGTCGTAGTCGCGGAACACTTTGAGCGCCAGCGCCCGGCACATCTCGCCGAACAACGGCCAATCGACTTCGAGAACGCCGTGCGGCGACTTGCGAACCGTCGTCGGGGTGTGGGGTAACGGGGTGCGGGGCGCGGCGGGCATGGGGTGAGAAGCTACATTGCAAAGTCACGACGCCGCAAGCTATTTTCGGCGCATGGGTTTCTGGCGCCGCCTGTTGGGCGGCTCGGCCGCGGACGATCTCACACCCCAGCGCCTCGATTACCTGAACGAGGCGCTCGCACTCGAGCGTCAAGGCGACTACGAAGCGGCGCTCACGTCCTACCGCTTGGCCCTGCGTGACCATCCCAACGACGCGCGCATTCTGCAAAACATGGCGATTGCGTTCACCAAGACGCGCCGCGTGGATGAGGCGATTCGCCACTATCGGCGGGCCCTCGAGCTCGATCGTGAGCTGGCGGGCGCGCATTACGGGCTCGCGTTCCTGTTGCTCAAGCGCGGGGATCCGGATGGGGCGGCGCAACATCTCCGCGAGTTCCTGACGCACCCGCCGAAGGGCCCCGACGCACAGAGGTGGATCGAGCACGCCAACCTGGCCTTGCGCGACCTCGGCGCCGCGGGGCCGACCCAGGCGGCGGCGGCGGAGGCGCCCTGACCCGCCGGCCCCAACCGTGGGGCCGGGCCGGTGTGGCCGGGTTCGTCATGCTCATGCTCGCGGCGCCTTTGGCTTGCGGGATCTTCAGTCCGCCGGAGTTGAGCCGCGTGCTGGAGCTCGAGATCACGGCGCCGGACAGTCTCGAAGAGTACGACACACTCGTGCCACACGCCCGTCTGCTGGACGGTCATGGCGACTCGGTGCCCGGAACCGTGTTCGTGTGGGCAACGCTCGACACCGCCATTCTCACGGTGCGCGACAGTACCACCGGTAAGACGGTCGTGAACCATCCGGGCAGCACGCCGGGTCGACTGTTGGTCCGAGCGGCGACCCTCGTGAGCAATCCGATTGCGATACTGACCCTGGCTGCTGCCGACACGCTGTTCCCGGTCGGCGCGACCGCGGATACCGTGATGCTGCCCGATTCGCTCTCCGACTCGCTACAGGTGGAGCTGGCGGACACGATCGCATCGGCGAGCGGCGGGGATTCGTTGACGGTCCCCCTCCCACGTCGTCCGATCGTATTTACCATCACGTCTCCCGTCACCCCGGGATCCGTCACCCTGGTCACCACCGATACGGCCCGCACCATCGTGACCAAGGACACCGTCGCTACCGGTACCGTGGGCGTGTCAGCGGTCAAGGTGCGACTCTTACCCGGTCCCAAGCCCGACAGCGTGGTCGTGACGGCGAGCGCGCGACGCGCCGTTGGCACAACCGTTCCGGGTTCACCCGTGACGTTCGTCGTGAGATTCCAGCCATGAGCGTCCGCACGCTGACGGAGTTGCTGTTCGACGCAGTGGATCGGTACGGCGGGCACCCGGCGGCGTTCCGCCACAAGGTGGACGGCGCATGGCGCGACGTTACGCACCGAGCGGCCGCGACCCGAGTGCAGGCGCTCTCGCTCGGATTACGCGAGCTGGGGCTGGCCGCCGGCGACAAGGTCTCGATCCTCGCCGAGACACGGCTCGAGTGGGCCCTGGCCGATTATGCATGCCTCTGCGCCCGCGCCACGGACGTGCCGATTTACCCCACGCTCCCCGCCGCGCAGGTCGAGTACATCCTGCGGGACTCGGGTGCCGCAGCCGTCTTCTGCTCCACGGCGGAGCAAGTCGGGAAGATCCGCGCCGTGCGCGCCAATCTCCCCTCGCTCCGCCATGTGATCGTGTTCGACGGGGCCGCCGGCGGCGACGGCGTCGTCACCCTGGCCGAGCTCGAGGCGCGCGGCCAGGCGGCCGCCGCCAAGTACCCGCGCTTCAAACAGGACGCGCTCAGCGTCAAGCCCGGAGACCTCGCGACCCTGATCTACACGTCGGGGACTACGGGAGAGCCGAAGGGTGTGATGCTGACCCACGACAACATCTGCTCCAACGTGCGCGACTCCGTGCAAACGCTCCGGGTCAGTGAGCACGACAACTGTCTCGCCCTGCTCCCGTTGTCGCACATCCTCGAGCGCATGGTGGAGTACTACTTCTTGCACGTGGGCGTCACGATCAACTACGCCGAATCGATCGAGGCGTTCGCCCAGAACCTGCTGGAGGTGCGTCCAACGATCGTGGTGGCCGTGCCGCGGGTGTACGAGAAGGTCTACGCGCGGGTGCTCGAGAACGCGCTCACGGGCGGCGCGGTCAAGCGCACCATCTTCCAATGGGCCAAGCGCGTCGGCGAACGGTGGACGGCGCACCGGCTGGGAGGGATCGGGATCCCCCTGGGCCTCAGGCTGAGCCACGCGATCGCCGACCGTCTGGTGTTCGCGAAGCTGCGGGCCCGCACCGGCGGGCGGATCAAGCTGTTCGTCTCAGGCAGCGCGCCGCTCTCCGCCGAGATCGCGCGCTTCTTCTTCAGCGCCCGGCTGCCGGTGATCGAGGGATACGGCCTCACGGAGACGTCGCCGGTCCTGACGCTGAACCCGTTGGAGCGGCCGCGGTTCGGGACCGTCGGCAAGCCGATCCCGGGCGTCCAGATCAAGCTCGCCTCCGACCACGAGATCCTCGCCAAGGGCCCCAACATCATGCGGGGCTATTACAACAAGCCGGCGGAAACGCGCGAGGCGATCGACGCCGACGGCTGGTTCCACACCGGCGACGTGGGCGAGCTCGACGGAGACGGCTACCTGAAGATCACCGATCGGAAGAAGGACTTGATCAAGACCGCGGGCGGCAAGTTCGTCGCGCCGCAGCCGATCGAGAACATGGTGCGGATGAACAAGTTCGTGGCGAACGCGGTCGTGCTCGGCGACCAGCGCAAGTTTCCGATCATCCTCGTGGTGCCCAACTTCGATGAGCTGCGGCGCTGGGCGAAGGAGCGGAATCTCACCGCCGTGTCGCCGTCCGAGCTGACCGCGCTGCCCGATGTGAAGGCGAAGATGGAGCGCGAAGTGATGGGCGGGCTGCGCGACCTCGCGAAGTTCGAGATGCCCAAGAAGGTCTTGCTGATCGAGCGGGACTTCACGATCGAGTCCGGCGAGCTGACGCCGTCGCTCAAGGTCAAGCGGCGCCAGGTCGAGAAGAACTACAAAGACCTGATCGGTCAGGCGTACCGCGACGCTGATCCGACCAGCGCCTCGATCGAAGGCTGATCAGCGTCGCTCGCCCACAAACAGGCCCTGGCCCAGGGCCACCCGCGCGATACCCGCGGGCGGGACCGCTCGGTCGCTCTCGACGACCAACCGACGGCCCGGGAGCAGGACGCGTCGCGCTTCGTCCAGCCACACCGCGTCCACGCGGTCGGGCCCAACCACGACCGCCCGGGCCATGGTCTGCCGCAGCGGAACCATCGCGTCGCACTCCAGCAAACTGAGCACCGGGAGCTCCTCAACGTCGCGCGGCGCGTTGATGGCCACGAAGTGGATGCCCCCCATCGTCCCTGCGAGTCCTACCGCGTGACGCGCGGCGGCGCCGACCAGCACGACGTAGCCGCCGGGGCCGGAGAGATCGAGGAGCGCCTGGAGCGTCTCGGAATCGACAGGGAGCGGGGAGCGGGGAGCGGTACTTGACGTTGCGGGGGGAGCGCCCGCTCCCTCCTCCCTGCTTCCTGAAAAGTGCACCACTCCTCTCACGATCGGGAACTCGCGCCGACAGACCGGACACCCGAGGATCCCCGACCGCACCATCCGTCCCAGCATCTCGCCCGTCGAGACCACCAGATGCGCCTCCCGGTGGGGCTCGGGGCAGCGCAGCATCTCCGTCAGCTCAATGTGCACGGGATCCGAATTCCACCCATGTCACTCGACCGGCGGCGACGCGCACCCGGCGCGTCATCCGCTTGCCGGCGACCACCACGACGAGCGTGTAGTCTCCCGGCTCGATGTCTCCCACCGCAAAGTGCTCGCCGTAGGCGGGATCGGGGTGATTGTGCTCGCCGTATGTCTCGGCGTACGCGTACGGCGTTTCCTGCGGCTCCGCCTTGATGAGCCCGTACACCCGCACCTGCTGCGCCGGTTGGCCCTGCTCGTCCCACACCCGCCCGGCCACGATCCCCGTCCCGGGGAGCGGGCGGATCCACAGCTCCGGGTTCACGGTGTACTTCGGGAACCGCTCGCTGGGATCCACTACCAGCGGCACCGAATCGAACGGCGCGGCGTGGACTTCCAGATGCAGGTGGTCGTTGGTGGCGCGCCCGGTATTGCCGACCAGGGCGATCACGTCTCCGGCCCGGACCCGCTGGCCCACGGCTACGAGCAGCTTGGCATTGTGGTAGTACGTCGAGTACAAGATCAGCTTCTTGAAGCGCCGGTCGTGGCGGATCGCCACCGTATTCGACCCCTGCTCCGCGGGACCGGCGTAGACGACCACGCCGTCGCCGATCGCGTGCACCTCCGTGCCGTCGGGGTTGTTGAACTCAACGCCCTGATGCTGCTGGAAGGTGCCGCCCATCGTGGAGCCGAAGCGGTACGTCTGATCGATGTACGGCTGGTCCGCGGGCGCGATGGGCCGCTCGAACCACGAATGGCGCGTGCCGCTCGCGTCCGTGTCGGGTCGCTCCTGGTACGTGACGCCCACGAGGGTCAGGCCCTGCGCGACGCGGCACGTCCCGAGACCCGAGGATCGTCCCGCCGCGTACGTCCCCGGCGAGAGCATGAGCAGCGCGGTGACGGCGCGGTCGATGTCGCACACATTGAGTACGTCGCCGTCCTCCGCGTACACGCCGTCGCGCGTAGCCGCGTACGCGCGGCCCGCGCCCGCGCCGGCCAGCGCCGCCACGGGCGGTGTATCCGTCCGACATCCCTTGACGATCGGCGCGACGGGACAGGTGGGTCGGCCCTTCTTGTCCAGCCAGGCGGCGCGGGCCGGGTCGAGCCGGTACAACCCCCGCTCCGTTCCCACCCAGACGAGGCCGCCCGAGTCCGGCGCGAGCGCGCGCACGCGGTCGACGCACTCGACGCGCGGGCACGCCGTGGGCGTGGGATACTCGGTCCAGGTGCGGCCGCCGTCGCTGGAGCGGGCGAGGCCACGGAGATGGCCCACCCAGAGGGTGCCGTTCGCGGCCCGGGCCAGCGCCAAGACGTATTGGTTGCCAATCAGCCCCCACGGTCGGGCAATGGAAGTGGAGCCGGCCGAATCGGTGATCTCCGCCCACGTCGCGCCGCGGTCCCACGACAGCTTGATCCCGTCGGCCGTCGCCACGTACACGGTGTCGCCGTGCGTCACGATCCCGTTGGGCGTGACGTACTGCCACTCCGGGCCCAGCTGCTTGAACTCCCAGTTCGTCCAACTCTTGCCGCCGTCGGTCGACAGCCCCCACCCGTTGCCGACCGTGCCGTACCAGACTTCGCCCGCCGGCCCGAACGCGAAGGCGTGCACGAAGTCGAAGGAGATCGAGTGCGCCGCCGTGTCCGCCGAGTGCTTCAGCTGCTCCCAGCTCCCCGCTCCTCGGTGGAGCACGAAGATGCCCTCCCCGTAGGTGCCCACCCAGATCGAGTTATCGGGCGCGGGGGCGCGCGCGATCGCGAGGACGTGGACGCCGACGCCGGTGGTGTCAGGGAGGGGGGGGAGAGACTGGGAAGTGAGGTGCCGCCCGCCGAGGAGGAGAAGGGCGGCACAAAACGCGGAACAGGCGAGTGAGCTTCGATCATAGCAGCGATCGTCGAACTTCCCCCTACTGTTCCACGTTCCGCCTTCCGCGTTCCGCACTTTTCTCACCCCCTCGCCGTATACACGGTGGGCATCAAGCGAATCTCCGTGACGTCCACCCGCGCGGGGCGCGTCACCGCGAACAATACCGCGTCCGCGACGTCTTCGGGTGCCATCATCGCGCTGCGCTTGGTGAATCCCGGCTTCGCGTCCGGGTCGACCGGGTCCCAGATCGGGGTGTTGACCGGTCCGGGCGAGACGATCGTGGTGCGAACCCCGGTGCGCGACAGCTCGGCACGCAGCACCTCGTGCATGCCCCGCAACCCGTACTTGCTCGCCGCGTAAGCGGTCGACCCCGTATACGGCACGTGGTCCGACACGGACCCCACGGTCACGAAGTGACCGCTGCCGCGGCGCACCAGATGGGGCACCAGCGCGCGCACCACCAGAAACGCGGCGGTGAGATTGACGGCGATCGTTCGGGAGAAGTCGTCGGGAGTGGTCTCCTCTACGGGCTTGATGAAAAAGACCCCGGCGTTGTTCACCACGATCTCCGGCGCGCCGCGCTCCCGGACCACCCGCTCCACCGCGTGCTCCACGGCCGCCGGATCGGCCACGTCGCAGCGCAGGTCGGTCCAGCCGTCGCTCGTGCGCTCGGTGAAGGTCCGGGCCAACCGCACCACGTGGGCGCCGGCGTCGCGCAGGGCCACCGCTATGGCGAGGCCGATGCCGCGCGACGCTCCAGTGACGAGGGCGAGCTTGGCGGCGAGCGGCGCCGCGCTCACTCCGAGCCCCGGCTGTATACCAGCCGCAGGAACTCGTCGCGGGTCTTCGCGTCCTGGAGCAGGGCGCCGCGCAGCGCGCTGGTGACCGTCTTGGAGTTCTGCTTCTCCACGCCGCGCATCATCATGCAGAGGTGATATGCCTCGATCACGACCCCGACGCCTCGGGGGTCGAGCACATCCATCAGGGCGTCCGCCACCTGATCGGTGAGCCGCTCTTGCACCTGGAGGCGGCGCGCGAACACCTCGATCACACGTGGGATCTTCGAGAGGCCCACCAGCCGGCCGTTCGGCAGGTAGGCGACGTGCGCCCGCCCGAAGAACGGAAGCATGTGGTGCTCGCAGAGCGAGTAGATCTCGATGTCGCGCACGCACACGAGATTCTCGTGGCGCTCGCTGTACAGGGCATCGCCGATCACGTCGGGGACCGACATCTGGTACCCGCGCGTGAGCCACTTGAGGGACGCCTCCACCCGGGCGGGCGTCTGCCGCAGACCCTCGCGCGTCGGATCCTCGCTGAGCTGCACGAGTATCTCCCGCACCAGGGACTCGAAGCGCGAAGGCTCTGCGGGCAGCGGCTCGGTGTGCGCGTACTTAATCTTTTCGCGTGCCATGCTTGTTGGGCCTCCCGGGCAGGACTATCTTCGGCGCACGTGAAACTAAAGGTACTCGCTTTTTTGTCCGCGGCGGGAGGCTCCGCGCTGTCCGCGCTGTGGACGTTTCCGAGCATTTTGTTCTCCGCTTTCCTCGTCGCGTGGGGCGCGGAGGCGGCGCAGTTCCTCATCTCGCAGGGTCTCGCGCTCGCGATCCTCGCGTGGCTGCAGACCCTCCCCGAGTTCGCGGTGGAGGCGGTGATCGCGTGGGACGCGGGGCGGGAGCCCCAGCGAGCGCATCTCGCCATCGCCAACCTCACCGGCGCGATTCGCCTGCTGCTGGGCCTCGGCTGGCCCATGATCTATTTCGTGTTCCTCGCGTCGCGTCCCCGAACCGTGAGCGCGCGGCTGCCTACCATCCGGCTCGAGCGCGAGCACGCCGTCGAGATCGTCGGTCTCGTGCCGCCGCTCCTCTACTTCGGCTGGATCCTATGGAAAGGCGGGTTCAGCTGGGTGGATGCGGTGGTCCTCATCGCCCTCTACCTCGCCTACCTGTGGGTGCTGTTCAAGAATCCGGCGCACGGCGTCGAGAATCTCGCCGACGCCCCCGCCGTCTCCCGCTGGGCCTACCGTCAGCCCGGCTGGCGCCGGCCATTGGCCATCGCCGCCTTGTTCGCTGGCGGCGGCACCCTGCTCTACCTCGCGGCGCACCCATTTCTCGAATCGATGCTCGCGGTGGCGGGACTGCTCGGCGTGAGCCAGTTCGTTCTGGTGCAGTGGGTGGCGCCGTTTCTCTCCGAGTTCCCCGAAAAGGTGTCCGCGTTCTACTGGGCCCGCCGGGTTACGCACGCCCCGATGGCGCTGATGAACCTGATGTCGAGCAACATCAACCAGTGGACGGTGCTCGCCGCGATGATTCCGCTGGTGTACGGCTACTCGAGCCTGCGGCACCATGGCGTGTGGCTCGACTTCCACTTCGATGACGCGCAGCGGGCCGAGATCCTGCTGACGCTGCTGCAGTCGGGGCTCGCGCTGCTGGTGCTCGCCGATATGGAGTTCGACTGGCGCAACGCGACCGTGTTGTTCGTCCTCTGGCTCGTGCAGTTCCTGCAACCGAGCCTGCGCAACGGGGTCGCCATCGCGTACGTCGTGTGGATGGCCGTGCTCCTGGGTGAGCTCGTGCTGCGACGGAAGGCGTTGCTGGCGCCGAGGTATTTTTGGGAGACCGTGCGCGGAAGACCCAAAAGCGATCGGCCGGCGTCGCTGTAACACGAGCCGGCCGACCAGTGCGACAGGAACGGAGAGGATTATTGAAGCCCGAACGTAATGACTGGTCCCTCACCATGGCGTCTGTCTTCCCCGCGCGGGGGCCTGACATCAGTCACAGTATCTGGGTCCACGATCGAGCATGTTGGCTCAATAATGCTTCTCCCCGTCCCTGCAACTACAATACTGCGTGCACCAAGAACGTCAAGCGACTTCGTCACGCACACACGTCACGCGAAATCGTCGGGGATTGACATGAATGTGACGCTCGTTACGGCAATCGCGCTCCTCGTGCTGTGGGCCGTGCTGGTGTTCGGGCTCCACAACGGCAGTGGACCGGTGCAGCTGCTGTATGCCATCGGCGTGATTCTGATGGCGCGCCGCATCCTCGTCGGGGCGCCGAAGTTCCTGTCCTGAAACACGAGTGGCGTCGCCCGAGATCGGGACGACGCCGCTACGTGGTGCTACGTCAATTCACTTCCCGCCGAACGACAGGCCAGCCGTTACGGGGATGAACTTCGTGCTGCCTCCACTCTCTTGAATGGTCACATACCGCGCCTCGACGAAGAACTTCGCGGGACCGGCACCGAACGTCGCACCCGCCCCTAGGTCCCATGTGAACTTGGTCTCCGAGGTGTCCACCGGCGGGACTGCGCCCGGAAGCGTCGTCTTCACGTTGTAGATGCCGCCGCCCCCGATCAGGTACGGCTTCACGATGGGCGCCGGCACGGGGATCTTGTAGACGAGGTTGACGAGACCGCCGATGAGCTGCGTCTTTCCGTCCACGGGCGTCCCACCGACATCCTTGTGCTTCGTCTGTCCAAATAAGGCATCGACGCGAACGCTCACTGGCGACAATGGAATCGCGAAGTCCACCTTCCCCAGCACATGCCAGCCGGCGTTATCGACGTTTTTGTAGTCGCTCAGCGGCGCGATCAGGCCGCCGCCAAGCCCCAAGTGCGCGGTTTGGGCCACCGCCGTCGCGACGGTCACCTGTGACGCGACCACGACCGCAAAGACCAGCTGCAGAACCCGGTTCATGAAGCGGCCTCCCTCCAACAGGAAATGTTCGGGGTTGGGCGCGCTCCATGATTGGCGATTCCATCTCCCCGCGCAAGCGCACGGGATCCCGTATGCTTCAAAACGGGACCCCAGACGATGACGGTCGGTTCAGATCTCCCAATTCGAAAACAGGACGCCCTGCGCGGGGTGCGGCTCGGCGTATCCTTCGTAGTTCATCCGCAAGTCGGTCCAGCGAACCCGATAGCCGCGCGCCACCAAGCGACGGAACGCCGCATCGAAGCGGGTCTGGCAGCGAACGGCGACGCGGCGGATCCCGGCGCGGGCGGCCGCTGCCTCCGTGGCCGACACGGCGGCGTCGAAGGCGCGCTCATCATGGGCCGCGAGCTTGAGGACACGTACCTCATCTTTCGGCCGGCCTTCCGCCAACGGGGCCGCGTGCCACAGCACCAACGCATCGACCCCGTCGTCGCCCTCCACCAAGGACGTGTCGCCCAAGCCGAGCTCCGCGGTGAGCAGGATCTCGCGCGTGAAGTCGTACCCGGGAGCGAGCGTAGCGACGAGCCGCCGGACGGCCGCCAGCGTGTCGCCGCCCGTGGTGCCCTTGCGCTGCGACAGGAGGGTCGGCGGCGCATGGCCGCGCGTCGCGATATCGTTGGTGAGCGTCACGGTGAGCCGCCCCGGCACGAAGCCGAGGCGCGCGTAGAAGCCGATGTTCTCGACGGTCCGCGGCATCGTCTCGAGGCCGAGCGTGGTCACCCCTTGCTCGAGCAGCCAGTCCGCGGCCGTACGCACGATCGCTTTCCCCACGCCGGCGCCCTGCCGGTCCGGCCGCACCGCGAGCGGGCCCATCCACCCCTCTGTCCCGGAGCGATGCGCCACGTTGAAGGCGGCGATGTGTCCCGCTTCGTCACGCCACAACATGGCGCCGGCGCCGGCGTCGAGCAGCGCGTAGCGCCACACCTGAGGGTTCAGGTACGGCACGCGCACGCCCGTCAAACCGTCGCGCCGGTAACGATCGGTGAACGCGTCGGCGAACACTTGGTTCAGTCCCTCGATGTCGCGCTCCGCGGCGCGCTCGGGGCCGAAGACCTGGCGTTCAGGCAGCCACGCCCGCATCGGCAGCTCCCAGGGTGGCGGTGTCGTCCCGGACGACGCTCGTGCCGCGCGCCGGGTCGTAATCGACGCGAATCACCCGATCGAGACCCTCCCGTACCTGCTCGATGTGCGTGATCAAGATGACCTGGGGAAAGCGATCCGCCAACCGGCGCAGCAGGCCCACCACGTGCAGCCGTCGCGCCTCGTCCAGCGACCCGAAGACTTCGTCCAGCACGAGCAGGGACAGGGGCTGCCCCGCGCGCTCCGCGATCATCTGGGATATGGCGAGGCGTAACACCAGGCTCGCGAGGTCTTCCTCGCCACCCGAGATCACCGGCTTCGGCACACCGCCCTCGAGAACGGTGACGGTATAGTCCTCCGTGATCTCGAGCTCATCGTAGCGGCCGTCGGTGAGGTCGGCCAGGAAGCCGGACGCCAGCTCCGCGATCTCGGGGCGCATGCGCGCGTTCAGCTCGCCGCGCAGGTCGGAGAACGCCCGGTCGAGCTCGTTGTGGAGGCGCTGGCGGGCCTTGAGGTCGGCGATGTGACGCTCGCGCTGCGCCCGCTCCGCCTCGCGCCGCTGGGCCTCTCGCACATCGTCCTCGGCGCGGTTGAGCTCGCCGCGGGCTTCGACCAGCGCCAGCTCCGCTTCGCGCAGCGAGCCCAGCGCGCGCTCGTAGTGGTCTTTCGCCAGCAGGTACTCGCGGTCCGAGAATCCCTCGGCGCGGACCGCGTCGGTGAGCTCGCGCACTCGGCGCTCTCCGGCCGAAAGCTGCTGCTCGGCGCGCTCCGCTTCCTTCACCAGGCTCTCGGCGCGTCGCGCGCGCTCCTCCAGCGTAGCCGCCTCCAAGGCGATCGGCTCGCGTTTGGCGAGCTCCGCTCGTACGGCATCGTGGCGCGCGGCGTCGTACCCGGCCGGGCGAGCCGCGATGCGACGCTGCAACTCGGCCGCACGGCGCCGCGCCTCCGCCAGTTCCCCGGTGGTGCGCTCGCGCTCTTCGACCTGCGCGCGCAGCTCGCCGGCGCGCGCGCTGGCGCGACGGCTGTCCTCGAGCACGCGATCGCGCTCCGCCTCCGCGTCGACCAGCTTGGCGGGCGCCTGCGCCAGCTGCTCCAGCCGCTGCCGAAAGTACTTGCCATCCCCGGTGATGACTTCGAGCTGTGAGTCGAGCAGCGCGAGCACCGTCGCGTACTCCGCCCCCAGCGGCCGCTTGCACGTGGGGCAGGTTCCCTGCGGGCCCAGCTTCACGATCTGGTCGCGCTGGTCCTTCAGCTCCTCGTACAGCTTGAGCAGCTCCGTGCGTTTCGTCTCCGCGTACTGGCGGTCGCGCACCCACGTCGTGCGCTCCTGCTCGGCGGCGCGCTCCGCCGCCTCCAGGCGTTCCTGCAGTCCGCGCGCCGCCTGCTCCGCCCGAGCGAGCGCCTCGGCCACGTCCCCCAGCGCCGCGACGCGACGCTCCAGTGTGGCCGCGGCGCGCCCGAGCTCGACGAGTTGCGCTTGATCCGCGCGCCGGGCCGCCGCTTCCGCCTGCAGCCGCTCGAGCTCCACGATCTCATTTTTCAGCCGCGCCACCGGCTTGAGCTCGGCCTCGAGCTGGCGCAGCTGTTCGCGGGCGCCGAGCGCGTCCGCGAGCTCCTTGTCGAGTCGCTGGAATTCCTGACGTGCCGCCACCACGGCCTGCTCCGCCATGCGACGCTCGCCGTCCAGCGACAGCGTCCGCTCGCGGCGGGCGACCCACTCGTTCCAGCGCGGCTCCTCCCGCGCCAGCGTCTCCGCGGCGCGTTTGCGGCCCGCGTCGGCACCGCGC
>DATEGE010000195.1:0-15903 GCA_035280265.1 Gemmatimonadales bacterium | reverse complement strand
TCGGGGGCGGCGGTGGCTTTTCCGGCGGCGGGGGGGGAAGGAGCTTCTAGTGGCGGCAAGAGTGACCATCGAATCGCTCGGCTCCGCAGTCGCCCAGGCGCTGGGTGCGCGGCTCGTGTCGTTGGTCTTGTACGGATCCGCCGCCCGCGGAACGTCCGTCCCAGAGCGCTCAGATGTGAACACGCTGCTGATCTGCGACGCCGTGGACGATGCGCTCTTCGCCGCCGTCGCGCCCGCCCTGAAGGAGTGGCGACGGGCCGGCCATCCCGCTCCGCTGATCTTCACGGAGCGGGAATGGCGCAGCTCGGCCGACGTATTCGCCATCGAGTACGAGGACATGCGGGAGCATCATCGGGTGCTCGCCGGGCGCGACCCGTGGTCCGGCATCCGCGTCGAGCGGAGCGACGTGCGACGCCAGCTCGAGGGCGAGCTGATGGGCAAGCTGGTGCGGCTGCGGCAGGCGTACGCGGCGCTCGCTGACGACCCGAAACAGCTTGCCCGCGCCGTCGTAGGGAGCGCCGCCGGCTTCCTTACGATGCTGCGCGCCGTGCTGCGGCTCGCCGGGCGGCCGGCGCCGAGGGTGCCCGAAGAGCTCGTCCGGAGCGCCGCGGCGGTGATCGGCTTCCCCGCCGAGGGTCTGACGCCCCTGGTGCGGCACGCGGGAGGCGGGCCGGCGCTGCGACTCGCGCGGCGCGATCCGCTCGTGCCAGCGTACCTCGCGGCGGTGGCGCGCACCGCCGCGTACGTGAACGATCTCGCATAAAGGAGAGGACGTTACCTGTGAACGCACTCAAGCGGTCTGTCGTGCTGGCGGGCTTGGTGGTGGTCGCGGCCGGCTGCGGCTACAACACCATTCAGACGTACGACGAGCAGGTGAATGCCGCCGCGTCGCAGATCAAGGTGCAGCTGCAGCGGCGCGCCGACCTGATTCCGAATCTCGTCGAGACGGTGAAAGGGTACGCGAAGCAGGAACAGACGGTCTTCACGGAAGTCGCGGAGGCCCGCGCCAAGCTCGCCGGGGCGGTGCAGGGAGGCAACCTGCAGCAAATGGCGGAAGCGAACGCCGCGCTCACGGCCCCACTGGGCCGCCTGCTCGCGATCGCCGAGAATTACCCGCAGCTCAAGTCCAACGAGAATTTCCGCGCGCTGCAGGACCAGCTCGAGGGCACGGAGAACCGTATCGCCGTGGCGCGGCAGGACTATAACGATGCCGTGAACCGCTATAACGCCTATATCCGGCGCTTCCCACAAGTCCTTACGGCCAAGCTGATCGGCAAGGGGCCGCGGGAGTATTTCGAGCTGCAGACGCCGGGCGCGGCACAGGCGCCGAAGGTGGATTTCTCAAAGTAGCCGACTGCAACGCGCCTCCCACCCTAGCGGGGCGGGTACAGGGGCGGTAGTTTCGGGCCCCACCTGGCACCGTCATGCTCTCCCCAGCCGTTGAGCAGCGGTGCTATTCCAGATGACGGACTCGAAGGTCGCTCCGCGCCGCCCGGCCTAGGGCTGGCTCGGCGCGTCGGCGTTCCTTCCCGGCCGACACCGGTCCGAGAACCCGTGCACCCAGCTCGGGAGGAGGTCTGATGCGCCGTCTCATGGTTTGTTCCCTCGTGAACTGCAGCTTGATCGTCCTCGGCGTAATCCCTGGCGTCGCGCGCGCGCAGGAGCCGACGGTTGTGACTGGACAGGTGACGGTCGCGGCTCGCGGCGCACCGGTAGTGGGCGCGAGCGTGAGCATTCCATCACTGCGCGTGGGCGGCACGACCGACGCCCAAGGAATGTACCGGTTCACCGTTCCCGCGAGCGCCGGCGGTACGGTGACGTTATCCGTTCGCCGGATCGGGTACGTGACACGCTCGGTTGAGATCGAGCTCGCCGGGGGCCCCCTGCAGCGGGACTTCGTGCTCGAGCCATCGGCGGTCGAGCTAACGGCCGTGATCGTGACGGGCTTGGGTGGAGAGGTGGAGAAGAGCAAGCTGGGGACGGCGGCCCAACAGCTCAATGCGGAAGGGCTCAACGCCACGCGGGCACAGAACCTCATCCAGCAGATCCAGGGCAAGGTGCCCGGCGTTCAGATCACGGGATCGGGGACGCAGGGCGGGTCGGTCAACATCGTCATCCGCGGCCAAAACTCCATCACCCAGAACAACCAGCCGCTGTTCATCCTGGACGGTGTGCCCCTGTCGAACGCGGACCGTGGCGGCGATCGGGCCTCGGGCTTCGACTACGGAAGCGTGCTCGCCGACCTCAATCCGGACGATATCGCGTCGGTGACGGTGCTGAAGGGTCCCAATGCCGCGGCGCTGTACGGCTCGCGCGCCGCGAACGGGGTGGTCGTGATCACGACCAGGAAGGGCTCCAGCAGCGGCGGCCGGATGCGCACCGAGCTGAATACCAACGTGACGTGGGAGCGCCCCTCGATACTTCCCGAGTGGCAGAATCAGTACGGCCAGGGCGCCGGGGGCGCGTTCTCGTGGGTGGACGGCTCCGGCGGCGGGGTGAATGACGGCGCCGACCAGAGCTGGGGACCGAGGCTCGACGGCCGGCTGATCTGTCAGTTCACGAGTCCCGGTGCCGGGACGCCAGGCTGCACAGCGACGCCCTGGGTGCCGCATCCGGATAACATGGACGTGTTCTTCCGCACGGGCCTCACGGTGACCAGTACGGTAGGCGTGAGCGGCGGGAGCGACCGGGCCTATGGGCGGGTCTCACTCGGCGGCGACAACGTAAACGGGGTGTTTCCCAACAACACGTTCCGGCGCCGCTCCGCAGCCCTCAGTGGCACGTTCCACCCAAGCGATCGCTTCAGCGCTGACGGATCGGTGGAGTACATCTACAACGCTGGGCTCAATCGCACCGGAACGGGCTACTGGGGTCGCAATGCGCTCGAGAACTACATCTGGCTGGGCCGGCAGGTGGACTTCCACGCCCTCGCGGATTACGCCGGCAAGACGGGAGCGGTGAACGGTGGGCCGGCGACCCGTGAGTTCAATTGGAACTACAACTACCACAACAACCCCTTCTGGTTGCAGGAGCAGAACCCGGTCGGCGACAGGCGTGATCAGGTTATTGGATCGGTGGCTGCGCGCTACAAGATCACGGACGGCGTGAACGCCACCCTGCGCACCGGCTCGGATATCTATCGACTGGGGATCGAAGAAGACTTCGCGCGCGGGAACTTGTCGTTCATCAACCAGGCGTACGCCGGTGGCTTCCGCTTCAGGAACGACTACCGCAGCGACAACAACACCGACCTGTCGGTCACGGGCGAGCGGCGCCTGACCGATTGGCTGCAGGTCAACGCCCTTGTCGGCGGCAACCAGCGCCGCGAGTACTTCCACGCGGACAGCCAACTGACCACCGGCATCGTCGTGCCGGGGATCTATAACCCGGCCAATGCCGCCATTGCGCCGACGATCGGTCAGCGAATCGAACGCCGCTACGTGAACAGCCTGTACGGGTCGGCGGCCGTGACGATGTTCGACTGGTGGACGGTCGAGGGAACCGGGCGCAACGATTGGTCGTCCACGCTGCCGGCGAACGCTCGGTCGTACTTCTATCCCTCGGTCAACACGTCGGTCTTGTTGACCGATGCGCTCCCGAGTCTCCGGAGCCGAGTGTTCGACGCCATCAAGCTACGCGCCTCGGTCGCTCGCGTCGGTAACGACGCCCCGGTCTACTCGCTGCAGCCGGTCTATCTCGGGAACGCGAACAAGTTCAACGGTCAAGCGCAGTTTTCGCTGAATCCCGTGCTGGCGAACGCCGACTTGAAGCCGGAGATCACCACCTCGCAGGAGGTCGGCGCCGAGGTGGTGTTGTTGCAGAACCGGATCACGCTCGACGCCAGCTGGTACCACAAGTCGACACGTAATCAGATCTTCAACGTCCAGATCCCGCCCAGTACAGGCTTCACATCGAAGTTCATCAATGCGGGAGAGATCTCGAATCGCGGGATCGAGGCGCTCCTCACGGCGACGCCGATTCAGGTCCCAGGCGGGATCACCTGGACGTCGACCTTGAACTTCGCCCACAATCACAGCGAGGTCGTCGACCTGGCGCCGGGGGTGAGCACGATCGTGCTCGGGCAGGGGTTGTTCGGCGACGTCAACATCGAAGCGCGCAAGGGCGAGCCGTACGGCACGATTCGCGGCAATCGCTTCCTCCGCGACTCGGCCGGTAACATTCTCACATCCGGGGGCCTCCCGCAGCAGGATCCCGCCTTCTCCGTGCTGGGCAACGTCCAGCCGGATTGGACCGGAGGTTGGGGGAACGAAATACGGTACCGCAATCTCGCGGTGAGCTTCCAACTTGACGTGCGCCACGGCGGCAAGATCGTGAGCCTCACGAACTACCTCGGGGACTACGCGGGAACGTTGGCGAGCAGCCTGCGGGGGCGTGAGACGGATTGGAATAAGCCTGGAATCGTCGTCAAGGGTATCGACGTGACCACCGGGCAGCCGAACGTGGACACGGTCACCGCGGAGACCTACTACCAGAACCTGTTTCACATCATCGAGCCGTACGTCTACGACGGCGGCTACGTAAAGCTCCGCGAGCTGCGCGTCTCGTACGACCTGCCCGCCGCTTGGGCGGCCTGGTTCTTCAAAGCGCAGTCCGCGACCATCTCGGTTACAGGGCGGAACCTGCTGACGTGGAAGAACGTCCCGAACATCGACCCGGAATTCGCCTACAGCAACGGCAACTTCCAGGGCATGGAGTACATGATTCCGTCCAATCCCCGGAGCTTCGGGTTCAACCTGCGGATCGTTCCATGACTCCCATCCTTGGAGCTGCGACCATGACACGCGGAATGCTTCGCTTCTTCGGCATCGCGGCGCTCCTCGCGTTGGGCGTGGGGGCCTGCGACAGCAATACCCTTACGGACATCAATCAGGATCCCAACAATCCCACATCCGCGCCGCCGGGACCGGTGTTCACCAACGCCGCGCGCCTGGCGATGACCCGGTGGCTCGGCGCCGGCGCCATGGATCTGCGCGGCCCGGAGTTCACCGCGCAACAGCTGGCGGAAGTCCAGTACCCGGACGAGGACGCGTATCGGCGTCTCGGCCCGGGTGATACGGACGGGGATTTCATCAACGCGTATTCCCAGGAGTTGAAGAACCTCCAGGCCGTCATCGACGTCGGCAAGACGGGGAACCAACCGCTGTTGTGGGGCCCGGCTATGGTCCTGCGCAGCCTGGTGTTCAGCTACATCACCGACGTCTGGGGCGACGTGCCGTACTCGGAGGCGCTGCGCGGAGACAGTGGAATAATTACGCCCAAGTACGATGCACAGAAGGACATCTACACGGGCCTGTTTGCGGATCTGGACGCGGCCGTGACGGCGATGGCGGCCGCGCCTGCCGGTGCGACGAAGCTCGCAGCGGCAGACCCGTTCTACAGTGGTAACGCGCTAGGTTGGCAGCGGTTCGGCAACTCCCTCCGCCTCAGACTGGCCATGCGCCTGGCGAACGTGGACCCCACCACTGCCCAGGCACAGATCCAAGCCGCCATCAACGCCCCGGGAGGGGTCGATTCGTCCAACGCGGACAATGCTCGGGTCCCCTGGCCGGGCGACGGCGTCTATGACAACCCGTGGATGGTCAACTTTCGGACGCGTGACGACCACCGGATGTCGAACACGCTCATGAACAAGATGCTGCCGCCAAATGATCCGCGCGTTCCGGTTTACGCACAACCAACGGTCCAGAACCCGGCTGTCTATGCGGGAATGCCTAACGCGCTCACCCAGTCCGGCGCGTCCGCCTACTTCACCATCTCGTCGCGCCCCGGAGCAGTGTTCTACGGCGCGACCGTGTACTCATGTCCCACGTGTGGGGCGCGGACCGGGGCGAAGTTCCCGTCGTTCGTCATGACGTACGCCGAGGTTTCCTTCACCTTGGCCGAGGCCGCGGAGCGCGGCTGGATCACGGGTGCCGCGGCCGCCCTGTACAACCAAGCCATTCAGGCCTCCATGGCTCAGTGGGGGGTAACCGACGCCACCGCCATCAGCACCTTCCTGGCGGACACCGCGATCGCGTACAAAGGAGGGACGCCGGGTCTGCGCCAAATCGCCCTCCAAAAGTGGATTGCCCTCTACACGAATGGCGTGGAGGCGTGGGCGGAATGGCGCCGCACCTGCGTGCCGGAGACGCTGGTGCCGGGACCCGACGCGGTTCAGAACACCGTGCCGCGACGTTATCAGTACTCCGTCAGGGAGTTGTCGGTCAACGGGGACAACGTGGCGGCGGCCATCGCCCGGCAAGGACCGGATGTGTTTTCGACCAGGATGTATTGGGACAACAATCCCACCGCGGCGCCGACCTACCCGGGGCCGACCTGCGGCACACGGTAGGCGGTGAGGCGCCGGCGCCGCCGGGAGGTGTCGTGCTGAAAGGGTGCTACTGGCTCCTGGTCCAGACCAGGATCGAACCGCAGAGACGACTCGTGGGATCCAGGTACTGTGGTGGGATCCCGGCAGAGGATGGGTAGAACTCGATTCCTCCGATGTCGTTGGGCTGGACGACGTCGTCCAGTTCCGCGCCGGGAATGCGCTGCCCGTCGACCCACACGGTCGGCTGGCAGCCGCGGACTCGTATCGTGTTGCCTCCCGTGGAGGAGGCGCGGATCGTGATTCCCGGGACGCTCCGAAACAGCTCGCTCGAGCTCGTGGGGGCGAGTCGACGGATGTCCGTAAGTTCCAGGAATCTGGCGAACGACCGCCGCTGCTGCCGGTGCTGGTAAAACTCGCGGAGCCGTCCGGGCGGGTCGGGTCTGACGAGCACCTCTTCCAGCTGGGCGGGAAGCGCCGTAAGGACGATCTCGACGAAGGTCCGCTGGCTGGAGTCGACGACCACCTCGACCGAGCGCGCCTGGTAGCCGAGGCGGTGTACGTCCAGTGCGATCCGACCGACGGGAGCGTCCGGGACCTCAAAGTGTCCCGCGGAGTCGGTAGCGACCTGCCGCCGCGCGGTCCCTCCCGCGATCACGGTGACCTCCGCCTCGGGGACAGCGGCGCCCGACGAATCTCTCACGAGTCCTCTGAGGTGGGGTGTTGTCGAAACCGGGACAGGCTGCTGCGCGGCAACGAGTCGCGGGACCCAAGGCAACAGACCCAACAGCGCGAGAGCGGCCATCCTAGTCCTGGTCATCGGTCCTATCCCCCTCCGTAAGGAATATGGCGCTGGCCTCGGCGCACGCCTATTCCAGATGGCGGGGTCACTTCTATGGTTGGCATCAGGCTTGTCAGAAACGTGTCAGGGAGACCGGTGCCCTTTCGAAGCCGCGGGATATGTTGCTCGCATCTGCATAACAGGAGCGGGCGATGAGGCGATGGCTGGGTGCCGCGGGCGCTGTAATCGGCCTGTATGGAGGCTTGGCGTGTAAGGACACCTCATCCTCACCGCCCGCGCAGGTGCCAATCCCGGGCGAGCTCGCCTTCGTGAGCAATCGCCGGCTCGGGCAGGCGGACATCTATCTGATGCATGCGGACGGCTCCGTCCGGCTCCTGACGTCCTCGCTGGCCCAGGATGAGTGGCCGGCGTGGTCGCCTGACGGACAGCGCCTGGCGTTCCAATCCCAGACCGGCGCCAACCCCGACAGTCTGAACTACGACGTCTACGTCATGAACGCCGACGGCACCGCCCTCGTCGCCCTCACGGCGGACACGGCATTCGACGGACAGCCCGCCTGGTCACCCGACGGCACTAAGATCGTCTTCGTGTCCACGCGCGACAGCGGCTACGCTCACATCTTCACGATGACGGTGACGGGGGACAGCGTGAAGCAGCTCACCAGTGGCCAATGGTTCGACGCGCAGCCGGCGTGGTCGCCCGACGGCACGAAGCTCGCGTTCGCGACCAACCGCGATTTCAACGACGAGATCTACGTGATGAACGCCGACGGGAGCCATCCAGTCCGGCTGACCACGAACCAGGCCCACGACGAGGGGCCGGTCTGGTCGCCCGACGGTAGCAAGATCGCCTTCTACTCGGATCGCGACGGCGTCGACTATGCGATCTACATCATGAACACCGACGGTAGTGGCGTCGTGCAGCTCACAAACAGCAACGTGCCCGACGAGCTGCCGTCGTGGTCTCCGGACAGCGCCTACCTTGCCTTCGACAGTAACGCCGACATCTTCGTCATGCACGCCGATGGAACCGGCGTGGTGCGCGTCACGAACGGCGGCGGCATCAACATCATGGCGCGCTGGCGGCCGCCGACCGCGCCGCTCAGTGCAGGCCGGACTGCGTCCAGATGACGATCGTGCCGCACTGATTGTCGGTGCGCAGGAACTGCACCGGGGTCTCTGACAGCGTGCGGTAGATCTCGATCCCGATGATGCCGATTGTCGGCATGTCCAGGCTGGTCGAGTTCGAAGCCTCGAAACCGTCTACGATGAAATCGGGTTTACACTCGCGCGGGGCGCGCGCCATGCGTACCGTACACCCCGCCATCGATCCCCGGCATTGCATCCGCACCCCGGGGACGTGGCGGAACAAGTCACCGAGGGATCGCGGGTTCTCGCGCGCGATCTGCTCTTCCGTCACGAAGTAGCCGCGCCCCGCCGCACGGCGTCGCTCGAACTCGGCGCGCCGCGCCTCCCCGAAGCTTTGCCGTTGCGTCACGCGCAGCGGGTCCAGCAGGACCGGCAGAGGATCGAGCTCGTACACGTCGCTGTGCACTTCCCCTTCCCCCAGCTCGATGATCCAGGACGTCGCCGTGTAGCCGATCGCTCGCACCTGCAGGACGTACGTGCCCGACGCGAGGCCCGCGTGCGTGAATCGGCCGGTCGAGTCGGAGGCGGACTCGGCGCCGACCCCCAGCAGCCCGATCCGGGCACCGCCCACCGGCTCGCGAGACTGGCGATTGATGAGTTGCCCGGTGATCGAGGCGCGGCCGCCTTGGGCGGCCAGGGGGGCGGGGGCAGGGGCGACCGACCACAAGCTGAACGCGGCCAGGGGTATGGAGGCCTGCAGGACCGAGGCGGGGTGGAACCGCAGCGCCATGGCGACTCCGCGACTCGTGGAACCGTGAGATAGTACGGCCCTGCCGCCCGCTTGAAAAGAGACGCCGGTCTTGACGCCGGCATCGGCGTGCCGTATTACCAACCCTAACAAGGTCTGCCGGGCACTGCCCGGCAGCGATGTAGCGCAAGCAGCTAAAACCGTCCGAGCGCTATGACCGTCACGCTCGAGCTGCGCCGTCTTTGCGCGCGTAGCGACACCTCGCCTTCCCGAGCGACCGCATCAGCATTCCGATGTGGCCGTCTTGCTGCGTCGTCCGGCGATCCCCAGCCTTGCAACACCCCGAAGTACTCAGTTCAGCCAAACCAACCGTCCGAGCGCCTCGTGACCCGTCACGCTCGAATTGCGCCGTCCACCCCGCAGCACGCTCCTCATTGCTGATCGGAGGATTCCGCCTATGACCGTGATACGTAAGCCTTGGTGTGAAGTCGCGCTGGCAACCGCGCTACTGCTGCTCGCAGGCGCGGGCGAGACACGCGGGCAAGGAGGGGGGGCAGGGGGGGCGGTGGTCAGCGGTCGTGTCACCGATGACCGCGGCGAGCCGCTGGCCGTCGCCACGGTGCAAATCGTGGAGCTCAGCGTCGGTGTCTACACGGGCAACGACGGCCGCTACACGATCCCGATCCCCGCGGCGCGCGTCGCTGGCCAGACGGTGACGCTGCGAGTCCGCACGATCGGCCACAAGCCGGCGACGCGACAGCTGACGCTCAGCCCCGGGGAGCATCCCATCGACTTCGCGCTCGCCGCCGATCCTAACCTGTTGGACGCCGTCGTCGTGACGGGCGTGCAGGAGGCGACGGAGCGGGTCAAGACCGCGTTCGACGTCACGCGCGTCGACGCCTCGAAGATGCCGGTGGCAGGGGAGGACCCGCTGCGCCAACTGCAGGGGAAGATCGCGGGGAACATCGTGTCGAACAGCGGCCGGCCGGGTTCCCAGCCGGCCGTTTTGTTGCGCGGTCCGACATCGATCAACGCCACGGGCCGCGGGCAGGACCCGCTCTACATCGTGGACGGCGTCATCATCAACGGCTCGCTTCCCGACATGAACCCGCAGGATATCGAGAGCATCGAGGTGGTGAAGGGCGCGGCGGGCGCCTCGCTGTACGGGGCGCGCGCCGGAAACGGTGTGATCAACATCGTCACGAAAAGCGGACGAGGGCGGCCCGACGGGATCGCATTCACCGCGCGCAGCGAGGAAGGCGCGAGCGACATCGAGCGCGACTTTGGCCTGGCGCACTTTCAACCGCTGATGATGGACGAAACGGGGACCCGGTTCTGCCAGTTCGTCTCGGGGCAGCCGCTGTGCGCCACCACCTTCAACTATCAGGCGGAGCAGGCGCGCATCAACAACCAGCCGGGCGATTTCGCGGGCACGCCCAAGGGCTTCCCGATCGATCCCGGCGCGACCCTGTCCGGGACGGCCCCGGGCTATTCCGGCGATCCCCGGCGCGAGCGCTTTCAGATCAACCCGTGGCCGGGCACGAATTACAATGCCGTGGCGCAGACGGTCGATCGCCATGTGTACGCGAGCAACAGCCTCGACATGCGCGGTGGCTTCGGGTCGACGCATTTCTACGCCAGCGCCTCGAATTTGTACGAGCCGGGAGCGATCCGTTTTCTCCAGGGTTTCGAGCGCAACTCGTTCCGCGCCAATGTCGACCAGGCGATCGGATCGCAATGGAACATTGGCCTGCGGACGACGTACAGCCGCAGCACGCAAGATGGGCTCAACCAGGAAGGCGGCGGCCAAGCGTTCTTCCGGCTCACCCGGGTGCCCGCCATCGTGAACGTGCAACAGGTGGACACCCTGGGCCGCCTCTACATCCGTCCCAACCTGCAAGGCGGCGGTTCGCAGAACGAGAACCCGCTGTATTCGTTGCAGAACACCCAGCGCAGCGACGTCACCAATCGCTTCGTCGGCGGCCTCACCGTGCAGTACACCCCGGCGAATTGGTTCACGCTCGAGGGCGACGCCGGGTACGACCGCCGCAACGTGGATTTCACGCAGTTCAACGACAAAGGCTTCCGGACGACCACCAGCAATCCCACGACCAATGGTGGGTCGATCTTCAAAGGCTCCACCGGACAGGAGGCCGTGGACGTGAGCGTGAATGCCACGTTCCGGCATGACTTCCGCGAGGACCTCAGGGCACACGCGAGCTTGCGCTATCTGTACGAGCAGCGCGACAGCACGATCGAAGTGGGTCAGGGCAATACGCTCGCGGTAAAGAGCGTGACATCGCTCGGCAACGCGACGGCGAATCAGGCGGTCGCTTCGGCTGTAACGAGCGTGCGGGGGATCGGCGTGTTCGCCGGCGCGGGGCTCGACTTCAAGGACCGGTACGAGCTCGATGGTCTGATCCGGCGGGACGGCAGCTCGTTGTACGGCGCCGGGAATCGCTGGCAGACGTTCGGCCGCGCGTCGGGCGCGTGGCTCGTCATGCGCGAGCCGTGGTGGCCGCTCTCGCAGGTGACCGAGCTGAAACTCCGCGCGTCCTACGGCACCGCCGGCGGGTTGCCGCCGTTTGTCGCGCAATACGAGACGTTCACGATCACCAACGGTGTGATCGCGCTCGCGGTGCTCGGCAACCGCAACCTGCGTCCCGAGGTGCACCACGAGCTCGAGCTGGGCGCGGACCTGGAGCTGTTCGGCCGCTTCGGCCTGACGGCGACGTACGCGCGCTCGCGGATCGAGAACCAGATTCTGCCGGTCACGGTGTCATCGTCGACAGGATACAGCAGCCAGTACCAGAACCTCGGCACGCTGCTCAACATCTCCCACGAGCTGACGCTCAACCTGCCGATCGTGCAGCGGCCCGACGTGTCGTGGTCGATGGGCGTGATCTACGATCACAACCGCTCCTGGGTCGCGAAGCTCGGCGTGCCGCCGTTCTTCCAGGGCACGATCCTGCAGGGCACGGGCTCGATGTTCCAGATCAAGGAGGGTGAGCTGTACGGCACCATTTACGGCCATCAATTCCTGACGAGCTGCAGCCAGCTGCCCGCGCCCTTCAACGGTGACTGCGGCGCCGGCAAGTCGTTCCAGACGAACGACGAGGGATGGATCGTGTGGGTGGGCGCGGGCAACAATCCCGGCATGGGCATCACGAACAACCTGTGGGAGACGCAGCTGCCGGCCGCACAGGGCCCCTGGGGCGTGGCCATGAACTGGGGGATGCCGATCCTACTGCGCGGCGATCCGAACAACCCACAGGCGGCTCGCGTCGTGGCGCTCGGCCACGCGCTCCCCGACTTTCGGTTCGCCGTCACCCAGGAATTCCAGTGGAGGCGCATCAGCGTGCACGCGCTGGTCGACGCGTCCATCGGTCAGCAAGTGTGGAACCAGGGACTGCACTGGGCGCATCTCGACTTCCTGTCGCACGACGTGGACCAGGCGGGCAAGTCCGTGCAAACGGCCAAGCCGATCGGCTACTACTACCGCGCGCCGGCCGTGGATGGCTTCTCCGGGCTCGGCGGCCTGTACGATCAGTTGATGCCGAACAACTACTCGGTGGAGGACGCGAGCTACGCTAAGCTGCGCGAGCTGCTGGTGTCGTACCACCTCGGCAAGATCGGCGGTGTAGGGGATTGGGGCATCAGCGTCGTGGGCCGCAATCTCTTCACGATCACCGGCTATCGCGGGTTCGATCCTGAGATCGGCATCGGGGGGTTCGCGCCTCAGCCGGGGGGGGCGACCACCCTCGGGAACGGCGGCGGGCAAGGAGCGTCGGGGGCGATCAATGCCGTCGATGCGTTCTCGTTCCCGAACACGCGCAGTTTCACCGTCGGGCTCACCACCAGCTTTTAGGGGGATCGATGAGACAGCTTCGTCATGTTGCATGCGGGCTGTGCGTCGTTGCCCTGGCGGCGTGCACCGACCCACTCGCAGTCGCGAATTCCAACCAGCCGGATCGTAGCAGGGTGTTCACCAATCCCGCCGATCTCGAGCAGTTCGTTTCCAACATCTACACCAACGTCCACCAGGGGACGCTGGGCGGCGCCAGCGTGCTGGATGGCGGCGCGAACGACGGCCTGCAGCCGCAGCTGATAGTAGCGGGCATGGAGAACGTTTCCGGCCTCGCGAACTTCGCGATGGGGCCGCGGGGCAGCATCCCGCGCACCGGCATCCCGAACACCCGCGGCTCCACCGGTAACCAGGGGAACTACCGCGATTGGGTGGTGGAGCATCGCGCCGCGCGCATGTCCGTCCTGGCCATTTCGGCGCTCAAGCAGCTCTCGCTGGGCTCGCCGGCCCGCGATGCGCGCGCCCGCGCCTTCGCTCGCTTCGGCCAGGGGGTGGCGCTCGGCAACTTGGCGCTCGCCTACGACTCGGCCTCGATCCTGACCGAGAGCGACAACCCGCAGGCGGACGCGGCGGTCATCGTGCCGCTGTCCGGGTACCAGGACGTGATGACGGCGGCGCTCGCGGACCTCGATTCCGCGATCGCGATCGCCACCGCAACTCCCACGGCCTTCCCGTTGCCGACTACCTGGATCAACGGGGTCGCGGTGACGCAGGCACAGTTCATTCAACTGTGCCACTCGTACAAGGCTCGGTTCGAGGTCACCGTGGCGCGCACTGCTGCCGAGCGGGTCGCGGCGAATTGGAGCGCGATCATCGCCGAGGCGAACGCCGGTATTACTGCGGATTTGCAGATCACGATGCTCCCGCCGCCTGCCGCTGGCTGGGACATCTCCTGGGTGATCCAGGCCTTCGCGACCGGCTCCGCCAACTGGCACCAGATGTCGCAGTTCTGGCTCGGAATGGCGGACACCTCGGGAGCCGCCGACACGACCAAGGGGTACGATCATTGGCTGAACACGGCGCCCGGGTTGCGGGCGCCGTTCGTCGTGGTCACGCCGGATCGGCGGCTGCCGCAGGGCACCACCCGGGCCGCACAACAGACCAATTCACCCACCCCCACGGCGCCGCTGCCGTTCGCATCCACGCCCTACTTCCGGAACCGGCCCACGGGCGAAGACCAGCCCGGCGATCCGCTGGGAATCTCGCAGTACGACTTCTACCGGTCGCGCGCGTTCTTCAACGCCGTTCGCAACGGACCCTACCCGGTCATGACCGCGGCCGAAATCCGGCTGTACGCCGCCGAGGGATACATTCGGACCAACAACATCCCGCAAGCGGCGAAGCTGATCAACGTATCGCGCGTGGGCAAAGGCCTGCTCCCGGCCCTCGATACCCTCGGCGTGACTCTGACTGATACTCTCACGGCAGTCCCCGGAGGCACCGGATGCGTGCCGCGCGTGCCGGACCCGGCCGCGGCCTACAAGCGCGCCAAGTGCGGCACCATCTGGGACGCTCTGAAGTGGGAGTACCGTATGGAAACCGCGTACACGGGTTACGGGATGTGGTTCTTCGCGGGGCGGGGGTGGGGCGATCTGCCGCAATACACCGCGTTGAACTGGGCCGTGCCCTATCAGGAGATGGACGCGCGCCGGGAGGCGTTCTACGGCGTGGGCGGCGCCGGTGGGAGGTACGCTGCGGGGCCCGGTAACTACGGGCTGTTCTCGGGCGGGGTGTACTAGCCGTGGGGCTGCAACGCCGGCTCCCTCGGTGGGGAGCAACGCCCCTCGTCGGATTGGTCGCCGCGTGCTATTCCTACACGCCGCTCCCGACGCTCGAGCCGGTGCCGGAGACCCGCGTGGCCCTCGTCCTCTCCGACGTGGGTCGCGTGGGCGCCGGCCCGGAGATGGGGCCGGGCGTCGCACGGATTGAGGGTGCGGTCGTCGGGTCCACCGACAGCGAGTACACGCTGCGGATTACCGGCGTGACCGACATCCGCGGGCATGAGAACCGCTGGAGCGGTGAGAGCTTCTCCGTGCGTCGCACGTGGGTAGGCAACGCCTACGAGCGACGCTTCTCGAAGTCGCGCACGTATTTGCTGGTTGGTTTCCTCACCGTCGGGGTCGCGACGTTCGCTGCGACCCGGCATCTCTTCGGAATCGGATCCAGCACGGAGACGCCGGGCAGCGGCGGGGGCAGTCAGCAGTGAGGCGGCGCAACGGCGACCCTATCACGTCGACACTACTTCTAGATGGCGGGAGCACTATGAAGCTATTTCGGTTTTCGAACATCGCGCTGTCCGCGCTCGCGTTCGCGGCCGCCTGTAACCGCGATGCGTCGTTCACGGAGCCCATTCCCCCGAACGCCGCGATCCACTGGGTCGAGGCCGTCCCCGACACCATGTCGGAAGACATGCGCGTGATCGACATGGTGTCCAACGCGGGATTGTACCAGGCCAGCTTCCGCGGCTCGACCATCTACTATCAGGGGATCCAGGCCGGGTCCCGCCACATCCGGATTTTCAACCACAGCACGGACCCGGTCATCGCGCAGCAGGTCCTTGCGGATACGACAATCGACCTCGCCGCCACGGACAGCATCACCTTCATTCACATGGGATTCGCGCGCACGGGCTCGGTTCCGGCGCGGCAGGTGCGGCTGGTCCCCGACAAGGCGCCCGACCCCGGCGCCGGCAACGTGGGGATCCGCGTGATCCATGCCGGCGCGGGCTTGGGAAATCTCGACGTCTTTGTGATCCGGCGGCCGCAGGACACGACCGCGCTCGGCGCGCCGTTCGCTACCAATGTCGCGTATGCCGGCGTCAGCGCCTATACACCGCAGGCCGCCGATACCGGAGCGCAGGCGATGCGGGTGATCGTGACGGCCACCGGGACCACGACGCCGATCCTAGCGAACGTGCTATTGCCGGCGGGGGTGGTGGCCGATACGGTCACGCACATCAACCCCATTGCCGGCGCTCACATCGTCGGATCGGTGATGACGGCGGTCATCGTGCCGCGATCCGTCGCCGGGAGCCAGGCGCCGCAGGCGTTCACCACGCCGAGCGCCGTCGTG
>DATEGE010000194.1:0-68925 GCA_035280265.1 Gemmatimonadales bacterium | reverse complement strand
GATCAAGGTCTTCGTGATCTCCTGCAGCGCGTCGGTCATGAACACCGTCGCGTCGTACGCCATCTGCATGTCGATATCGCTGGGGAGCGTGGTCCGGATCCGCGCCATTTCGGCGTGCAGCCGCTTGGACACTTCGATCTCATTGCTCCCGGGGACCGGCCAGATGCCCATGTAGACGGCTTGCTTGTCGCTGAACTTGGTGATGAAGTCGGCTTCTTCAGCGCCCAGCTCTACGCGGGCCACGTCGGAGAGCCGTACCAGCGCCCCGTTCCGCTCCGCCACGATCAAGTTCTTGAATTCCTCGGTGGTGCGCAGGTCGGTGTTGGCGAGTAGGTTGACCTGCACCAGGTCGCCCTTGGTCTGCCCCACGGCGGCGAGGTAGTTGTTGCGCTGCAGCGCCGCGTGCACGTCGCCGGGCGCGAGGTTGAGCGCGGCCAGCCGGTCGGGGTCGATCCAGATCCGCATCGCGATCGGGCGGCCACCCAGCACGTCCGCCCGCTGCACGCCCGCCAATGTCGAGAACTGCGGCTGCATGTTGCGGGTGAGCCAGTCGGTGAGCGCCGGAATCTCGCGCGCCGAGGACGTGAAGCTCAAATAGAACGACGCATACGGGCGATCGGCCCGCTGCACCTCGACAACCGGAGGCTCGGCCTCGGCGGGCAGCTCGGAGCGCACCTGCTGCAGCCGGGCGGTGACTTCCGCGAGCGCGGCGGTGCTGTTGTGGTTCAGCTTCAGGTGCACTGTTATGGTCGAGACGCCGGCGCGGCTCGTGGACTCCACGTAGTCGACGCCGCTGATAGCGGACACGGCGCGCTCGATCGGCGTCGTAAGAAAGCCGCGGACGGTTTCGGCGCTGGCGCCGTAGTACACCGTCGTGATCAGCACCGACGAGCTCTGAATATTCGGATATTGCTGCACCGGCAGTGTCGAGATCGCCCGCCAACCGACGAGCACGATCACGAGGTTGACGACCGCCGCGAGCACGGGGTGCTTGATGAACGTATCGGTAAAGGAGCGCATGGATCGTTCCCGATCAGCGAGATGAGTCGCCCGCGACCAGCACACCCTCGCGTAGCTTGAAGGACCCCGAAGTAGCGACGTGCTGGCCGGGGGTGAGACCGCTCAAGATCACGACGTCATCGTCGAGCACTGGACCGCTCTGCACCGGCTGCTCGTGCGCGCGGTTGTGTCCCGCCGAGTCGGCGGCGATCAGGAAGACGTGGTCGCCGCCGGGTCCCTTGCGGAGCGCGCTCACCGGAATGGCGACGACCTTCGTGTCCGGTCCGACCGGGACCTCAACCCGCACCGACGCGCCGGGCGCCGGTGCACGACCCGGGATGCGGGCCCGCACCAGTGCATTGCGGGTCGTGGGATCGACCTTTGCGTCGATCGCAACGATCCGCGCGGAGATCGGATGCGGGTCGCCTGCCGCGTACACGGCAACCGGCTCGCCCGGCTGCAGCTGGGCCGCGACCCCCTGGGCAACTGTGAAGTCAACGTTGGCCGCGGCGTCGACGCCCTGCAGCGTCGTCAGCTCGGTGCCTTCGTTCAGATACTGCCCGGGATGGACGTCGGAGAGACCGACGCGCGCCCGGAACGGCGCGCGGATCGTCTTCTTGGCGATGATCGCCTGAGTGCGCGCGATCTGCGCCAGCGCCACGTCGCGGGCGGCGCGCGCCTGATCCACTTCCTCCTGGGACGTCGCCTGCGCCTCGCGCAACCGCTCGAGCCGGGCCAGGGTCGTCTTCGCCAGGTCGGCCTGTGCCGTCTCGGCCTCGAGCTCCGCCTGCTCCACCGATACGTCGAGCCCGACCAGGACCGATCCCGCTTCGACGATTTGCCCGGGGACGAGAGCGACCTGCCGCACCGTGCCCGAGAGCTCGTTGCGGAGGGTGATCGAGGTGAGTGCGAGGACCGTACCGACCGACGTCGTCGTCGGGCGATAGGCGCGTTCCCGCGCGACGGCGAGCGTCACCGTTTCGACCGGCTCCGGTTGCTTCGCCGCTGCGGCGTCGGCCTTGCGAATCGAGTTGTGCTTCCAGGCCACCAAGCCGCCGGCGGTGAGGGCCAGCGTCACCAGCAGCACGACGGACCCGGTGAGGCCGCGAGTGTTCAGGTTGAGACGACTGCGCATACTCTGTCTCCTTCTCGAGAAATGATCGAGCGTGCTCCCCTCGGTACTAGTCGAGCGGCGGAGCCGGAAATCGACACGCCCCCGGTCTCGATTGTGCGACGGTGCCGCAACAAATGACCCCAGCTACGACCTGATATGGTTCACTAATGAACCAAGACCGTGCTAGGTTCCCGCTGAGGGAGAGATGGCTGTTTGATGTCGGGATTAGGTCGAACGACGGATGCGCCGCGGCAACAGCGCCACGAGGGCCTTGGCGAGCTCGGCGCCACTGGGATCGATGCCCGCCACGTAGTCGAGCAGCACCCGGGCCAGGCGGAATTCGCTCCGGTACAGGACCCGGCCCGACCAATCGAGCGCGGTCCTCATAGCCCCGCCCTGCGCAGCTCGGCTGGGGTCACCGGGGCGAACTGCACCAGCAGTTGCGGCTCGAGCGCGCTCGAGCCGAGGCACCACCAGGCCGCCAAGGCGCGCAGCCGCTGTTCGTACAGCTGGTCGGGTACGCTCAGGCTGATTGTCGCGGTCATCGAACGCTTCCTGGATCCTATACCACAACTAATGTCAGCTAGCGGCGCGGAGTTCCCAGAGAGTGAGCCGATGTGGAAGCACGGGTCATCGACCCGCACCGGCCTGTCCACTCGGCGCCTGCAATAAGTCCTGCACCCGTTGCTCCAGTGTGCCAGTGCTCGTTTGCCCGGTCCCCGGCCCGAAGATGCCGCTGGCGATGTAGTAGCCCAATGCCCGGTAGCTCTCGAACTGCGACTCACTGAAGAACTGGTCGGCGGTCGTCTCGTGCGGAAACGCCGGGCTGGTGCGCGCGTAGTTGCAGACGTCCGGTGGCTCCACTCCATACCAGGCCGGCTTGACGTACACCAGTATGCCGTCGCGCTCGGGCGGCGAACCGTCTACGCTCGAGTATCGAATCGTGCCGAACGCGTGGTACTTGCCGGTCCCGTTTTCTCGCCGCGGGTAGATGGGCAGCGGAGACCGGATTTCAATTGGCACCCCGAGGTCGATCCGTACCTTGCGGATGGCGTTGCCGAGGTCGTCGAGCGTGCCGTTCGGATCGCAACTTGCATCGCTCACGAGCACGAGGCGGCACCGCCGCAGCACCATTTCGTACAGCCCCAGGTTGTCGAAGTGGCCACCGTCGGAGAGGTAGACGTACGGGTTGGTATCGTCCGTCAGGCCGAATGCCTCCTCGATGATCGGGCGAACGGCGGACCGCGGGAACGGGAGAAGAAACGTGGTGTTGCCCGCCACGCCCGGATTCCCGAGCCACCAGCCGAGTCGCACGTTGAACAGCGTCATGAGAAACGCGATCACGGGCGACGAGTGATAACCCATGTTGGGGCTGGCGGCCGCACCGGAGATCGTGACAGCGGTGCCCAGGGAGATGCCGCGCCGTCCACCGTAGCACGTCCCCGTCCCTGGGTAGCGCGTCCGCCGGTAGCCCAAGCGATGGTTGCCGACGTGCAGCGCGGTCACGGTCAAGGGCTCGGCCTTGCGTTGCTGCCACGCGAGGTTTCGCCCTGCGACCAAGTTGAGCGCGATGTTGACGACGTGCAATGGTTTCTGGGGAACTGTCATCCCCTCCTGAGGGGCGGTCGGGGCGGTCGTGTTGGGCCATAGGTCGTTCATGAATACGTTGTCGTCGGGGTCGAAGCCCGTGAACCGGTCCGGGTGCCGCGCGGCCCGGGACGCGCCGAGATACGCGCGAATCAGGCGGTCGCGATACATGGCGTGCAGGGAGAAGCGGTTGGTGTTAATGAACGTGCCCATGACCCACCCGAACGCGACGAGGACCGCCATTAAGAGCAGGATCCGCCCCGATGACGACGCGCAATGCACAATCTGCAGCGTGCCTGCGGGGTCGAGCGGCGACGAAACGTGACACGATGGATCGGACGACGGGGCCCACCAACTCACCAGCGCCTTATCGACCAAAGAGAGCAGGACGATGAGGACTGTTGCGAACAGCGGCGCTGCCAAGGGCAACACTAGCCGGGCCGCAACACCGGTGGCGGAGACCGCCCCGCGGGTGCCGGGTGTCTTGGGGCTGTAGCCGCTGAGCAAGGTGAACAGTCCCGCAATCCCGCCCAGCGAACCGATCATCGCCCGGGCGAGGGGACCAAGATCGGCGAGCACCGGTGGTCCGAAGATCACCAGCAGGCTCACCACGCTCCACCCCACTGCCGCAATGAGCAGCCAGGCGCCGAACCTGGCGGCCCACTCCCTATCGTCGTCGCTCGCCCAACGACTCGTTAGACCCGTGTACACGTTCGCCGCGCCCAGCACCAGGGCCAAAAACAGCGGGGCCGCAAAGCACACGTACCACTCGGCGGCCGGAGCGTCCTCGCTCCACTGCTCGCCGAACAGCTCCGCTGCCGCGGCGTACGCGACCAGCCCACCGATGGCGCCGGTCATCAGGACCACCACGCCCTGCAGCAGCGTGAGCGGGACGAGCCGACGTGGCGTGAGCAGCCACCCGCTCAGGTGCAACAAGCCACCGATGGCGGCGAATCCGAGTGGTGCGCTCGAGTGCAGTGTCACGCCCGCCATGTTCCAGGCGAGCGGCGGCACCAGCGAGGTTCCCGCTGTCGTGAGCCACGCCCACACCGTCGTAAGCAAGGCGGTCGCCCCCAACAGCGGCAGGAGGCACCGCCGCAAGAATTGCCGCTGGTCGCTGGGGTGGGGGCTTCGCGCGCTGGGCGGACGCGACGCCTGCTTACTCGGCCACTGCGCGTGGACGTAACGGATGGCGAGCACGGCGAGCGCCAATCCGACCGCCATGGCCCAAGGGACGACGGAGCGCCACGGGGCGAGCGACACCACGACGTGCGCGCGGACAACCGTCACCGCCAAGATCGGGAGCAGCAACACCGCAGCGAGGAGGGGCAGAATGACGAGCCAATTCAGGAATAGGTTGCGCAGGTAGATCGCCAAGAGCGTCCACGTGTCGGCTGAGAGCAGGCCTAAGCGTGGCGCGAGGTAGTTACTGTAGGCTCGCAGCTGTCGGATAGGCACGGGCTCGGGCTCCACAGGATCCCTCGGCTTGCCCGGCAGGTCGGGCGCGTCCCCCGCCACGCTACGGCGTAGTGCGTCGATCGCCGCCTCGCGGCCGACCCGATGAATCCATCCGGTGAGCCAGCTTCCGATGTAGCCGCCGCCGGAGACCGTCGAGAGGTAATCGAACTCTTGCAACACCCCGTGCCGTGCCAGCGCTTGCAGCAGGCCGAGCGCGAAAGTCGCGCTGCGAATTCCGCCTCCCGATAGACACAGGGCGGTCGTGGAGTGCTGCTGGGTCGCGACGTAGAACGCGGTGAGGCGCACCGCGTGAATGCGCGCCAGGGCGTCCGGGAACGCGGCCTCCAGGAGGAGGCGGTTCAGGTGCACACGTGCGTCCCCATCGGGCTGCCGCGCGAGCAAGTCGGCGGTGATGCGGGGAAGGCGGAGACTCGCGAACGCGCGATGCGCGCCGAGCGAATCCTTCTCGAGTAGCCAGTTGAGGTCCTTCAGTAATGCCGACAACACCTGCTGCCGGGGCACCGCCTCGCCCCGCACGGAGCGCCTGAGGAGAGGAGTCGTCTCCGTGGAGAGTTGGCCCGCCAGCCAAGCCGCCGCCGGATCGTCGGCGGTGGTGAGCTTGGAGGCCAATCGGGGCAGGTCGAGCACGTGATCGGGCTCGAGCAGCCACGTGAGCTCCAGCGGGTGCTCGGGGTGGAGCCGCCGGTATTCCTCTTCGAGGATGAGACACAACGGCAGCGGCGCCTCCTCGGCGGAGCGCGGCGGGATGGTGAGTCCGATCCGTTCGAGGGAGCTGCGGAGTAACCGGGGCGTCTGCATGGCGACTCCAAGAGCGGAGACGACTCCAAGTTGGCAGCCGCAGTCCCGCGGACTAGGGCTTTTTTGCGGCACGGTAGGGCGTTTGTGCGACAGCCGTCGCGCCATGCCGCAAAACCACCCCTTGATGCCGCAAAAACGCCCTTGTTCGCGCTCCCCCAACGCCCTAACCTCCGGGCTGGACGGTGATGGCGGAGGTTGACATGCGCGGAACTCCGTGTCTCCTGGCCGGCGGCCTGGCGCTCGCGCTGGCATCCTGCGACAGGACCAAGGGCGTGGCCTCGAGTCTCATGGGCTGCGTCGATGATATCAGCAGCGGCGCGCGGCCCATCGCGGCGAGTCGCGACCATCGATTCCAAGCCAAAGTGCAATCGAGCACCGCCCGGTGCCGCGGCGGCGAAACCGCGGTGCAGCGGCGCGGCGTGCCGTGGGTCGATTGGGCGAACTACTACGGTGCTGGGGACGCTGCGACGAAGTCGTTCTGGTCGACGCGAAACATGCGAGGCGTTAACGGCGCGCTGGTGGACCTGGAGTACGAGCGCGTCGAGCTCATCAAGTTCAACCTGTTCGACAACAACGGCACCTTCCCGCAGTATCGGATGGGTCGCGACAGCACCGAGGGGCCGGCGCTCAAGACGTGGCCCGAGATGCGTCTGCCCCCCTCTCATCCCAACTACCGTGAGGTAGGCGGCAGCGGACCGCAGCTCTGCCGGGCCGCGCTCATCCGATCCCGTACGCTCACCGGGATCTGTAACGACATCCGCAACCCCCTCATGGGGTCCACGGGAACACCGTTCGCCCGAAACGTGGAGTTCGAGACCACGTTTCCAGATGCCGGCCTGAACGAGATCACCCGCAACCGTCACGGCAACCGGTTGAGCCTGATGAGGCCGGATCCGCAGGTGATCAGTCGCAAGCTGTTTACGCGAGCCCAATCCGACAGCGCAGCCTGTGCGGATGGCTACGGCAAGCCGAGGTTCGCCAAGGACGCCAATTGCGATTACAAGAAGGCCCCGTTCTTCAATGTGCTGGCGGCGTTCTGGATCCAGTTCATGACCCATGACTGGTTCTCGCACCTCGAAGAGGGGCACAACAGCTCGGAGTACATGAACGTGGGCTGCGCGCTCTCGGCGGCGGAGGCCGGACGCCTCGGGTGCCGGCCCGGCGACGCGATGGAGCGGGCTTACGTGGGCGACACGAGCGCACCCGGCCGGTTCGTGCGCGACGGCCGCGAGTACCTGGCGCGGGCACCGAAGACCTTCCGGAACACGAACACGGCGTGGTGGGACGCGTCGCAACTGTACGGCTACGATCAACGCTCCCGATTGCGTGTGAAGCGCGATCCGCGCGATCCTGCCCGGCTGCTGATGATCGCGGTCCCGACGGCGACTGCCGCCGGTGATCGGCAGGGGTATCTCCCGGTGCTGGCGCCCTTCGATCCGATGAACCCGGACTGGGCGGGTCAAGAGGCCACCGGGTTCCCCGACAACTGGACGATCGGGCTGAGTTTCTTTCACAACGTCTTCGCTCGCGAGCACAATCAGTTCGTGGACGAGTTCCGTCGCCGCACGGCCCAGAACCCCGACGGGGATTCGGGACTGCGCGACCCTGCGAACCCGCAGCACGTGATCCGGTATCGCGATGTCACGCCCGACGAGCTGTTCGAGGCCGCGCGCCTCGTCGTTGCCGCGGAGATCGCGAAGATCCACACGATCGAGTGGACGACGCAGCTGCTGTACGACGAGCCTCTGTACCGCGGGATGAACAGCAATTGGAACGGGCTCCTGGGGAAGGAAAGCGGGGTCTCGGAGGCACTCGCCGCCGCGGTGTCGCACCTGGGCCGATCAGCGTCCGCCAGCGACGCCAACACGTGGTATTCGATCCTTGCGTCCGGCCCCGGGATCTTCGGACTGGGCAGCCACAAGCCGGATTGGAGTCTCTCCAATCCGGACGATGTCAACGGTGGCGCCAATCACTTCGGCTCGCCGTTCAACTTCCCGGAAGAGTTCGTGACCGTCTACCGGCTCCATCCCTTGGTGCCGGACCTGATCGAATATCGAGAGGTCGCGAACCCCAACGACATCACGCAGAAGATCCCCGTCGTCGCGACGTTTCGAGGTAAGGCGACCGATCTCATGCATGAACGCGGGCTGGCCAACTGGGCGCTGAGCATGGGTCGGCAACGCCTCGGCTTGCTCGCGCTCCAGAACCACCCGCGCTTCCTGCAGAACCTCTACATGCGCCGGCTCACGAGCCCTACGCAGAGGCTCGACGTGGCCGCCCTGGACTTGATTCGCGATCGCGAGCGAGGCGTCCCTCGCTTCAACGAGTTCCGAAGACAATACGGGCTGCGCCAACTCACGAGCTTCGACGACTTCATCGACCAGCGATTCTCGGAGAGTGCCGAGGACCGGAAGGCGCAGGCCAAGCTGGTAGCCACCTTGCGCGAGGTGTATGGACAACATCGGTGTGACAGTAGCAAGGTGATCACCCTGGCTCAGCTGGACACCGGCGGCCGGGCGATCAACGATTGTCTCGGCCACCCGGACGGGTCGCTGGTCGACAACGTCGAGGACATCGACACGGTGGTCGGCTGGCTCGCCGAATCGACCCGGCCGCACGGTTTCGCCATTTCGGAGACGCAGTTCGTGGTCTTCATCCTGAACGCCTCGCGGCGCCTCTACAGCGACCGCTTCTTCACGTCCAGCTTTCGCCCGGAGTTCTACACGAGCCTCGGCGTCGACTGGGTCAATGACAACGGCCCGGCACCTGCGTACGAGGAACAAGCCGTGAATGGTCACGAGCACCAGCCAGTGTCTCCGCTGAAGCGGATACTGCTCCGTACTCTCCCGGAGCTCACGCCCGAGCTGACCCAGGTGGTGAACGCGTTCGATCCCTGGGCCCGTGACCGTGGGGAGTACTACTCGCTCGAGTGGAAGCCGAGGAAGGGCGCGGAATCGGACGAGGCGTTCGGGCCGCGGCAGTAGTGAATACTTATCCCACGACCAGCTTCCTCGATCTCTGCAGGCTGGGGTCACGGCTACTGAAGGCGGCCGTGCGCGCACCGCGTTCGTTCGACCCGAGCCTGGTGTTGCACGACTGGATGAAAGACCTGACGGTGCGCTACCACAGCGCCAATGTGGTCCTGAATCTCCTCGCATTGCGACTGTTGCTTGTGACGGACCAAAATCTCTCTCGTCACATTCTCGCCGGGCAGCCACGCACCACGGCGTACGTTGCTGGCACGCTCAAACGCAAGGCGATGAGCTACCTGGCACCCCAGGCGCTCACCATCACGGACGACGCGGCGTGGCAGCGACTGCGTCCCTTCAACGAGCGGGTGCTGTGCGCGGGGAGGCCGCACGACTTCCAGCGTGAGTTCCTCGGCCACGCGCGCCGGGCGTTCTCCGGGCCCGTCGCGACGGTCGCGGATGTTCGCGACCGCATGGGACAGGCGATGCTGAACATCGTCTTCGGTGAGCGCGTTGCGCCCGAACGCCTCAGCGCGGACATTCGCGTGTTGTTCGGCCTGGTGCAGAGTCCGCTCAAGCGCCTGCTGTGGGGAGCCATCGAGCGGCGCCGGCTCCGCGTGCTGTACGGCAGCCTGCGACAAGCGTGGGGGGGACTGGCGGGACAGGGGGGACAACGGTCCGACGGCGCGGCGCGCACCAGCTTGCTCGGGATCGCGCGAGCGGCCGGTGCGGATGGAAACCCCGAGGCGCTGCTACAGCAGATGCCGCATTGGATGTTCACCTTTTCAGGCTCCGGCGCCGACCTCCTCGCCCGGGGCCTCGCGCTGATCGGGTCGAGGCCGGAAGTCCTCGCGGGGGTGCGCCGCGAGATCGCCGGCGCGGGCCCACTCGACGCACCCGCGTCGATCGATCGATTGCGCTATCTCGAGGCCTGCCTCCTGGAGGCGGGAAGGCTCTTTCCACCGGTCACCCGCACGTTTCACCGGGCCCCCGCGGGGGACGTCATGATGGGCACCCGCATTCCTCCGGGCAGTGAAATCCTCCACGTCTTCTCGCTGACGCAGCGCGACCGGGCCGCCGATGAGACAGCGAATGCCTTTCATCCGGAGCGGTGGCTGGATACGCCGGCGAAGGCCGCAGCCGCCTACCCGAACGTATTCCTGAGCGGCGCGCGCCATTGTCCGGGGCGGGAGCTCATTCTGTTCGTCTGTAAGGGAGCCGCCGCGATGCTAGTCGCGGAGTCTGGTCTCAGCGTCCACTGCGACGTGTTGGCTCGCGATCCCGTGCCCTTCACGTTCCCCGAGAAGCTGGTCCGCTTCAGAACGTCTTGAGGTACTCCACCAGCTCGGCCTTCTGAGCGTCGCTCAGGCGGATCCCGTAGCGGTGACCTCGATTGCTGTTCCCACGCTCCGCCGTGTCGTATCGCCAGCCGTCGGTGTCGGGCATGCATCCCCATTGGGACTCGCCCGACCGGCCGCCGGTGGGCGCCTCCGCGAAGTGTTCGGTGCAGCGCCGGGATACGAATCCGAGGTTCCGCTGATCCAGGACGTCGTACCCGCGATAGAACGCCTTGGGCCGCCGCTCCTCGGGCTCGAGCAGGGCACGCACCGTGGGCACGGAGCCGTTGTGTAGATAGGGCCCGCGCAGCCAGATCCCGTCCAGTTGGAGGGCGACGTAGCCCGCCTCGGGCTTCACCATCGGCGTTCGATGAATCCCGAATTGGTCGCGGACGGCTCGGTTAGCGCTGTCGGCCGCCTGCTGCGTCCAGGCGTTCGCCCGCTCCGGGTCGGTCCCGATCTCTGGCAGCGGGATAACGGTGCCCAGGCGGTTGTCACGTCCGCTGGCGTGGCAGATGGCGCATTGTTGCTCGAACACCACCTTGCCCCGCGTCGCGGTGGCCGAATCCACCGGCAGCGGATACTTCGGCGGAGGCAGCTTTAGAAGCCACGTCTCGAGCTCCGTCATGCGCCGAAGGAAGAACGGAGAGCTGCGCGAAGTGAGTCCGAGACCCGAATCGAGTATCACGGAGCGGAACGATGTCGTTGCGCCATCGAGGTTCATCAGCATCAGGCGGGGCCGGTAGCCGGAGACCTTCGACCAATCCCCGGTGAGCGCGTCGTCGTCACCGGGCCACGTTCGGCCGGCCTGCACCCGCGTCTGCAGGTTCCAGATCGCCGGGAAGTCGGTGTGGTCGACACTCGAGTCCACGGGCAGCCCGAGGAAGTTGAATTTGGTCAGATTCATCGGCGCGTCACGGCCCGGGCCCCAACGCGGCCGGTGGGCGGCCCAGGCGAAGGACCGCCCCTGTTGTTGCAGGCGCTTCTTGGTGATCGGGATGAACACGAATTTGTAGAGCAGCCGATCCAGCCAGCTCAGCCGATACGCCACGTCGATCTGGGCGATGATCGTCTCGGATCCAAAGCGGGAATCGTTTGCAGCCCGACTGAGGAACTCGAGCAGTCCCTGGATGTCCGCCGTGTTGCTGCCGCCGGCGGCGACGATCGTCGGGGTCGCGTCAGGCGCCGTGCGGTACTGCGTGGCGTGGCACAGGGCGCAATTGAAGCCGACCCGCGGAAAGCCGACGGTCTTCTTGGAGAAGCCGGCTGGCAGCTCGACCCCCTCTTTCCACGGGAGGCCGAGCGAGGCGTAGCCGCCGGGACCGGGCAACATGTCGTCGAAGATCCGGGGCAACACCACCACGATCCAGTATGGGATACCCGCTTGGTTTTCGGAGCCGATTGACCCGTAGAGAAAGTTCGTCTCGGGATCCTCGGTGATCGCCTTTGGCTGAGGCAATTCCCGGAAGAACTTGTACCATGCCAAGCCCGCGAGTGGCGCGGCAATCAAGAGGAGCACGATCAGGATACGGCCCACGCGGCGCTTCCAGCCGTTCGTCCGGCTCTCGTCATGCATCACGGCCCGAACCTCCCCACGCGTATCGCGCCTGCGCGTGCCATTAGAACGTCTTCAGGTACTCGATCAGCGCCGCCTTGTCGGCACCCGAGAGGCTCGTCCCGAACTCGTGACCGCTGTTGCCATTGCCGCGCACGTTCGTGTCGAATCGCCACCCATACCGCTCGGCGTCTGGTCCCTGCGTGATGAAGCCGACGCGCCGGTAATCGTACACGTCGTAGCCGGTATAGAAGACGGCGGGCCGCGCGTGCGCCGGCTCGAGCAACGCCTGCAGGTCGGGCACGGAGCCGTTATGGAGGTAGGGCGCTCGCAGCCATAGGCCGTCGAGCGGCACATTCGCGTAACCGTTGGTTTTGCGGAAATGGCTGAATCGCGCGGGGTAGCAGCGCGCCACATCTCGCGGGCGCTCCCGACACCATTCCTCGTCGGCCGGGAACCCCGCGTATAAGGAGTTCTGCGCGGCCGCAAGGACGCGCGTGTATGAGTCGAGTCGGGCCGGGTCCGTGCCGAGGGTGGCGAGCGGCGTCACCATGCCCACGAGGCTGCCGTCGCCAGGCGTGTGGAACGGGGGCTGCCCATTGCCGTGGCAGGACCAGCACAGCCGGCGATACAACGGCTCGCCCCGCGCCGCGAGGTCGGCTCGGATGTAGCCCGCTGGAAAGGCGGGAGGACGCGCCTTGTCCCACAAGAAGCCGGCGGTACGCAGCACGCTCGCCTTGTCCAGCGTCGTGGGCGTAGCCCCGGTCCCGAACGCCGCGCTCAAGTTGCGCTCATCCACCCTCGTGTTGTTCCCGTCCCAATGGAGCTGCATACCTTCCTTCCACTGCTGATTCCACACGGCCGGAAACGCCGCAACGCCCACTTTCTCCTGCTCCGGCGCCCGCTCCATCGGGAACCCGAGCAGCGCCTTGGGGGGATTGAACGTGTCGACGCGCCCCGGGCCCCACGTGTCGAGCCGGAGAAACGAGAGCCGGGACGTAAGGGTGAGGAGCTGCTCGCGCAGCAACATGACGCCGAGGTAGCGGAACACGAAGCGGTCCACCGGACTGAACGGCCTGGGTCGGGGAATGTTTTGGGAGCGAGGCTGTTCGGCGCGCTGGGCCTCCAGGTCTTCGATCCGAGGCATGATGCGCGTCGCCCGAAATTTCCAGTCCCCCGCGGCCTTATTGAGGAACTGCGCGAGCGCGCCCAGGTTGAACGTGTTGGCCGGCATGCCGAGTACGACCTCGCGGGGCGCACCGCGCGCCGGGCGTACCGAGCCCGTGTGACACACCGCGCAGTTGAAGTACACGCGATCGATGCCCTGGACACGCCGCCTCGACATGCCGATCGGTAGGTCGAAGCGCGGATCCTTCCCATCCTCGTAGATCATGCCGAACGACGTGTAGCCGTTCCCGCGCTGGCGGTCGGGCAGGTACTCCGGAAACAGTTCGGGCAGCGCGATCCAGACCCAGTAGGGGATCCCAAACCCGAGATGGGTCCCCCAACCCCGTTCTCCGCCGGTCGAGCCATACTTGAAGTGCTCGCGGGTCTCGACGTAGGTGACGGGCCGATCGTCACGGAGTCGCGCCCAGACATAGGCACCGCCGATCAGCAATGAGGCGAGCACGGTGACGCCGATCCAGCGGCTTGCCTGCAGAAACCTCGTCCACACGCCTTGCAGCAGTACACCGACACCGGACAGCGTCGCCGTCGATCGTCCCCCAGCGAGAGGGCTCGGCGCGGGCGTGTCAGTGGGGAACTGCAGCATGAACAGTGCGATACGGCGCTTGCCCCAGTAAACCTGACCCAGATAGACACCCTGGCTCACGAGGCGGATCTCATCGCGGATCTTCCGTGCCACGAAGGACGTCTGAGAGTAGTCGAGGATGATTGCCGGCCCGCTGGCAAACCAGCTCTCGTCTTGGTACACCTTCGCGCGGATTGCCCGGACTCCGAACGGCGTGATCAGATTGCGCAGGTCGCCGGATTCCGGGGTGAAGACCTTCCCCTGCCAGAACAGCGCGCGCGCCAGCGACGCCAGGATACCCGTGAACGCCGACCCGGGGAAAACGATCGCCGTCCCCCGAGCGCGCCCGGCGGGAATCGGTCCGGGGGGACTTCGGCGGAAGAAATTGTCCAGCGCGACGCGGGACATGCGGGTGACCGATCGGGGATCGAACTGGACCGGCGAATCGGTGGCCATAGATCACCTCGTTGCGCGGATCAGCGTCCGACAACAAATCTCGGAGGTGCGCGACGAGATACTAGGGCGATTTCGCGGCACCGAGGGGCGGAAACGCGACAGGCTGGAAAGGCCGAACCCGGTCGGTAGGCGCCCGCTAGGGCGTCGGTGCCTGGGTCAGGTCGATCTTCCCCAGTCGCTGAATGCCACTCTCGGCGAGCCATAACCGTTTGCGGGTCGAATCCACGCTCATGTTGCGCACCACAGACCCGCGGGTGGGGATCGCCACGGTCTGTATGCGCTCGGTCGCGGGATCGAACGCCACGATCGCGTCCTTGCTCGACTCATCATACCAGATGCGCCCATCGGTGCCGACGGCGATCCCGTACGGCGCGCTGCCACGACCCCCGGGGCTCGCGAAGTCGCGCACCTGTCCCGTCGTCGGATCGAGCCGGCCGAGCTTGCCGCGGGCGTAGTCGGTGTACCACACGATTCCCTTTCCGTCCACTGCCAAGCGGCGGGGCCGGGCGCCGTCGTCGGGGAGCGAGAACTCGCGCAGCGCACCATCCGCCGGATTGATGCGGCCGATTTTGTTGGCGCCGAACAGCGCCATCCAAATCGCGCCGTCGGGACCGGCGACGAGGCCGTACGGGCGCGCCCGGGGCGTGGGGACCGGGAAGATCTTCGCTTCGCCCGTCGCAGGGTCGAGCCGGCCGTACAGGTTCGCGCCTTGGACTGTGAACCACACCTTGCCCTGATGAAATAGCGGCGTGTGAGGATCGCGCGCTTCGGAGGGGAGCACGTACTCTTTGATCGCTCCGGTCGTGGGATCGAGGCGGCCCAGTCGGCCCTGAAAGTTCGCCGTGTACCATACGCCACCATCGGGTGCGACGACGATGCCGTGTGGCCCCGAGGCCGGGGTCGGAGTGGCATAATCGGTCACCTTCCCCGTCGCGGGGTCGAGCCGGCCGATGTAGCTGTTCGCCTGGTCGGTATACCAAACGATGCCGTCGCGGCCCACCGCGGGGTCGTGCGGGAACGCCTTGGCGCGGGGCAGCGGGTATTCGACGACGCTCGGCGTCTGCATCGCGAGGACCAGCCCCGCCCCGACGCACAGCGTCCACCTGACCGTATTTATCATGATCGTGTCCTCCTCACTCGTACATCCTCGCGATATCCGCCTTCGCCAGATCCACCAGGAAGTCGCCGATCTTCTCGGTCACGGCCTCCACGTACGTCCGTCCCTTCTCGGCCGTCGCACGCGCGGGATTGCCGACGCCGGTGTCGTCCGTCACCTGACGCCAGCGGCGCGGCGCCCACGCCCACCCTTCACGCAGCCCCGCGACCGTGAAGCGGCGCGCCCGGCCAGGCCCCGCGCTCGACAGCGGCCGCACCAGCTCCGGCGCGATGTGCAGCATCACGCTCGTCTCGAGTTCCCCCGCGTGGTCCCCCAGATCGGTGAAGTACGCCTTGGCGTCGACCACCTGATACCAGTTGACCGTGCACAGAAACACCGACACCCCGGGCTGCAGCTCGCGAATCATGTGGCGGAAATCGTTCCCGCCGTGCCCGTTGAGAATAACGAGCTTAGGGATGCCCTGACCCGCCAGCGACGTCGCGATGTCTCGCAGCACCAGCGCCTGCGAGCTCGGGTTGAGGTTGAGGCATAGCGGGATATCGAGCTGCAGGGTGTTGACCCCGAATGGCACCACCGGAAGCACCACGACGCGCGCGCCGCGTTCCCACGCGCGTTGCGCCGCCAAGGCGGCGATCCGCTCGGTCTCGACGTTGTCGGTGGAGTAGGGGAGATGGAGGTTGTGCGCCTCGGTGGCGCCCCAGGGCAGCACCGCCACTTCATAGCGCGCGTCGCGCACGCCGCTCCACGTCAGCTCGTTCAGTAGGTAGGGCCTAGGGGCTGGGGGCTCGGGCATCGGGAACTGCCCTACCGGGATCCGCTTGCGGTGGTGGGGGTGACGTTCCGGGCCGTCACGTAAAAATTCTCGTCCACGCTCAATTCGGCGGCCTGCGGCGACGGTGCCTCGAGCGTCTGCCACGCGTCGGTGGGGTGCAGCACACGAGTCCCGAGCCCCGGCACGTTGACCCGCACGGGCATGTTGAATCCGGGGACGACGTCGGCCCAGCGGTATGACAGCAGCCCTTCATGGACGCGGTATTCGAGCGTAGGGACATGCGTGGTGTTCAGATACTGTACGAATACTGTATTCAGGTCGAGCCCCGCCTCGTGGCTGATGTAATCGCGGATCTGTTGCCCGGTGACGGTCTGGTGGCGGAACCGCTGGTTGAGCCCGCGCAAAATGCCACGCCAACGGGCGTCGTCATCGATGATCGCGCGAATCGTGTGCAGCATGTTCCCGCCCTTCGGGTACATGTCCCCGGACCCCTGTGCATTGACGCCGTAGGCGGGAGGGATCACCGGGCGGTCGTTCCGAACACCCTGACGGGCACCGATCATGTAGGCGGCGCCAGCCGTCTTGCCGAGTAGACACTCGGTGTAAAGTCCTTCGGCGTAGTTAGCGAAGCTCTCGTGCACCCACATGTCGGCGTGATCCTCCGCCGAAATGCTGTTCCCGAACCACTCGTGCGCGCTCTCGTGGACGATGATGAAGTCCCACTGTAACCCAAGTCCCGTGCGCGATAGATCGTGACCCAGATAGCCGTTGAGAAAATGGTTGCCGTAGGCGATGCCGCTTTGGTGCTCCATGCCGAGGTGTGGCGTCTCCACGAGCTTGTACCCGTCGGCGTACCAGGGATAAGGTCCGAACCAGTGCTCGAAGCACTTCAGCATCGGCAGCACCTGCTGAAACTGTCGTCGGGCAGCCTCGAGGTGGTACGCGAGCGGCCAGAAGTCGAGCGTCAGACGCCCCGCCTCCCCGTCGAGGGTATCGCTGTAGTGGGCGTAGCGGCCCGCGTTGATCGCAACGTCGTAGTTGTTGATCGGGCTGGTGACGAACCACTCGTACGTGGTCGTGCCATCCCCGTTGCGCGTCGCACTGCGCAACCGGCCGTTCGACACGTCGATCAGGGGGTCGGGCACCGTGATCGCGATCCGCTGGCTGTCGGGCTCATCGCCGAGGTAGTCCTTGTTGGGCCACCACGCGCTCGCACCGAGACCCTCGTTGGCCGTCGCAATCCAGGAATTCCCGAGGCTGTCGACCGGGAAGGTGAATCCCCCGTCCCACGGGAGGCGCCGCCCGATGCGCGGCTTGCCATGGTACCAGACGGTGACGGTGCGTAGCGCATTCGCTTGCTGCCGCGCCTTGAGGGTGACGAAGCAGGCGTTGCCGTCGCGACGATAGGCGAGCTTCTTGTGATCCTGCACGATGCTGTCCACCTCCAGCGGCACTTGGAGGTCGATTTGCATCTCCTGAGCCGGCCGCAGCACCCGGTACGTGATCCCGTTCCAGCCGACGATACTCGAGTCGGTGAGGTTCACCCGCACGTGGAGGTCGTAGAACGCCACGTCCCACCAGGCGCGTGCCGGCCCATTGGAGCCGCGCAATGTGTCGGCGTGGGTGTAGCGGGTTGTGTCTTGTGCGCCGGCGATCGCGAGCGGCGCGAACGCCAGCGCGGCGATGGCTCCTGCCGCGAGACGCATCCTCCCTCTCTGCATGGTGGAGAGGGGGACAGGGGGTGGGGGTGAGGTGTCACAGGCCATGCAGTCGTTTCTCCAGCAGCCGCCGTTCGGGCTCTTGCGTCGTGTACTGCAGCGCGCGCCGGTATGACGTGACGGCCTCGTCGCGTCGCCCCAGCCGGCGCAGCAGCTCTGCTCGGGCCGAGTGCGCGAGATGATACTCGCTCAGCGTGCCGCGCGCGAGGATCGCGTCGATCAGGACGAGCCCGGCCTCCGGGCCATCGCGCATCGCCACCGCGGCGGCGCGGTTGAGCTCCACCACGGGCGAGGGGTCCAGGCGCAGCAGCACGTCGTACCATTCCACGATCTCCCCCCAAGCGGTGGCGGCGGGGGTGGCGGCCCTCGCGTGCACCGCGGCGATCGCCGCCTGTAGCGTGTACGGCCCTGCGCGCCGCGCCGCGAGCGCCCGCCCCACCAGTGCGAGTCCCTCGGCGATTTGCGCACGGTCCCACCGCGAGCGGTCCTGGTCGTCGAGCAGCACGATCTCGCCCGTATCGGACGTGCGCGCCGCGCGACGCGAGTCGTGGAGCAGCATCAGCGCGAGCAGGCCCTGCACCTCTGTATCAGGCAGCAGCTCGACAAGCAGGCGGCCCAACCGGATCGCCTCGGCGGAGAGGTCAGCGCGGGTGACGGTCGCTCCGGCCGACGCCGAGTAGCCTTCGTTGAACACGAGGTAGATCACGTGGAGTACAATGTCGAGCCGCTCGGGCAGGTCTGCGCGAATCGGCACTTGATACGGAATCCCGGCGTCCCGGATCTTCCCCTTGGCGCGCACGATGCGCTGCGCCACGGTGGGCGCGGTGGTGAGAAACGCGTGCGCGATCTCTTCAGTGGTGAGGCCGCACACCTCGCGCAGCGTGAGCGCCACCTGAGCGTCGGGTGGCAGCGCCGGATGGCAGCAGGTGAAGATCAGCCGCAGCCGATCGTCCTCGACACCGTCGTCAGCGAGCTCGGGCGGATCCGTCACGCCGGCGCCGAGCCGATCGGCCAGCGAGGTCAGCGAAGCATCGAAGCGGGCACGGCGGCGCAAATGATCGATCGCCTTGAAGCGGCCCGTTGAAACGAGCCACGCCCGTGGGTTCTCGGGCATGCCATCGACGGGCCATCGCTCGACCGCTGCCGTGAAGGCCTCTTGCAACGCCTCCTCGGCGAGATCGAAGTCGCCGAGGAGGCGGATCAGCGTCGCAAGGACGCGCCGGGATTCGGCGCGATAGACGGCATCGATCGCCTCGGCTACGGGCGTGGCGGGTCCCAAACCGGCCGAACCTCCACCGAGCCCCAGCGCACCGACGGAATCCGGGCCGCGACCTGGATGGCGTCGTTCAAGTCCTTGGCCTCGATCAGATAGAAGCCCCCGAGCTGCTCCTTGGTCTCCGCGAAGGGCCCGTCGGTCGTCGAGAGCTTGCCGTTTCGGATCCGCAGCGTCGTCGCGCTGTTCGTGGGCTGGAGCGCGTTGCTCGCGACGTGATAACCGCGCGTCTTGACGTCGTCGGTGAAGGCCCAGTATTCGGCCATCACCTTGTCCATCTCGCCCTTGGGCAGGGTCCGGCCCGCCTTTTCATCCTCGTAAATCAGGCACAGGTATTTCATGGCGTCCTCCGAGTCGGGAGTGAAATATGGCGCGTCTGCCAGGTAGTCGTTCGGAGGCCTTCGGAATCGACAAAGCCCCGCAGCTCAATCGCTGCGGGGCTTTGTGTCACTCAGTCGCTGTCGGGGGATGAGCAGGCCGAGTGTTTACGAAGGGCTCCCCGTCGTGTGACCGTTGCCGTTCCCGTTGCCGTTGCCCGTTGCGAACATTTTGGATCGGCCACCTGTGACCGCCAGCCAGCGCTTGCGGGTGGACGTCAGGTCGTCGAGCTGTTGGCGCAGCCTGGCGATCTCCGTGTCGATTTGCTGGATCCTCCAATCGATGTAATGCTCAGCTTGGTCCGGCGTCCAGTCCGTGGAGCCGGTGAAGATCACCTGCTCCCTCAGCGGCGGCTCCAGCCCCGCCGCCAAACTCTCCGCCGCTGCTGCGTTCGCAGCCACCAGGTCGATCCTACTGCGTGCCATGTCGTCCTCCTGACCTGCCTTTGAACGGTGCCCTGTCGAGTACAGGGTACTGCGTAGTCCGATGACCATCCCGAGTCCGTGCACCGGTCCTCCGCCTCCTCGTTGAAGAACGCCCCTTGACGTCAGTTACGAAGCGTGACAGCTTGTCCCTGTAAGCCACCACTGCTGACGCTAGTGTTGAGCAGATTGAGTCACTAAACTAGTCCCATATTATCAGCTGTCAAGATCAGCAAAGGACCGAAAATGGGCCCCGTATCGGAGCGGTTGGGTCGGTTGCTAGACGCCTTCTCGCCCTGGGGTGGCATCTCCCTGACCTACCGGCAGTTCGCCGCCGAGATCGGTCCCCCGCTGACCGAAGCGGCGATCAAGAAGTGGCCGCAGCGCAAGAAGTTTCCCGCCGATGTCGCCCGCTTGATCGTGAGCAGAGCGCGGGAGCGCAACCTGGCCGGTGTCACGCTCGAGTGGGTGCTGTGGGGGGAGGGTCCGGGGCCTGACCAGCGGCGGCCGGCCGAAACCCTGGCACCGGTGACCGCGCGCGAGCAGCCAGTCGCTGCAACGAGCGGTCCCCACGGTCAGTTCGCGCGGCGGATTAGCGCGGCGCTCGAGACGGACTTGAGTCACAATGAGTTCGGGCAATGGTCCACCACGGAGGTACAGCGCACCGTGCTGTGGGCGCTGAAAGATCTCGCGCGGCGGCTCCGCGTTCTGCAATTCGACATGGGCGAGACTTTCGAGCTGACCGACGCGTGGGCGGGAGAGATCGGCCTGCCGGTGCGGCCGCGACCAGTCAACGAGGAGCCCGGCTAGTCGAGCTTGACGCGCGAGAGATCGAAGGACGGTTTGGGGAATCGAATGTCGAGGGCTTCGAGCGTCTCCACGAGAATACGCGACACCGCGAGATTGCGGAGCCACTTCTTGTTGGCCGGCACGACCAACCAGGGCGCCTCGCGCGTGCTGCAGCGACTGAGCGCGTCCTCGTAGGCCCGGGCGTAGTCGTCCCAGTACTTGCGGTCCTCGAAGTCGCTTGGTGACAACTTCCACTGCTTCGTGGCGTCGCGTAACCGCTCCTCAAAGCGTTGTCGCTGCTCGTCGCGGCTGATGTGCAGGAAGAATTTCACCACGACCACGCCGCTGTCGGTCAGGAGCTCCTCGAACCGATTGATGTGGTCGTAACGGCGGGACCACGTCTCCTTCGGCACGAGCTTCCGTACGCGCGCGGCCAGTACGTCCTCATAATGCGAGCGGTTGAAGATCGCGATTTCCCCGCGCGGTGGCACGGCGGAATGGACCCGCCATAGAAAGTCGTGGTCCAGTTCCTGTGGGGTGGGCGCCTTGAACGACGTCACCCGGCACCCCTGCGGATTGAGGCCGCTCATGACGTGGCGAATCGTGCCGTCTTTGCCGGCTCCGTCCATCCCCTGCAGCACGACGAGCAGCGCGCGGCGGTGCTCGGCGTACATCGAGTACTGCAGCTCGTCGAGGCGCGCGATGCTCTGCTCCATCTTTGCCTTCGCCCCGTCCTTATCGAACCCCAGCGTGTCATCGGGATCCCATTCGGACAGGTCGAACGGTTTCCCCAGGGGGACCATCAGCTTGTCGGCGAGCTTCATCGAGCGGTTCCGCGAGCGGGTTGCGCCGAAGCTACTCCACCGGGCGCTGACCGCCAGACTGAGCGGGCGATAGCTTTCATCTAATGGATTTCTCTCTCGATGCAGCGCTCGAGGTGTTGACCCGAACCCCGGCAACCCTCCGTGCCCTGCTCCACGGAGTGTCACCCTCATGGAGCGGTAGGAACGAAGGGCCCGACACGTGGAGCCCACAGGAGGTGGTCGGTCACCTGATTCACGGCGAGGAGACCGACTGGGTTCCCCGTGCCAAAATCATCCTCACGGCGGGGGAGTCGCGGGTGTTCGAGCCATACGACCGTTTCGCGCAGGCCCGCCGCTTCGCGGACTGGTCGCTCGACCGACTGCTCGACCGGTTCGGGGAGCTGCGCGCGGCGAACCTGGCGACGCTGCGGGGATGGCACCTCACGCCGCAGCAGCTCGCGCTGCGTGGTCGACATCCCGAGCTGGGTCCCGTCACGCTATCCCAGCTCCTCGCCACTTGGGTGGTCCACGATCTGGGACACGTGGCCCAGATCTCTCGCGTCATGGCCAAGCAGTATCGGGGGGCGGTCGGACCGTGGATCGCGTACCTCCCGGTGCTGACCCGCTAGCGGAGTTTCGGGCGTCCATGCTCGAGATCGCCCGCCGCGCCTCCCGCGCCATCAGCCGTCTCCTGGGCGTGCTCCGCCGCCCGAAAGAGCCGACGCTGGAGTTGCCGGCGTGGGCGCGCGTGGGCGGCAAGCGACGCGCTCACATTCGGCGCGTCGCCGAGCTGCTGGAGCACTGGGCGGAGGAGATGGGAGTGTCGGGCCGGGAGCGCGACCGCTGGCTCAGCGCCGCCTGGCTCCACGACGCCTTGCGGGATGCCCGGCTGACGCGCGGCGTACCGCACGGCGCGGCTGCGGCCCACCGCGCCGAGCTGGAGGGCGAATCGGACTGCGGCGTGCTCGACGCCGTGCGGCATCACAGCGTCGGGTACGCGGGGTGGGACGACGTGGGGAAGATGCTCTACCTGGCGGACTACCTCGAACCCGGCCGCAAGCGGCGCGCGAAGCAGCGCGCCGAACTGGCCGGGCGGGTGCCCCGCGAGCGCGACCGCGTGCTGCGCGAGGTCGTGGCACTGCAGATCCGGGCGCAACTGCGCTCCGGCCGACCGATCGATCCGCGCACGCTCGACTTTTGGAACTCGTTGGCGCGGTGAGGCACCGCCTCAATCATCGGGTTTTCTCGGCGGCTGGAGGTGCTCGAACACAGCGGGATTCAGGTGTAGCCGCTGGACCTGCGCGCCCACCGTCTTGACCTGTTTGGTGAGCGTGTCCACGCCCGTCCGCGCCGAATCGAGTCTCGCGATGAGGTGGGTGATCTGTTCTTCCGCATGGCGCACCTGCCCGCCGAGCTGGGTCGCGACGCCCCGAACTGAATCACGCAGCTGGTGGATGCTCGCTGCGTTCGCTCTCAGCTTGGCCTCGAACGTGGCGCCGGTAGTGATGTAGGCGACGGCGATCGAGCCGGCGACGCCGATCACGGCGACGATGATCTGGACGCTTCCCGATGACATGATGCTTCGCTCCCCGAGTAGGTGTGGGAGACTGGTGCAGCGATCCCCGTGGTAATCTGAGCCGCCCCACGACGCGGCTCTAGGGTGATTTTGCGGCACGGCAGGGCGGGAATGCGACATGGGAGATGTGCGACTCGCGGCGCTCGTCCGCGTAGGGCATCTTCCACTCCATGAGCCATGTTCGCTCCGCCGCTCTACTCGCGCTGCTCACCATGGCCCCCGGATCCGTGCCGCTCGCGGCCGCTCAGGCCATCCCGCCCGCGGCGTACGGCGCGCTGCGCTGGCGGCTCATCGGGCCCCATCGCGGCGGCCGGGTGTTGGCGGTGGCGGGCATTCCCGGCGACCCGGCGACGTTCTATTTCGGGGCCGTGGGGGGCGGGGTGTGGCGCTCGCAAAATGCCGGCGTCACGTGGCAGTCGCTGTTCGACACGCAACCGGTGGCGTCTGTCGGCGCCATCGCCATAGCGCCTTCGGATCCGGCGATCATTTACGTGGGGACGGGTGAGGCCTCGATCCGCTCGGACATCACGTATGGCGCCGGGGTCTACAAATCCACCGACGGCGGGGTGCATTGGCGCATGGTCGGCCTCGCCGACACACGGCACATCGGAAAAATCCTCGTCGACCCGCGCAATCCCGACATCGTCCTGGTCGCCGCCCTCGGCCACGCCTACGGGCCCAACACCGAGCGGGGCGTGTTCCGCACCACGGACGGCGGACGCAGCTGGACGAAGGTGCTGTCCAAGAACCCCGACACGGGGGCGATCGACCTGGCCGCCGACCCCGAAGATCCGCGGGTCGTGTACGCGGCGCTGTACCAGGCGCGGCGCACCCCCTGGGAGCAATATCCGCCGGACGAGGGCCCCGGGAGCGGGCTGTACCAGTCGACCGACGGGGGCGCGACCTGGTCGCTCGTCACGGGCCGCGGCCTTCCCGCGGGCCCCGTCGGCCGCATCGGCCTCGCGGTCGGGCGCGCCGGCCGGGGCGGCGGGACGCGTGTCTACGCCTTGATCGGTGCGGCGACGGGAGGTGGGCTCTATCGCTCGAATGACGGCGGCGCCTCCTGGCAGCTCGCCGGGAACGATCCGCGCCTCACCAACCGCAACTGGTACTTCTGCCGCGTCACCGTCGATCCCACGAACCCCGACGTCGTGTACGTGCCGAACGTGGCGCTCCTCAAGTCCACCGATGGGGGCAAGAGCTTCACGGTCTTGAAGGGCCAGCCGGGCGGGGACGACTATCACGAGCTGTGGGTGGATCCGCAGAGCCCCCAGCGGATGATCGTGGGGAGCGATCAGGGGGCGGTGGTGTCGCTCGACGGCGGGCGCACCTGGAGTAGCTGGTACAACCAGCCCACCGCGCAGTTCTATCACGTCGTGACCGACGATGCCTTTCCGTATCGCGTGTACGGCGCCCAGCAGGATGCGGGAACTGCGGGCGTCGTGAGTCGCAGCGACTACGGGGAAATCACCGTCCGCGACTGGACACCCGTCGGGGCGGGGGAGAGCGGCTACATCGCGCCTGACCCGCTCGACCCCGAAATCGTCTACGGCGGCGACACGTACGGCGGCGTGCATCGCTTCGACCGCCGCACCGGCCAGTCGCAGGACATCTCGCCCTGGCCCATCTCTGCCTTCGCGCTGCCGATGCCGCGGCGCAAATACCGCTTCACCTGGACGTCCCCGCTGGTGTTCGATCGCGTCGACCGGCACGCACTCTATTTCGGCGCGCAGATGGTGCTGCGCACCACCGACGGTGGACTGCACTGGCAGGCGATAAGCCCGGATCTGACCGGTGCGGGTGTGCGGCCGGCGACCGACACCGGGCCTACCACGGTCGCGAATGCTGCGGCGCGGCGGTACGGCGTGGTGTACACGATCGCCTCGTCGCCGCTCGCCGCCGGGCTGCTCTGGGCCGGCTCGGATGACGGGCTGATCCACCGCACCACCGACGCAGGCGGGCACTGGCGGAACGTGACGCCTGAGGGACTCCTCCCGTGGAGCACCATCAGTCTGCTCGAGGCGTCACCGTTCGATACGGCGGTAGCGTATGCTGCGGTGGATCGCCACCGGCTCGACGACTTCGCGCCGTACGTGTATCGCACGCGGGACGGCGGCCTGCATTGGACGCGTGCCGACTCAGGCATCGCGCCGGGAGCATACGTCCAGGCGGTCCGGGCCGATCCGGTGCGTCCGGGTTTGTTGTACGCGGGCACCGAGACCGGCGTGTACGTCTCCTTCGACGACGGCGACCACTGGCAGTCCCTGCAGCTCAACCTGCCCGCGGCGTCCGTGCGGGACCTGGCGGTGCAGGGCCGCGACTTGATCGCCGCCACGCACGGGCGCTCGTTCTGGATCCTCGACGACCTCACCCCGCTGCGTCAGCTGAGCGACTCGGTAGTGCGGGCTGGAGCGTATCTGTTCGAGCCCGCTCCCGCCCTTCGCCTGCGCCGGAGCGTGAGCAACGACACGCCGCTCCCTCCCGAGGAGCCGCACGGCGCCAATCCCCCCGCCGGAGCGGTGGTCGACTATTGGCTGCGAGCGGCGCCGTCCGGCGGCGTGACGCTCGAGATTCGCGACCGCGCGGGCGACATGGTGCGCCGGTTCACAAGTGACGAGCGGACAGCTCCACCCGCGGAGCCGCCGCAATTCGCCGCCGAGTGGCTGCCGCGCTCGCAGCCGCCGCCGGCCGGCGGCGGCCTGAATCGCTTCGTGTGGGATTTGCGCTACGCCCCGCCGCCAACCGCACGCGTGAGCTACAGCATCGCGGCCATCGCCGGCGAGGGCACGGTCGCCGAGCCGCAGGGACCACTAGTACTGCCAGGGGACTATGAGGTCCGCCTGACGGTCGCTGGCCAGACCTACGCTCGTCCGCTGCGGGTCGAGCTCGATCCCCGAGTGCACGTCGCGGACACCGCGCTCGCCGTGCAGCTCTCGCTGGCGCTCGAGATCCGCGCCGCGCTGGGCCAAGAGCACGCGCTCGGCGTCAGCGTGCGCGGCATGCGCGATCAGACTCGCGGCTTGGCGAACCGCTCGCTCGATAGCGCGACTCGCGAGGCGCTGGCGGCGGTGGAGCGGGCGGCGGACAGCCTCGCGCGGTCGGCCGACGCGGTGGGCGGAGAGCTGGGCGGCCTCGAGACCGTAGTCCAGAGCGCCGATCGCGAGCCGACCGGGGCGGCACGCGACGCCTTCTCGGAGCTGCGAGAGCGGGCGAGCCGGGCAGCACGCCGCTGGCAGGATCTGGTCGCGAAGGGGTTGCCGGCGCTCAACGGGCAGCTGCGGCGGCAGGGGGCGCCGTTGCTGCAGCAGCCGGCGAAGTAATCCGCTCGCGCTACTGCTTCTTATAGAGCGAGGGGAACTGCTTCTCGAGTGCCTTCAGCTTGGGCAGATCGTTGAAGACGATGTACGGATAGTAGGGGTGCTTGGCCAGGAAGTCCTGGTGATACTCCTCGGCCGGATAAAAGCCTTGGAGCGCCGCTACCTCCGTCACGATCGGACGCGGAAATACCTTCGCCTTACTGAGCTGATCGATATAGCGCAGCGCGGTCTGCTTCTGATCGTCGTCCCCGTAAAAGATCGCCGAGCGGTACTGGGTGCCGACGTCAGGGCCCTGACGGTTCAGCTCGGTGGGATCGTGCGCGACCGAAAAGAAAACTTGGAGCAGTCGACTGTAGGAGATCTGACTCGGATCGTACGTGATCTGGACCGATTCCGCGTGTCCCGTGGCGCCGCTGCTCACGACGTCGTACGTGGCCGTGGTGCCGTTTCCGCCGGCGTAGCCGGACACCACGCGCGACACGCCTTTCACGTGCTTGAACACGGCATCCACGCCCCAGAAGCAGCCTCCCGCCAGGACGGCGATCCGCGTCCCGGGGGCCGCCGGCCCGCGCGATTCGGCCGCGAACGCCGGCACTTGCGCCGCCGCCACGCCAGTCAAAAGCATGCCGCCCGCCCACACGACCGCCAGTCGCTTCAGCAACACGGGTCTATCCTCCGGAAACGCCGTTCTCAAGATACGTCCGCCGCGGGCGCGGTGGATTCATTGCCTCTCGTGGGTTAACGTACGCGCCGCCCATGAAACATACACCCTATGCCCTTCACAATCGCCACGCTCCAGTTCTTCCGCGGGCTGAAACGTCACAACACCAAGCCCTGGTTCGAGGCCCATCGCGGGGAGTACGAGCAACACGTGCGCGCCCCGATGCAGGCGTTGATCGAGGAGATCGACGTGCGTCTGGCGCGGCTCGCGCCGGAGATCGTTGGGGACCCGAAACGCTCGATGTTTCGGATCTACCGGGATATCCGATTTTCCAAGGACAAATCGCCCTACAAGACCCACGCCGCGTGCTGGTTTCGGCACCGTGATGCGACGGCCCGCGTGGGCGGCGAGGCGGAGGGGGGCGGCGCGGGCTTCTACTTTCACTTGGCGCCCGGCGCCTCGTTCGTCGGAGCCGGCATCTGGATGCCGCCACGTGCGATCCTCAACCGCGTGCGCGATGCCATCGCCGAGCGCACCGCGGCGTTCGAGCGTGTGGTGCGGGAGCCGGGCTTCCTGCGCCACTACGGCGGACTGGATGACGAGGCGATGCTGACGCGCATGCCGCGAGGCTTTCCCGAGACTCACCCCGCCGCCCGCTGGCTTCGCTACCAGTCGTTCACCGCCGGGCGGGCGCTCCGCGACTCTCAGGTGACGAGCGCCAGGCTGGGGGCGCAACTCGAGCAGGACTTCGGGCAGTTGCTCCCCCTGGTTCGCTGGCTGAACGGGGCGCTCGGCCTCCGGACCGCGAGCAGTCGATGACCGCCGTGACGTCACCACGGCTCCCAGAACGCATCGCCGGACTGGCCGCGGTCGCGGCCAATCTGTCGTGGAGCTGGAACCGCAACGCCCGGGCGCTGTTTCGCTCCATCGATCCGGCGTTGTGGCATCTCATCCGCCATAATCCCATCGAGCTGTTGCGACGTGTCGATGCCGCGCGGCTCGCGGCCTGCGCGGCGGACGCGGAGTTCCTGCGGCTGTACGACACCGTCGCGGACGCCGCCGCGCGCGACGCAACCGCCGACGGCACCTGGTTCGCGACGGCCCATCCGGATCTCCTCCAGCGCCCCGTCGCCTACTTCTGCGCCGAATTCGGGCTCCACGCCTCAGTGCCCATCTATTCCGGCGGCCTCGGCGTGCTCGCCGGCGACCAGTGCAAGACGGCTTCGGACCTGGGTGTGCCGTTGGTCGGCGTCGGGCTATTCTACACGAAAGGCTACTCGGACCAGCGGCTCCGGCTCGATGGCTGGCAAGAGGACGCGGAGGAACGCTTCGACGTCACGGCGACGCCGATCGAGCCGGTGCGCGGGCCGAAGGGCGATCCCTGTCTCGCCACCGTGCGGATGTCCGGCCGTCAGGTGAGCGTCGGGGCCTGGAGGGTCATGGTCGGCCGTGTCCCCGTGTACCTCCTCGACACCGATCTCGATCAGAACGATCCGGATGACCGCGGGTTGTCGAACCGGCTCTACGCCGGCGGGCCGGAGCTACGACTGCGTCAGGAATGGGTCCTCGGCGTTGGCGGTGTGCGCGTGCTGCGCGCGCTCGGGGTCGACCCAGCGGCCTGGCACGCGAACGAGGGACACGCCGCCTTCATGTTGCTGGAGCGCGTGCGCGAGCTGGTCACGCACGGCACGCCGCTCGAGGAGGCGGTGCGCTTGGTCCGCGCCGCGAGTCTGTTTACCACCCACACCCCTGTGCCAGCGGGACACGACACCTTCTCGCTCGAACAGCTCGAGCACTGTACCGGGCCGATCTGGCAAGAGCTGCGCGTCAGCCGGGACGCCGTGGTGCAGTTGGGGCATCATCCCACCCAGGATCACGGTCGCTTTCACATGCCGGTCCTCGCGATCCGACTGTCGGCGAGAGTCAACGGCGTGGCACGGCGTCATGGCGAGGAGTCGCGCCGCATCTGGGCGCCGCTTTGGCCCGATCGTCCGGTCGACCGGGTGCCGATCGGCTACGTCACCAACGGTGTCCACGTCGCCACATGGATGGCCGCTCCCGTCATGATGCTATTCGACTCGCACTTCGGGCCCGACTGGCTGGGACGGGTCGACGACCCCGCGTTCTGGGACCGAGTGCTCGAGCTGGACGGCGTTGCCCTCTGGAGAGTGCACAACGAGCTCAAGGCATCGTTGATGCGAAGCATCCGGGAGCAGGCCCGGCGTCGCTGGGCGGACCAGTGGAAGGAGGCCCTGCACCTGGTGGGGGCGGGGACGCTGCTCGACCTGGACGCCCTGACCATCGGGTTCGGCCGTCGCTTCGCGACATACAAGCGGGCGGACCTGATCTTCCGCGATCCGGATCGGCTGCAACGCCTCCTCGTGAACCCCTGGCGCCCGGTGCAGATCATCTTCGCTGGGAAGGCGCATCCCGGCGACGAGCCCGGCAAGCAAGTCCTGCAGCGCGTGTACAGTCACACTCGGGAGGCTCGCTTCGAGGGGCGGATCGCCTTCATCGAAGACTACGAAATGCACGTGGCTCACCAACTGGCGCAGGGCGTGGACCTGTGGCTGAACGTGCCCCGCCCCCCGCTCGAGGCTTGCGGCACGAGCGGCATGAAAGCTGCCTTGAACGGCGTGCCCCAGCTCAGCACGCTGGACGGCTGGTGGGCCGAGGGTTACGATGGCACGAACGGCTGGGCGATCCCGGACGGGGACGACGCGGCCCAAGCGGAGCAGTTGTATCGGCTGCTGGAAACTGAGGTCGTTCCGCGGTTCTACGACCGCGACGCGTACGGCATCCCGCGCGACTGGCTGGAACCGATGAAGCGCGCGCTGCGCGCGGCGGGAGCGCGCTTCACCGCGCAGCGCATGGTGCGGCAGTACGTCAACGAGTACTACCTTCCCGCAATGCGGGGCGAGCGGCCGGCGGACGATCCCCCGACGGCCTGAGTGGAGGACCAGATGGGCGCGACCACACCACCGGCACCGAAACCCCGTCGCGAGCGGACCACGCGTCCGCGCCGGGGCGCGGCCTCCACGGCGCCGCGACAGCCCTCCGAGACGGAGCGGCTCGGCGTCGTCCACTTGACCGCCGAGTACTGGCCGTTCGCCCGCACCGGTGGGCTGGGTGAGGCGGTCGCCGGGTTGGCGACGTTCCAGGCCGCCGCCGGTCACCGCACCACGGTGATCATGCCCCTGTACCAGCTGGTGCGGGAGACCACGCCGTCGCTCGAACGCACTGGACACACGCTCACTTTGACGCTGGGGGGGCACACGGAGCGAGCCTGGCTGTACCAGGTTCCAACGCCGGGTCCCGGGCCCCGAGTCTTTTTCATCGAGCATCCCGATTTCTTCGATCGCGCGGGGATCTACGGCGACAACGGCGCCGACTATCCGGACAACGCGCAGCGGTTCGCGTTCTTCTGTCTCGCCGCGCTTACCGCGCTCCCCGAGCTCGCGCCCGACGTGCAACTGCTGCACGCCCACGACTGGCACACTGCGCTGGCCCCGGTTTACCTGCGCACCACCTTCGCGGACCAGCCGTTCTACAGCCGTCTCGCGGTCGTGACGTCGGTGCACAACGCCGGATTCCAAGGACACTTTTCCCCCGAGACCGTCGCGGGCTTGGGCTTCGCTCCGGAACTCTACAATCCGCGCGTGTTCGAATGGTACGGCCGGATGAACATGTTGAAGGGCGCGCTGGCTTGCTCGGACGTCGCCGTGACGGTGAGCCCCACGCACGCCCGTGAGCTGTGCACTCCGGAAGGCGGGTTCGGCCTGCACGACACGTTCACCGCGATGGGAGACCGCCTCGTCGGAATCCTGAACGGCATCGATCCGGTGCTCTGGAATCCGGCGACTGACCTGGAGCTCCCGGAGCACTTCTCGAGCGACGACCTGGCGGGGAAGCGGCGTTGCAAGGCGGCGCTACAGCATGCCTACGGGCTGGCCGAGGAGCCGAACACACCGCTGTTCGGCATGAGCGCGCGCATGGTGACGCAGAAAGGGCTGGACCTCGTGCTCGGGGCCGATCTGCTGTCGAGCACCAACGCGCAGTTCGTCTTCCTCGGCGCGGGTGAGCATCGCTATCACGAGGCACTCGGCGAGCTCGCCGCCAGCGCTCCCGATCGCATGGCGGTCGAGTTCATGTTCACCGATCACGTCGAGCATCGCCTGTTGGCCGGCGCCGATGCCCTGCTGATGCCCTCCCTGTACGAGCCGTGCGGGCTCACGCAGATGCGCGCCCAGCGCTACGGTGCGGTTCCCGTCGCCCGCCGCGTGGGCGGCCTCTCCGATAGCATCATCGACGGTGTGACCGGGTTCTTGTTCGACGAGTACACGCCGGCGGCGCTGCAGCAGGCCGTGCGTCGCGCCGTGGATGAGTACGCCGATCGGACTGGCTGGAAGAAAATGGTTCGGGCCGCCATGGCGCAGCAGTTCGGCTGGGATCGCTCCGCCACGCAGTACCTCGCGCTGTATCGTCAGGCGCTGGCCGTGCGATCGACCGCCGGTTGACCGGCCAGGCAATGGAGTTCGTCCTCGCGCTCCATAGTCACCTTCCGTACGTCCTGAACCACGGCCGCTGGCCGCACGGCAGCGACTGGCTATGCGAGGCCGCCTTGGACACGTACCTCCCGCTGCTCGAGCAGCTCGAGGCGTTGTCCACCGAGGGAACGCCGGCCCCGGTGACGATCGGCTTCACGCCGGTGCTCGCCAATCAGCTGGCGAGCCCGACCTTCACACGAGAGATGGAGGCGTTCTTCGCCCAGCGCCTCACCGCTTGCGACGAAGCTCCGGTCTCGCTCGCCACCACCGGGGATCAAGGGTTGCTGCCGCTCGTCGACTTCTGGAGGGCGCGGTTCACTCGACTCCAGGCCCTGTTCCGCAAGATCGACGGAGATTTGATTGCCGCGTTTCGCCGGCTGCAGCAGCGCGGTCGGCTGGAGATCATCGGATCCGCGGCCACGCACGGTTACCTGCCGCTGCTCACCCGCGACGAGAGCATCCGGCTGCAGCTGGCGGTGGGACGGGAGGAGCACCGCCGCCTGTTCGGCGTCGCCCCCGTAGGGTGCTGGCTCCCGGAATGCGCCTATCGGCCGCGCCGCGGGAAGCGGCGTGGCATCGAGGAGTACCTCGCGGACGCGGGGTTCCGCTACTTCTTCACCGACGCGCATCTCGCTCGGGCGGGCAGCCCCCTCGGCGCCTACGGGGACATTCCCCTCGGTACCGAGCGGTTCGACGCGGAGCGGCACGACGAGCCTCACCCAACGACGCCGGGCGGTCGGGCCAGGGCGCGCTCGCCGTACCGCGCGTACCGCGTCTCTCGGAGCCTGCGGGGAACGCCGGTTGTCGCCGCCTTGGTACGCGACCCGCGCTCCTCCATGCAGATCTGGAGCCGTCATCAGGGCTATCCGGGCGACGAGTCGTACCTCGAGTTCCACAAGATTCGCTGGCCCGGTGGTCTGAAGCTGTGGCGCGTGAGCGGTCCCAACGTCGACCTTGGAGCGAAGCGCCCGTACGAGCCGGCCGCCGCGTTCGCCCGGGCCGGGAATCACGCCTCCCACTTCGCGCATCTCCTCGGGAACATCGCTCAGGAGCAGCGCGCCGACGGCGCCGGCGTCATCGTGGCCCCGTTCGATACCGAGCTGTTCGGGCACTGGTGGTTCGAGGGCGCGGACTTCCTGGCCGCGATGTACCGGACGCTCAGAGGCGGCTCGACCGTCCGGGCGGTGACCGCGGGCGAGCATCTCAAAGCGCATGCGCCCCGCACGGCGTTGCAGCTGGCGGAAGGTTCCTGGGGCGCAAACGGCGACCACAGCATGTGGCTGAACGATCGGACCGCCTGGACGTGGACGCGCCTGCGGAGCCTGGAGGAGGGGTTTTGGGATGTCGCGCCCGCCGCGCTCAAGGCCGAGGCGGCGCGACCGGTGCTGGCGCAGGCGGCGCGCGAGCTGCTGTTGGCCCAGGCCTCCGATTGGCAATTCATCATCTCGACCGGCGCGGTGGTCGACTACGCGGAGCGCCGCTTCACGCTGCATGGTGACGACGCGGAGCGGCTGATCGTCGCGCTCAAGCGCGGCGTCGCGGGGGACCAGGCGCGGCTGGACGACGCGCGGCGGGTCGCCGACGAGCTGGCGCGCCGGGACGACTTGTTTCCCAACGTGCTCGCCCAAGTGGCGGAGGCTCTCGGCGGTTGATGCGATCCGTCGTGATCCACGGTCACTTCTACCAGCCGCCCCGCGACGACCCCTGGACCGGCGCCATTCCCGTCGAGCCGAACGCGGCCCCGTTTCACGACTGGAACGAGCGCATCGAGCGGGAGTGCTACGGTCCCATATCGGGCTCGCTCGCTTCGTTGAGCTTCGACTTCGGTCCCACGCTGCTCGGTTGGATGGAGCGCGCGGCGCCCGACACATACCGGGCGGTGATCGCCGCCGATCGACAGCGCGGGGCGATCGCCATGCCGTACCATCACGTGATCCTGCCCCTCAGCCCCCGCCGCGACAAAGTCACCGAAGTGCGTTGGGGGGTGGCCGACTTCCGGCGTCGCTTCGGGCGCGAGCCGGAAGGCATGTGGCTGCCCGAAACCGCGGTCGACCGCGAGACACTGGAAGTGCTCGCCGCCGAAGGCATCCGCTTCACGATCCTCGCGCCCCACCAGGTGGAGCGCGTGCCCGCGGGCGGTCGACCCGGCTGCTACCGCGCCGCCGATGGCCGCCGCATCGCAGTGTTCCTGTACGACGGCCCGCTCTCTCACGACGTAGCGTTCGGGCCGCTGGTTCGCGACCCCGCCGCGTGGGTCGCGCGACTGGTTGCCGCTCCGCAGGACCTGGTCGCGATGGCGACGGACGGCGAGACGTTCGGCCACCATCATAAGGAAGGGGTGGTGACCCTGACCCGTGTGCTGGAGACGCTCGCCAGGCATGACGACGTGCGGGTTGAGAACTTCGCCGCTTTCCTCGAGCGGAACCAACCGGAAGACCAGATCCGGCTCGTGACGCCCAGCGCCTGGAGCTGCCCTCACGGCGTGGAGCGTTGGCGGGCGGAGTGCGGCTGTCGCGTCGCGCCGGAGCGGGGCATGCACCAGCGGTGGCGTGCGCCGCTCCGCGCCGCGCTCGAGTGGCTGGCCGGCGAGCTGCATGCCGTGTTCGAGCGGGAGGGCCGGCCGCGGTTCGGCGATCCCTGGGCCGCGCGCGACGCGTACGGCGCGGTCCTCGGCACGCCGGAGGAAGGGGATCGGCTGCTCGAGATGGAGCGACACGCGCTGCGAATGTTCACGTCGTGCGGCTGGTTCTTCGACGACATCGCCGGGCTGGAGTCGGTGATCGTGCTGCGCTCCGCGGCGCGAGCGATCGAGCTCGCCGGCCCGCCTGAATCGACGCGCCTCGAAGCGGGCCTGCTCGAGCGCCTCGCCTTGGCCCCCAGCAACGATCCCACGGTGCCTTCGGGGCGCGAGCTCTACCTCGAGCAGGTCAAGGTTCACGACTGATGGAGCCGCTGCGCTTCGTGTTCGGCGCGCATTTCCACCAACCGGTGGGCAACTTCGACCACGTGTTCGAGGAGCACCTGCGCGACGTCTATCGCCCCCTGCTGGAGCGGCTGACGGCGCGTCACTTCCTGCCCGTGACGGTGCACATCTCGGGACCGTTGCTCGAATGGCTGGAGGGGCACGACGGCGCATACCTCGACTGGATCGGCGAGCTGGCGACCGACGGTCAGGTCGAGCTGTTGCTGGCGGGGTTCTACGAGCCGGTGCTCGCCTCGTTACCGCGGGCCGATCGGCTCTACCAAATCGACCGGATGCGCGAGGCGATCCGGCGCCGCTTCGGGGTGGAGGCGACGGGATTATGGCTCACCGAGCGGGTGTGGGAGCCGGACCTGGCCGCGGATCTGGCCGACGCCGGCGTCCGCTATGCGCTGGTCGACGACCGCCACTTTCTCGTGAGCGGCTTCGAGCGGGAGCAGCTGGACGCGCCATTCTGGACGGAGAGCGGCGGCAAGCGTGTGGCGCTGTTCTCGATCGACGAGCGGCTGCGCTACCTCGTGCCGTTCATGCCGCCGGACTCGATCGCCACGTACCTGCGCGAGCTGCGGGCGGCGGGTCACCGTCTCGCGGTGCTCATCGACGACGGCGAGAAATTCGGCGGCTGGCCCGGGACGAAGGAATGGGTGTACGGGAGCGGGTGGCTGGAGCAGTTCTTCGACGTCATGGCGGCACTGGTGAAGGGCGGCGAAGTCGTCATCACCACTCCGGGCGCGGCGCTCAACGACGTGCCGAGCGGCGGCCTCGCGTACCTCCCCACCGCGTCGTATCGCGAGATGGAGGCGTGGGCGCTACCGCCACTTGCCGCGGGGCGATTGCGGACCCTGGAGCGAGACCTGGGAGAGACGCGGCTCGCGGGACCGGACGGGGCCCTGGTGCGCGGTGGGCACTGGCGAAACTTCCTCGTGAAGTACCCCGAGGCGAATCGGATGCACAAAAAGATGGTGGCGCTCTCGACGCTGTGTCGGGAGCGGGGCGATCCGCCGGCCGCGCGGACGGCCATCGGACGAGCCCAGTGCAACGACGCCTACTGGCATGGGGTCTTCGGCGGCTTGTATCTACCGCACCTGCGGGCCGCGATTTGGTCCAATCTGGCCTTGGCGGAGCGGGAGCTCCGCCGCGGTGAGCCACTCGTCGTGGAGCAGCTGGATCTCGATTGCGACGGAGCGCCCGAGATCTGGATTCACTCCGCGCGTTTCTCCGCGCTCGTGAGCCCGCGGCGCGGCGGCGTGATCGAAGAGTGGACGGTGTTCGAGTCGGGCGTGAACTTCGGTGACGTGCTCACGCGCCGGCGCGAAGTGTATCATGAACCGCCCCCTCTGCCCTCCCCGCCCCCTGCGGCGTCTTCCGGGCACGCTAGCGAGAGGACGCCCAGCATTCACGACCTCGAGCAGCTGAGCCGCCTGGACCGGCTGCCGCCGATCGATCAAGGGAATCGCGCGCTGTTCGTGGATCGTGTGCTCGCGGGCGCCGTGACTGTCGAGGCCTACCAGAGCGGCACATTTCCGGTGCTGGCATCGTGGTGCGATCGCTTCGACGTAACTGTCAACGCCGGAAGGGAGTCTGTGGAGTTGGTGCTGCGCGCCGCCGGCCTCGAAAAGCGCATCCGGTTCGCGCCGTCCGGTCAGCTCACGGTGCAATACCGCTGGGACCCGGCGGCGTTCCCGGCGGACGCCTTGTTCTGCCCTGAGATCTCCGTCGCGCGCGACCTGGTGCTCGATCTGGAACCGCGACCCACTGATGTGTGGTCCTTCCCGTTCGCCACGATGTCCCGCTCGGAGCGCGGGTTCGACGAAACGGTGCAGGGGCGCTCCTACACTCCGCGCTGGCCTATCGGCGCGGCGCAGGCCCGGGTGACGGTGTCCCCGTGATTGTGTAGCGGTCAGCGCCCTCGCATCTTCCAAGTGCCGGGCGAGAGGAGCGTCGAGCGTGGTCGCACGCGAGCAGCACCATTCGGCCGAGCGGCGGTTAGCGCCGCGGCGCCGCACGGGTTTGGAGCGGCGAGCGGGCGAGCGCCGGCTGGAGCTGATCTCGCTCGACGAAGATCGCCGCGAGCGGGCGGACCGCCGGTTGCCGCCCGATCGTCGCCAGCTGGCGGCGCGACGCCACGCCGACACCACGCACGGCAGCAAGGTGGTGGTGCTGGTGGTAGCCGAGCAGGAGGCCGTGGCGGGTCGCGTGCGGGAGTTGCTGGGTGGCGCCGCCCTGGAGGGCTTCGTCGTGACCACGGCCGCGCCCCAAGCGTCACTCGACCGGGTAGCGCGGGGCGGCGTGGACGTCGTGCTCCTCGCCGTCGCGCTCTCGGCCCGCCGCGGCTTCGACACGTTCAACGAGCTCCGGGCCCTCGCGCCCGGCGTGCCGTTCCTGTTCCTTTCCGATGCGGACGACGAGCGTCATGGCCTGGAAGCCGTGCGCGCGGGCGCCCAGGACGTGCTCGTGACCAGCCGTCTCGACGGTGCCTCGCTCGCGCGCGCCCTGCGCCACGCAATCGAGCGCAATCGACTGCATGCCGCGCTGTTGGACATGGCGCTCGTGGACGAGCTGACCGGCCTGTACAATCGGCGCGGTTTCTTGACCCTGGCAACGCGCGACCTCCGGCTCGCGGGCCGCGGCGACGAGACGCTCCTCGTGGCATTCGCCGACCTGGACGACCTGAAGCGCGTGAACGACACCTCGGGACACTCGGTGGGCGATCGCGCGCTGCGCGACACGGCCACCGTGTTGCGTCACACGTTTCGCGATTCCGACCTCGTCGCCAGGATCGGCGGCGACGAGTACGCCGTCCTGGTGCGCAACGCAGGGCCCGAGAGCGCGGCGATTCTCACGGAGCGCCTGAAGCGGCAGGTGCGCGACTTCAACCGCCGCGCCGACCGACCCTACCAACTCTCCATCAGCCTCGGCTTCGCGGCGCACAAGGCGAGCACCCTGACCTCCGTCGCGGGCCTGCTCGAACGGGCCGATCGTGCGCTCTACCGCGATAAACGACGCAAGCACGATCTGACCTAGCGTTGGGTGCCGACTCATGCCCCGCACAGTCACCCGCGTCGCGAGCCCGCTCGGGGACCTGATCCTCGAAGCTGCGGGCTCACGGCTGCGTGCGGTGTACTTCCCCAGCTCCCGTCATGGGCCGCCTCCCATAGCGGAGTCGGACTGCGAGGAGGACCAAGATCGTGGGCCCGCCGGAGCGTTGCTGGATCGCACCCGGCGACAGTTGGCCGAGTATTTCGCCGGCACTCGTACCACCTTCGACCTGCCGCTCGATGCCATCGGCACGGCGTTTCAGCGCCACGTGTGGGACGCTCTGCGCTCGATTCCCTACGGATCCACACTGAGCTACAGCGACCTGGCCCGCCGCCTGGGCGACGAGCGAGCGACTCGTGCCGTGGGAGCCGCCAACGCCAGGAACCCGATCCCGATCATCGTGCCGTGCCACCGCGTGGTGGGCGCACGCGGGGAGCTGACGGGGTTCGGCGGCGGTCTCGACCGCAAGCGCTGGCTGCTCGAGCACGAGGGAGCGCTGCTGCCGCTCGAACGCTGACCCAGCCGGTCATATAATCGGCTCTCCGGCGACACTCATCAGTCGAGAGCGAGCCCGGTCCCATGTCCCCCGCCGACCACGCGCCAGAGCTCGAGCGGCTGCACTCCGCCGCGTTCGGCTGGGCGCTGAGCTGCTGCGGCTGGGAGCGCACAGCCGCCGAAGACGTGCTCCAGGCGAGCTACCTGAAGCTGCTCGATGGCCGGGCGCGGTTCGACGGACGCTCGAGCTTCCGAACGTTCCTGTTCGGCGTGATCGCGCGGACGGCGCGGGAAGCGCGGCGCCAGGCGACGCTACGGAGGTGGCTTCCGCTCGCCGCGCTGTTGCTTGGTCCGGAAGTAACGGATGGCCGGCCTGATCCAGCGACGGCGCTCGCCCGCGACGATGAAGCGGCGCGACTGTTGCGGGCGCTGGCGCGGCTGCCGCCGCGACAGCGTCAGGTGCTGCACCTCGTGTTCTACGAGGACCTGTCGATCGCGCAGGCCGCGGATGTGATGGGCGTTTCGCTCGGCACCGCCCGCACCCACTACGCGCGTGGCAAGGCCGCGCTCAGGGAGCTGCTGGAAGACGAGGCATGATGGAGAACGACGCCGACCTGAAGGGACGCTTTGGCGCGCTACGGCGGGACGCCACGGTCGGCGCGCCCTCGTTCCAGGCGACACTCGCCGGAGCGGAGGCGCGACGGCGCCCCGCGATCCACCCCCGCCGGCTGCGGCTGGCGGCGGCGGTGGGCGTGAGCGTAGTACTCGTCTTGATGCTTGCGCGACGCGGCCCGCCGGGCGGGGGCGTGGCAATCGATCTCGCCACGGTCCGGTGGCATGCCCCTACGGATTTCCTGCTCTCGCTCCCCGGTGACGAACTGCTGCGCAGCATGCCGCGGTTCGGCCGGCTGACCATCGATCGGAGGATCCTGTGAAGAAGCTCTGCTGGTGCCTGGGTATGTCCGTCATCCTGCTCGTCCCCATCGCCCACCTGAGCGCGCAACAGGGGCCTCCCCCGCAACCGCCCGACGATCCCTTCGCGCGGGTGCTCTTTCCCCCCGAGCTCGTGATGCAGCACCAACAGGACATCGCGCTCCGCCCCGAGCAGCGCAGCGCGATCACGAAGGCGATTCAGGACTTCCAGGGGAAAGTCGTGGACCTGCAGTGGCGGATGCAGGAGCAATCGCAACGGCTGGCGGCGCTGCTCGACAAGCCGGCGGTGGATCAGGCTGCGGCGCTCGCGCAGGTTGACACGGTGTTGAGCGTGGAGCGAGAGGTGAAGCGCCTCCACATTTCTCTCTTGATCCAGATCAAGAACACCCTTTCGGCCGAGCAACAAGCGAAGCTCGCAGCAGCGCGGGGCGCGCCGCGCTAACTTCACGGTAGCCATGCGCGCGCGCGAGGTGTTTTACACCGTCGATCGGCGGGAGGGCGAGATCGCCGTTCTCGTGGCCGACGACGGCGCCGCCCGGGATATCCCGGGCCGCGCGCTTCCGGTGGCGCTGGCGGCGGGCATGGTGCTGCGCGTGCGGCTGACGGCGAGCGGTGAGCCGGAGTGGTCGACCGCCACGATCGACGATCCCGAGCGGGCACGGCGGTTGCGGCAAGCGCGGGAGCGCCTGGAGCGGTTGCGCCGCACCGATCCCGGAGGCGACGTCGTTCTCTGATCCGCCGTGCTGCTCGGCGATTTGGTCCAGACCTCGCGCGAGGTGGCGGCCACGCGCGGCCGGCTCGCCAAAATCGAGCAGCTCGCGGTGCTGCTGCGGCGCGCCGATCCCCAGGAGATCGAGACCGCCATCGCGTTCCTTTCCGGTACGCCCCGCCAAGGGCGGATCGGGATCGGATACGCCACCCTGCACGCCGCCCGCTCGGCAGGAACGGCGTCGGCTCCGACTCTCACCCTCGCGGCAGTTGACGCGCTGCTCGAGCGCCTCGCCGCCACCGGCGGTAAGGGGTCTGCCGACGTCAAGCGAAGGCTCTTGAGTGAGCTGTTCGGCCGGGCGACCGCCGAGGAGCAGGAATTCCTCGTTCGGCTTGGCGTCGGTGAGCTGCGACAGGGAGCGCTCGAGGGCCTCATGGCCGAGGCCGTGGCGCGGGCGGCCACCGTCGACGCGGACGCGGTGCGCCACGCCGCGATGCTGGCCGGCGATCTCGGTCGCGTGGCGCATGCCGCCCTCACGCGGGGCGCGGCCGGCCTCGCCGCCTTTCGCATCGAGCTGTTTCGCCCGCTGCAACCCATGCTCGCACAGGCGGCGTCCAACGTGGCGGACGCGCTCAACCGACTCGGTGAGGCGGCGTTCGAATACAAGCTCGACGGCGCACGCATCCAGGCCCACAAAAAGGGAGATCTGGTGCGAGTCTACTCGCGTCTTCTGAACGACGTCACGCCCGCGGTTCCCGAGGTCGTCGCCGCGGTTCGCGGTGTGCCGCTCGACGAAGTCATCCTGGACGGCGAAGCGATCGCGCTCCGGCCCGACGGGGCGCCGCTGCCCTTCCAGCTGACGATGCGCCGGTTCGGCCGCAAGCTCGACGTCGCCAAGCTGCAAGCCGAGCTGCCGCTCACGGCTTTCTTCTTCGACATACTGTACGCCGACGGTGCGGCGCTCTTAGATCAGCCGTATGCCCAGCGATTCACGACACTGGCCGCCGCGGTGCACGAGCGGCACCGCGTACCGCGGCTGGTGACCGCGGACGCGACTGCGGCGGCAGCGTTTTTCGCCCAGGCTATTGCCGCGGGCCATGAGGGGCTGATGGCGAAGTCGCTCACCGCCTCATACGATGCCGGCGCGCGCGGCGCGGCATGGCTCAAGGTGAAGCCGGCCAACACGCTCGATCTCGTCGTGCTCGCCGCCGAGTGGGGGCACGGCCGCCGTCATGGCTGGCTCTCGAACCTCCATCTCGGCGCTCGCGATCCGAGCGCCGGGGGGTTCGTCATGCTGGGCAAGACGTTCAAGGGCATGACCGATGAGATGCTCGAGTGGCAGACCGCGGAGCTGCTCGCGCGCGAGACTCACCGCGACGCGTACGTCGTACACGTGCGGCCCGAGCTCGTGGTGGAGGTCGCATTCAACGGAGTCCAGGCGAGCTCGCAGTACGGGGGTGGAGTGGCCCTGCGCTTCGCACGCGTGGTGCGCTACCGCCCCGACAAGGGGCCCGACCAGGCCGATACCATCGACGCGGTGCGCCAGCTGCACTGAACCTGCCGCCGCCGCGGAGCCGCCACACCCCTCCCGGAACCCGGCCGGGTCGCTCGGTGTTAGCGGGAGTCATGCCCACATCTTCTCGGACCCCGCTTTCAGGCGCCCCCGACGTTTCACCGGCGGCCAAGAGCGGCACGATCTTCTTGGCCGGCGAGCTCCCGGTGTACCGGCTCGGCTTCGGCGCCATGCGCATCACCGGCAAGGGCATCTGGGGTGAGCCCCGCGACCGCGCTCAAGCGATCGCCGTGCTGCGACGCGCGGTCGAGCTGGGGGTGAACTTCATCGATACCGCCGACTCTTACGGTCCGGCGGTGAGCGAGCAGCTGATCGCCGAGGCGCTGTACCCGTATCCGGACGAGCTGGTCATCGCCACCAAGGCGGGGTTCGAGCGCCCCGGCCCCGACCGCTGGACCGTGAACGGTCGTCCGGAACACTTGCGCGCCGCCGCCGAGGGCAGCTTACGTCGCCTCAAGCTCGAGTTCATCGACCTGTTCCAGCTGCACCGCATCGACCCCGCCGTGCCGCTTGCGGATCAGCTGGGTACGCTGATCCGTCTTCAGGAAGAAGGGAAGATCCGCTTTATCGGTCTCTCGGAAGTGTCGGTGGCGGATATCGAGCGGGCGCGCGCGCTGGTGCCGATCGTCTCGGTCCAAAACCGGTACGGCCTGACGGACCGGCAGCACGAGGCGGTGCTGGCGCACTGCGCTCGCGAAGGGCTCGCGTTTCTGCCGTGGAATCCGCTCGCCGCGGGAAGGCTCGCGGGGCCCAAGAGCCCACTTACTCGCGTCGCCCAGCGGCTCGGTGCCACGCCCGCGCAGGTGGCGATCGCGTGGCTGCTCAAGCGCTCGCCCGCGATGCTGCCCATTCCAGGCACCTCGAGCGTGGCGCATCTCGAGGAGAACATGGGCGCTGCGTCGCTCGAGCTGTCGGAAACGGAGTTCGAGGAGTTGTCGCGGGTTCGATAGGCCTCACTCGCGCGACTCCCGATTTGACGGGGCCCGCGCGGCGGTTTCCTGGCCGACCTCACGGCTGCCGCCAGGTCGGCCGCAGATCATCGGTCACCAGCGCAACCAGCCGGTTTACCATCCGCCCGTACGCCTCCTTCGGGTCCTTCGCCGCAAAGTCGAGCTGGCCGTCCACCAGCGCGACGTGGCCGACCTTTTCCGTGGCCCATGCGCTCGAGCGCCACAACGTGGCGCCGGAGCGGGTCGAGAGCAGCCGGACGCTCATATCCACCCGGACGGTGGCTTCGAGATGGGGTGTGACCAGCGCCGCGATCCCGCCGCCCGCCTGTGGATTCGTCACCTTGAGGTGACCGGCGAACACCGCGCCGATATCGCGCTGCTTGCCCAGCTCCTGGGCAGCTGCGATCCCCAGCTCCTGCTCGCCCACCCGTTTCAGCAGCGTATCGGCGGAGCCGAGCTCGAGGACTTCGCTACCGGGCTGCGCCGCCAGCACCTCCTCGGCGAACCGCTCGGTCGCGATCTGGTGCAACGATCCCTTGGCGTTCTCCACGGTGAAGGTGACCAATCCCAGCCGTCCGTAGGGCGCCAGATCGAGGCGCGGGGGTACCTGGATCGCCGGTCGCCGGGCCCCGCCGCACGACAGCATGGCCACGAGGATCAGCAACACAGCGGCTCGTTCCCTCATTCGTGATCCCTCCTTAGTTTGCCTTGAGTACCGCCTCGATGAAGCTCAGTGTCTTGGTCTCCACCCATTCCGTGGTCACGCCTTCCACCCGCATCGTTCCCAAACGGTCGGTGCTGGTCGAAACCACGCGGCCCTTGGAAGTCGGCAGGCGCACGTCGCGCGCGACCGCGATGCCGCGCCGGGGGTCGCACTTGAAGACCAGCATCGAGGCGAGCGCGTTGCCGCTGGCGGAGTGGGGCGTGAATACCAATGCCACGGACGGATAAGCGTCCGCCCGTTCGCTGTGGTCGTCGAGGGCCGCTTCATGGCCCGCGTCCCGCAGCTCGGCGGTGAAGGTGAGGAGCACCGACCGCACCACGTTTTGCAGACGGTCGCCGCAGGCGCGCCGGCGCCGTTCACCTTCGTCCACCGCGGGCTTGAGCTCCGCTTGCCCCGCCCGGCGCTGCTCGTAGCTCTTCAGTAGAGCGCGCAGCTTTTCGACGCTCTTGTCGGCCATGCCGGCTCAGGCGTTGCCGCGCTCGCGACTGGGGACGTGAAGCACCGTCCGCAACCAGTCGAGGATCTGTTGCAGGTCGAAGGGCTTCTTGAGCACGGGACACGGATTGCGCTCCAGCCACGCGCGCACGTGCTCAGCGTCGGCGTCGCCCGTCATGATGGCGATGCGCCCCGACAGTTCGGGCGTGCGGTGCACGAGGGCGAGATAGAGTCCCAGGCCGGACATGGCTGGTAGCCGCACGTCGAGCAACACGGCGTCGGCGACCTGCGAGGCGAGCAGCTCGTACGCGGTTTCCGCGCTGCCGGCGCCGAGCACCCGATAGCCTGACTTGGTGAGGACGCGCTCCAGCACCTGCCGTAGAGGAGCCTCGTCCTCGACGATGAGGACGGTGAGGGGTGCCGCGCTCACGACGCGGAGGCGCGCGCCTGGCGGACCGGCATGAAGCCCTGGGCGACACGCTCCAGGGCTTCGGCGGGCTCGAGCCGAAGGCGCATCTCGCCGGCCGTCAGCCCCAGGTAGGAGCGGGCGTGCGCCTGCAGCGTCTTCGTCTGCGCGTAGCCGAGGCGCTCGGCGACGTCCTCGATGGTGAAGCCCGGGTCTTGCAGCAGCCGGTGGGCGTACAGGACCCGCGCCGCGGCAAGGAAGTGCCGCGGCGACGGCAGCCCCACCCGTGCGAACCAGCGCTCGAACGTGCGGCGATCGACACGGGCGCGCGCGGCCACCTTCTGCACGGTCTGCAGCTCGGCGGGCGCGCGCAGCACCTCCTCCAGCACCCAGCGCAGCTCACTCGGCAGCGGCGCGAGCACGCCAGCGACCTGATCGAGCAGCTGTCGCGACGCCGACCGCGCCTCCTCGTGCATCAGCACCTCGCACAGCCGGGCGGGGTGGTCGTCGTAGCGAAACAGGACCATGTCGCTGATGCCCGTCGAGCCGAGGGCGAGGAGTACTGCCGCCGTCTTGGGAGAGAGCGTGGTATAGAGGATGAGCGGGAGCGAGGGGAACATCTTCCGCAACTGCTCGATCTCGGTCGCGCTCGCCACCCCCATCAGCAGGGGGTCGACCACCGCCAGCTCGACCGGGCGAGCCCGAATCGCCGCGAGGGCGTCCGTCCAGCCCCGGGCGTGCACCAGGGGAAACCGCGTCGCTGCCGCGCTACGCAGCTTGTGGTATTGGACTTCGGGGACAGCCGCTAGCACCAGCATTGTCGCAAAAACGCCCCCCGATGTCGCGAAAACGCCCTAACCAAGCCCTTCCGGGCGCGCCAGCTTAGCTCCGCGTCAGCAGTCCTACTCCTTCACTCGGTTCCCGGAGGTCGTTATGTCGCGCTCGCTTCGCACCCTCGTCGCGCTCCTCATCGTGTCGTTCGCTCTCGGCGCGTCGGCCTGCGCTGATGCCACCGGTCCAAGCCACGCGTGTGACTACGTCGGCAGCAATACGTGCAAGTAGTGCGCGGACTTCAGTTGCTCTGCTTACGCTTCGAGGTCCGCGAGGGCGGTTGACACCTCGCGGACAGCGTCACTCTGAAACGCGGGCTCCGTGGCCACAACGGGTGTGATCTCGCAACCCTGTTCGCAGTCGCGGAGCCCGCACCGTACCCGCTCGATTCGGAACATGAGTTCGTGCAGGCCCGCGTCTTCCGCGACGGCAATTGCGGTCCCGAGGAGCCGCGAAGCGCGATCGAACTGACCGAACCGCGCTCGCCCGACTCCCATCTTGAAGTAGAAGTCCGCCAGAACGTTAGGCGCCATTTGTTCACGCCGCGCTTCACACCGCTCCCGCCACCGCTCGAACCCGACGCGATCTCGCCGGTAGGAAGCACAGTGCATCAGTTCTATCGACGCGCTGTCGACGACTTCTTGAGTTGCCCCGCGTCGGGCACACACCGTCAATGCGCGTTCCGCCCCATCGACGTCGCCGACCATCAACAGCATGATCCCAACGTCTGTGAGCACTCTCATGCGGGACAGCTCATCGTCGTACAGTTGGAACGCGCGCCATTCCTGCGGGATTGCCTCGACGGGTTGGCCCTGCGTACTCAGCACGACCGCAAGCTCCTGGCGTGCCCGAGCTTCCGCGTCCCGGTCGGCCAGACGCTCGGCGTCGGCTAGGACATCGCGGAGCGATCGCTCGGCGTCCTTCAGGTTGCCGCGGCTCGTGACGACGCGCACCCGCCCAATTCGGCTGAGCAGCTCCGAGTGGTGGTCTCCGCTCGCCGCCGCCAGCGCGCCCGCCGCAGCGTACGCCTGGTCGGCGGTATCGAACTCGTTCAGCTTGCGGAGCACGCGCGCCAGCCGCAGCCGCGCCGCGACACGATCGGCGGCGCGCAACGCGCCCCCGCCGACCCGCAACACCGTCTCCACGACGTCCAGCGCCTCGGTGAGCCGCAGCTCGTCCTCGAGGTAGTGCGCGTATGCCAAAAGGGCGGGCACCACGAGCTGCACGTCGCGCGCGCGGTACGCGTCGGACGTGGCGCGCAGCAGCCCGCACAAATGCGCCGTCTCAGTCGAGTCGTGAGGGAGATCGCGACAAGACAGCTCGGTCGCCGTGACCTGGTAATGGAAGACCCCAAGAGGCAACCCCTCCCGCTCGGCCTCGAGCAGGTCGACCAGCCGGAGCGTCAGGAACGCGCCCCGGCCGAGTCGCGCATCGCTTGAGGAAGGGGAGGACGCACCGGCCAGCCGCTCGAGAAACGCGGCGTGGAACGAAGCCTGGCCATTCGGAGCCGCCGCCTCGGTCATGTCCCGTTGCCTCCGCCCGTGAACATAGCGCCTGCAGCCCGCCTTCGGCTACTTGGGCGGCTGGGCTCGAGCCCCGCGGAAGGTGACCTTGGCGTGTGTGACCTGGCCGACAGCCCGCTGCTATCTTCCCTTCACAAGCTTGGGCGCCGCCCTACCGAGCAGCCAGGCGACCACCTCTACGCTCTGGAGGGCGACCGTGGTTCCTCATCAACAGTGGGCTCGTACGCGAGCCCGCACCGGCCGTCAAGTTCGCCGCGGCGCGTGGTATCGCGTCCTCAGCCTGTCGTCCCTCGAGGGGATACTGGACGTGAATGGCCAGCCGGTGGGGGTGCCGCGGGCGCTGCTCCTCATCCTGCCGTTCCGACCTGCCCTCTGGTCCGTCGTCCCCCGCCTCAAGGGCGTCGCCGAGCCGCCGGTGAGCTGGGGGCCGACCTACGGCGTGTGTCCCAATTGTTGTGCGCGCGCCCCGCTCGCCCGCCATGCCTCCGGGGCCCGCTGCCCTCACTGCCAGGGGTCGTTCGCGATCGCATGGACCGATTCCGGGTGGTGTGCCTTCGAGACGTTGGGAGACGACAGGGCGGCCCCGGCGTCATAGTGTCGCCCCCACTCAAACGGGGATGCGATGAGGTCGGTATATTGGTGACCGCTGCCCGGCAAATCGATCAACGGAGAGGGGATTCGGATGGCACCGGTCACATTGCAGCGATTCGTGCGTGAGCTCGCCAAACTGAAGCAAGAGGTGGAGAAGGGTGCGCTCAAGTCGCAGGACTACGACACCCGGCTCGCCCGGATCATTCAGGAGTTGCGTGAGCGGGGGCTGGACGCCGACCGCGCCGCAACGACTGCGGCGCTCGCCGACGCGGTGAAGCAAGGAGTGATCACGCCCCCCGTGGAGGCGCACCTGCGCCAGCGCCTCGGCCTGGCGTGACGGCTTAGCGTCCCTCGGAGGCGGTGGCGCGTGCGGGGTGACGCTCCACGACCGTGGGACGCACGGGCGCGCCAGGAGCGAGCAGTTCGAGGCCCCCCACTACGACCTGCGTCCCGGCGTCCACACCACTTGTAATCTCGACGAAGCCGGGCGTCCGCACACCCAACACGACGTTGCGGCGCTCGGCTTTGCCGTCGTTCACGACCCACACCGCGGTTTCTCCCTGCGTCGGCACGACGGCGTCCTCTGGGATGACGACCGCGTTCGGCCGGACCGCCGTCACGAGGCGCGCTTCGATGAACATGCCCGGTTGCAGCAAGCGATCGGGATTCGGCACGCGGGCCTTCACGAGGATGGTTCGGCCCGGCAGCTGGACGACCGGGTCCACGAATTCCACGTCTCCGCGGAAGTCGCGGCCGGCGATCGCGGCGACCCGGAACGTGACGGACTGACCTGGACGGAGCTGACGCGCGAACCGCTCGGGGACCTGAAACGAGGCGCGCTGCGGGTTGACGGTATGGAGGGACACGAGCCTGGTGCTCGTGGTGACGTAGTCCCCGAGACTCACGTAGCGCTGCCCCACGACGCCGCCGAACGGCGCCCGCACGACGGTCCGTTCCAGTCGGATGCGCTGCAGGTCGTACTGCGCCTGCGCGCTGCGAGACTCCGCCTCCGCCTTCTCGAGGTCGGCCGCAGACGAGGCGTTCTGCTGCGCCAGCTCCTTGGCCCGTGCCAGGGCCTGCTGAGCGAGGTCGCGCTGCGCCTCGAGCTGGGCGACCTGCGCCTTGAGCTGCGCATCGTCTACTTTGAAGAGCGGCGTGCCCGACTCGACTTCCTGTCCCTCGCGGATCAGGATCTCGACGATGCGCCCGTCCACCTCGGGGCGCAGGTCGATCGATTGCACCGCTTCGATTTGCCCCGTGGCGGCGATCTCGTCCCGCACCGTGTCTTTCCGGGCCACCGCCACCTCCACCGGCATGGCCATGGCGCCACCCCCACCGAAGCCTCCAGCGCCGCCCGCCTTGCCCTTCTTGCATGCGCCGGCTGCGAACGTCGCAGCGGCGAGAGCCACGCACCACGTAGCACGCACCATGTTGGTAACGCTCACTTCAGCTCCAATTCGGGAAAGAGGCGTCGGCCGAGGATGCTTTCGAGCCCCGCGAGCGCGAGACGCGTCGCGAACCGTGCCTGCACCAGCGTCGCGGCGGCGTCGTCCAGGTTGGCCTGCGCCGTGAGCAGGTCGAGGATGGCGGTCGCGCCGGCGCGGTAGCGGCTCTGCTGGACGCGGAAGTTCTCCTGCGCCACGCGCAGGCCCTCGGCGGCCTGCTGGGCCGTGGCGCGGGCCGTGACGTAGCCGTCGTAGGCGGCGGTGACGTCGCGCCGCACGGCGCGATCCATGTCCCGGCTCCTGGCCTGCGCGACGTCGCGGTCCACGCGTGCCTGACTGAGCCGAATCTCGCGCTGCCCGTTGTCCCACAGTGGGAACGATACGCTGAGGGTGACGGATGTCCGCGTGACGAATTTGGGAAAGAACAGCGTGTCGCCAGCGAGCGCATTGAAGCTGAGCGTCGCCTTCGGGAGGTACTCACCCAGCCTGGCGCGGAACGCGGCACCTGCCGCTCGCTCGTTCGCTCTCGCCAAGCGGTACTGCGGCCCCTGCGTGGCGGCCTCCGTGATCGCGTCCGTCAGGGCGAGGGGTAGCTCCGGCGCCGGTGCGGTATCGAGCGGCGCCGCGTCCGCCGGACCGGAGGTGCCCACGCGACGTCCCAACTCGAGCCGCGCGATTCGCAACGCGGCCTCCTGCACCAGGTGGCCCACCCGGGCCTTGGTCAGCTCCAGTCGGAGCTGGAGCGAGTCGGTTTGCACCGCCGCCCCCGAGACGACACGGGCCCGCGCCACGGCGAGCTGTTGCTCGGCGCGCTGCAGCCGCTCGCCCGCCACCCGCAGCAATTCGGCGTCCGCGAGCACCGCATAGTAGGTGGACTCGGTGCGCTGCGCCGCCGTGAACCGGGTGGCCAGCTCGTTCGCCTGGGCGGACTCCAGCGCCGCTCCCGACCGCGACAGCTCCGAGAATTTGCGCCCTCCCAAGAAGAGATCGTAGCTGGCGGTCACCTGCGACGTCACCTGACGGGGCGCCTGCGGACAGCTGGTGAAGCTGGTGCACGCGGCAAAGAAGATGGTCTTGGGATTCTGCCACACGACGTCCGTGCCGAGCGTAATCGATGGCAGGATGAAGACGGCGAATGCGCTCCGTCGCGCCCACTCCGCGTTGTCCACCTGACCAGCGGCCGCGACGTAGTTGGGGTCGAGGCCCGTGGCCCGGCGCAGAGCCTCCGCCAGCGTCACGACCGGCAGTGAGTCCGTGGGGCGCAGCGGGGGCGGGGTCTCCGCCACCTGCAGCTGGAGCATGGCGAGCAGCGCGAGCATCAATCGGCCTCCACCGGTCGGGTGGCTCGTATCTGCCGCGTCTCCCGCGCCGTCAGCCGGTCGAGCACGGTATAGGCCACGGGCACCACAAACAACGTGAGGACCGTTGAGAAAAAGATGCCGCCTACGATCGCGTAGCCGAGCGGCTTGCGCGATGCGGAGCCCGCACCGACACCCCACGCGATGGGGACCGCGCCCATGATGGTCGCGACCGACGTCATGAGAATCGGCCGCAGCCGGATCCGGCCCGCTTCGAGGACCGCCGAGACGGTATCGAGACCCCTCGCCTTCAGCTGGTTCGTGTACTCCACGAGCAGGATCGAGTTCTTGCTCACGAGCCCGATCAGCAGGATCATCCCGATCTCGCTGTACAGGTTCATCGTGGCGCCCGGCTTATTGAGTATCGCCGCGAGCTTGAGCGTCGCCAGCGCGCCGGTGATGGCGAGTGGTACCGCCAGGAGAACCGTCCACGGGTGCACCAGGGACTCGAACTGCGATGCCAGCACCATGAACACGACGAGCAGCGCTACACCGAACGCGAAGTACAACGCGCCGCCGCTCTCGCGGAACTCGCGGGATTCACCGGCGAGCGCCGTCGTGCTGCCGGCCGGCAGCGCCTGGCGGGAGATGGCATCGAGCGAATCGAGTGCCTCGCCCTGCGCCAATCCCGGCAGGAGCGACGCCGACAAGGTGAATGCCGGCACGCGGTTGAAGTGGTTGATCTGCCGCGGGCCGACGCCTTCCTGCACGTTCGCCAGGGCGTCGAGCTGCACGAGCTCCCCGCCCTTCCCCCGCAGATAGATCCCGCGCATGTCGCTCGGGGTCGCGCGATCCCTCGGATCGAGCTGGACCATGACATAGTAGAGCTTGTCGTTGCGCGTGAACGTGCTGACGCGGCGTCCACCGAGGAACGTCTGCAGAGCGGCCGCCACGTCGCGCACGGGAACGCCCAAATCCTCGGCGCGGTCGCGGTCAAACGTGACGCGCAGCTCCGGCTTGTTCACGTACAGATCAGTCTGGACGTTCACGAGGCCTTTGACTTGCTGTGCGCGACCCACGAACGGTCCCATGGTCTCGGTGAGCTTCGCGAAGTCCGGATTTTGCACGACGTACTGGATCGGCTGCGAGAAGCCGATCGCGCCGGGGGCGTACGGAAACGCCAAGACCCCGGAGATCCCCATGAGCTGCGGGAACAGGCCGCCGACCATTTGCTGTACGCTGACGTTGCGCTCGCTCCAATCCTTCAGGATCACGCCGACAAACGCGCTGTTCACGCCGCCGGCAAATCCGCCGACGATGGTGAAGTACCCGTTCACCCCGGGTGTCCGGCCGATGATCTCCTCGACCCGCCGTGTGTACCCGTCGGTGTATTGCAGCGACGCACCTTCGGGACCCCGCACCACGACGAGGAAGAAGCCGCGGTCGTCTTCCGGAATGAGCTCATGTTGCAGGCGGGTCGGCCGGAAGATCAGAAAGACGAATACCGACGACGCCACGACCGCCACCGTCCCGACGAGCACCGCTGTGCGATGGCTGACCGCGCGTCGGAGCAGTCTGGCATAGCGCTCCGAGAGGGCGTTGAACCCGCGCTCGAACATCTGGAATAGCTCGCCATGGGAGTGCGACATGCGGAGGATCTTGGCGCAGAGCATCGGCGTAAGTGTGAGCGCCACAAATCCCGAGATCACCACGGCGCCGGCCACCGCGATCCCGAACTCGCTCAACAACCGGCCTGCGGTCCCCCGCAGGAATCCCAAGGGCGTGAACACCGCGACGAGCGCGATCGTCGTGGCGATGACGGCGAAGCCGATCTCGTTGGTGCCGTGCACCGCCGCTTCCTCGGGCGCCTCGTGTAGCTCCTCTTGGTGGCGGAAGGCGTTCTCGAGCACGATGATCGCATCGTCCACCACGATACCGATTGCAATCGTGAGCGCGAGCAACGTGAAGTTGTTGATCGAGAAACCGAGGAAGTACATGATCGCGAACGTCGCCACGATCGATGCCGGGATCGCGAGCCCGGGGATCACGGTCGCCCGGACGTTCCGCAGGAATACGAAAATGATCAGGACGACCAGAATCGCGGCGATCAGGAGCGTCAGGCGCGCATCGTTGATCGAGTGCGTGACGAACACAGACCCGTCCCATGCCGTCTGCAGCTTCACGCCAGGTGGCAGCGCCTGCTGGATGCTGGGGAGTGCTTCACGAATGCTGCGCGCGACATCGATGAGGTTCGCCTTCGACTGTCGCACCACGCCGATCGCGACCGCCGGGGACCCGTTGTAGCGGAAAATCGATCGATCGTCTTCCGGCCCCAACTCCACCCGTGCCACGTCCTTCAGTTTGACGAGCTGCGCTCCCTGGCTGGCTACCGCCAGCTCGCCGAACTCCTGCGGCGTCTTGAGCTCGCCCAGCGAGCGCACGGAAAACTCGCGCCGAGTCGATTCAATCCGACCGGCCGGGATCTCGACGTTGCGCGATACGATCGCGTTCTCCACGTCCTGCACGGTGAGCCCGCGCGCCGAGAGCGCATCGGGCTGCACCCACACGCGCATCGAGTAGCGCCGCTCACCGAAAATGCCGGCGCTGCCGACGCCGGGCAGACTCTGGAGCCGCGCCTTCACGATCCGGTCGCCCACGTCGGAGAGCTGCATCAGGTCGTAGTTGTCGCTGCTCAGCGCCAGCCAGAAGAACGGCTGCGCGTCGGCCGACTGCTTCGCGATCACGGGCTCGAGCACGTCGATGGGGAGGCGGCCGCGCACCCGCGAGACCTTGTCACGCACGTCCTGCGCGGCGACGTCCACGGCCCGGTCGAGGTTGAACTCCAGCGTGATCTGACTGTTCTCTTCCGCAGAGGAGCTGGAGAGGGTGCGTAGTCCCTGGATCGTGGACAGCTCCTCTTCGAGCACGTCGGTCACCGCGGTTTCCACGACCTGCGCGTTGGCGCCCGGCAGGGTAGTGGAGACCGAGATGATCGGAGGATCGATGTCGGGCAGCTCGCGCACCGACAACCGCGTGTACCCGATGAAACCGAACAGCACCAGGGCGCCCGAGAGCATGCTCGCGAGCACGGGCCGGCGTATCGACGTTTCGGAGAGTTTCATAGAGCCCGAAAATTAGCCGAAAAGGTTGGTTCCGGGAGGAGGTCCCGGCTGTGACGATAGCCCGAAGCAAGGCCGGGGTCCATGGTCCAACCGTACGACGTTTGACCCCGGCTTGCTTCGACGGGCGCTGCCGGCGCGGCAGGTTACGGCGTTCCCGCGACCTTTTGTTGCGCGTCGTTTCGCACGAGCGCGAAGCCCAGCGTGTTGAAGTTGTACTCGGCGACCTCACGGAACAGCTGCTTGGCCTTGGCGACGTCCCCCGCGCCTTCGGTGGCCAAGCCGAGCTGGTACTTCACGTACGGGTCGAGCAGGTTGCCGTATTGGAAGTGCCCCACCGCCTCGCGGTACCTTCCCTGATACAGGGCGATGAACCCCTCGAGCTGGTGCATCGGCTCGAGCTTCCGCGGATTGGCGTCGGGTGCCAGCAGCTGGTTGATCTGGTCCGCCTGTTGCTGCGCCGCTGCGTAGGCACCCCGGCGCGCGGCCCACCAGCCCTCGAAGTACGCAATGTTGGCTTCCTGCCCGCGCCGGAACGCCGCGTTTCCCGACTCGTCACCCTGGCGCATGAGGAGCGGCGCCAGCTCCTTGAGGGCACGCTCCGCGGCGGCGCGATTCCGGGTGTGCGTCGCGATGGTCGCCACGCTGGTGAGCGCCGCGACCTTCGCCGCCGTGGGGTCCGGAACCCCCATCCCGTCTACGGACGCGACCAGCCGATTCAGCTCGTCAATCGCGGCCGCCGGCTCGCCGGCGTAGACGCTGACGAACGCCCGGAACGGAGCGTACGCCGCCTTCTCGTTCGCCCGGCCGTCCGCCATCGCCGCCTCGTAGTCGGCGCGTGCCGCGGCGTAGTCGCCCAGGAAGGTGTTGGCGTGGCCGCGCTTGACGTGCAGGATGGTGCTGTGCGGGCTCAGCTCCAGTCCCCGCGTATACTCCTGGCGCGCCTTTTCGAGGTTGCGTTGCGCCCGGTAGACGTCCCCCAGGTTGGTGTGGGTCGCGGGCTCGTCGGGCGCCAGCGTCGCTGCCGCCTGCATGTGCTGCAGCGCTTTGGTGAAATCGCGCGGCTCCCCGAACACATACGAAAGGCCGAGGGTCGCGTGCGCGACATACAGCCGGGGCGCGAGCTCCAACGCCTTCGCGAGCGAGGCCCGAGCCTCTTCGTTCCGATTGAGGCCGATCTGCGCGCCCGCGAGCGCGAGCCAGGCCCGCGGGCTGTCGGCGTACTTCTCGACCAGCTCCTTGCCGAGCGCGACCTGCCCGCTCAGATCGTTGTCGAACCCCCTGCGCGCCATCTGGATCTGGAGCCGCTCGGCCTCGGAGGCGCCTGGGGCGTAGCGCTCCGCCAGCGCGAGGTTGCGCTTGAATTCGTCGAGCGAGTTCGCCGTGAAGGCGACGTTCAGATACGCGAACGCGAACGTCGAATCGGCCGCGACGGCCGCTTTGAAGTGCTCGTTCGCATCGATGAGCCGAGCCAGATCGAACTCACGCTGGCCCGCAAGAAAATGGGTTCGCGCGGTCGCGGACGCCGTCGTGATCGGATGTCCGATCACTGCGCTGGTGACGGGGTCGAGCGCGCCGCGCCCGTCCTGCGCCGCGACGCGCGAGGAGGTCCCGCACAACGCCAGCGCGACCGCCACACGCACGAACGCGTGGCTGACAGACTGCATCGTCGCCTCCGTGTGGAGAGTGCAGGTGAACGCTGGCGGCAGGCGACCGGAGGTCGGGAGCGTTCTCCCTAGAGGAAGCGGCAACATGCTGGCGCGCCACCGACCCCACAAGAGGAATGCGACCAATCGTGACAACTTCCGGACATGCGAGCGCGGCGAGCGCGCCGGGTGCTCAGGCGACGAGCGGCGATGCCGCGTCCGACTCGCGGATCGTCACGAGATCGGTCTGGACCTTCTCCCATTCCTGGAGCAACAGTCCGTGGGACTCGAACAGCGCGTGAATCCCCGTCGCATCCAGGCCCACGATGTCTTCCAGGATCGGCACGAGGACGCTCACCGCGTCGTCGCTCAGCACGCTGCGCTTCGCGATCGGCGCGAGGTACTTGTTCTCGGACACGGCGATCGTCAGTCCGTTGAGGCGATTGACGTGAAGCATGACGTGAATGTCGGAGCTGCCGTCGCCCACGTAGATCACGCGATCGTGGCTCACGGGGAGCTGCGCCCGCAGCTCCTCGAGGAGCGCCACCTTGCCGTAGCCGGCCGTCACCCGCTCGATCGACTGGATTTCCCCCGACTCGGGGCTGTAGCGGAACCGCGTCCCGTACACGTGCTCCGGCGGGACGATCCCCTCGAGCGCCGACTGAATCACCTCTTGCGGCGCTGCCGAAATCACATGGAACGCGAAGTCGTACCCGTCCACCTCGCCCAGCAAGCGGGCCAGCATGTGCAGGTTCGTCTTGAGACGGATGCGCTTGCCGACTTCGAGCAAGTCCTCCCGCCGCACCCGGCGATACTCCGGGTCGTGCAGCAGCAGATAAGCCAGCTCTGCGCCTTGCTGCACCAGGTGGATGCGCGACAGCCCGGCGATCTTTTCGTGAAAGCCGGAGATGCCGAGCAGCTCGCTCAGCACGATCCCCGAGTCGTTGAAGCTCAGGGTCTGGTCGAAATCGCTAGCCAGTAGAAATCGCTTCATCAGACGTTCCTAATTGCACCATTCAGGAGTGGCGACGCGAATCGGACTAAGACACCAAACGATGCGTTGCAGGTTCCCGGTAGCGCGTAACGATCCTGAAACAGCTTCACCATCTCGGGCTTGTGACCTTGCCCATCGCGTTGCGCGGCAACGCTCTAACGCAATCGGGGGCGCGCGGGTGGTGGATCGCTGGGCGCGCGTGTTCGTGACGTGGTGCAGGACGGAGTTGACCGACGAAGTGACGCCCTAGCGGAGCGCCGACAGCGCTCGTCCCACTGCCGCGGCGTCCACTCCAGCCAGGGCCTCCGAGAGCTGGACGCCCACGGTGTCGATCCGACCGGCGGCGGAGTGCTGGCGGGCCCTACCGCGCGCCGTGATCACCATGCGAACGCGCCGACCGTCGCGGGTGGCGGCGGCCGTCCGTCGCACTAATCCATCGCGCTCGAGCGTTTTGAGGAGCGGCTCGACGTCGTCCCCGGGGCCAATGGCAGCCGCTCGAAGCTCGTGCGGCTCCGGCGGCTCGGGGGCGTTCACAAGCTCGGTGAGGAGGCGGAACCTCGCGGCCGACAGTCCGATGTCGCGCAGCGCGGCGTCGAGTAGCTCCGTCACGGATTGGGCGGTTCCCAGCAGCCGGAGCAGCATGTACAGGTCCGGCGAAATCCCTTCCGGAGCCTCGTCGGTTTCGATGGCGGTCATGGGCGCAGTCCGCAGTCAAATGTGGGGATGACCGCGTAACGACGGGGCCTGGTGAGAAAGTTCCAGCCAGCCCACCGCGCGCCGATTCGGGAACCAGGACGGCAAATAGTTCATTACTGAACTGTCACCAGCTGAGCGCTTGGTACCAAGGTGCGCAAATGAATAGCAGAGTCAGGCTCGCGGGATTGCTCGTGGCGGCATTGTGCGCTCAGCGCGCGCCGGCCCAAGAGATACGCGCGCCCAGCGCGTTGTTCCAACCGTTGCTTGCCGACCCGAAGGAGCCGCGATTCTTCGCCACGTACCTCTGGGCCCGCTCGCCCCGGCTCGCGCCGAGGCTCGGCAGCGTCGGATTCGGCCAGACGTTCGGCTTGCTCCACGGACGGGACTGGCAGCTCGGAGTCGCCGCCGCTGTGTTTTCCGAGTTCGACATGCAATCGACTACGACCGACCTGGTGAACACCGATTACCTCATCGGGCTGCCATTGACGTACCGCCGCGGCGCTTGGACCACGCGACTGCGCGTGTTCCACCAGAGCTCGCACCTGGGCGACGAGTACATGGTCCACACCCACGCGCAGCGCGTCACCCTGTCCTTCGAGGCGGCGGAGCTGCTCGTCGCGAGGTCGACGCCTCAATGGCGCGTGTACGGCGGAGGTAACTACGTGTTCACGCACCAACCGCACGATCTCCAGCCGGTGGTGCTGCACGCTGGGGCGGAGTACCGGCAATCCGGCACACTGCTGCGAGTCGGCCGCATCGCCTCCGGGCGGTTCGTGGCTGGCCTCGACGCGCAGTCGGTGCAAGACCGCCGCTGGCAGGTAGGGTGGAGCGCGGTCACCGGTCTCGAGTTCGGCGACGGCGACAACCCTCCAGAGTCCGACTGGCGATGGAGCCTGCTGCTCAAGGCCTATACGGGCCCCGCGCCCTACGGCCAGTTCTATCGGGATGACGTGTCGTATGTCGGCGTGGGCGTCGGATTCACGCTCTAGAGGCAGGAACTTTTTCGGCACGATAGTTCATTGCTAAACCATTCACTGATGGTCGACTCAACCGGAGTAATCGCGACGCACGCGGGAGGAGGCAAGGTGAGACGAGTGGCCCGACGACTGCGGACGGCTGGTGCCGCGGCCGCGCTGAGCTGGACAGTCGGCAGCGGGTTGTCTGCACAGTCGCAGCACATGCACATGGCGGATCCCGAGCCCGCGACGGGGTTGTGCACGCTGCTCTCGTCCGACCCGGTGATCGTGCCGGTCGCCGTCGGCGCGATCGGGCAACGCTCGGGGGACACCCCCTACCTCCGTCTCGTGGATGACAAGCGGCGGCGCCAGCTCGTGATCGACGTCGGTCCAGTCGACCTGCCCGCGCACGATATGGCGGCGCACGCCCGCGAGCTGGTCTACCAGTTGGCGTACGTGCCGCGAGATGCTTGGGTCCACGGATTCCGGCTCGAGCTCCGCGATGCGAGCGGTCGCGCGGTGCCACGTCGTGTCCTGCACCACATCGATACCACGCGCCCGGCGGCGCGCGACCTGTTTCTTCCCGTGGCGCAGCGCTTCGTCGCGCTCGGCGCGGAGACACGGTCCGAGATGCTCCCGGCGTGGCTCGCGGGCGTGCGACTGCATCGCGGTGAGCCGCTGCTCGTGAGCACGATGCTGCACAACCCAACGGATACGAGCTACGCCGGCGTGCACGTGCGCCTCGTGCTGCAGTATGCGGCGTCCCGGCCCTTGTTCGAAGTCGCCGGCTTTCGGCTCGACGTGATGTTTCCGACCGGGCCGATGGAGTTCGATCTCCCGCCGGGCCGCACGATACGCTCGTGGGACGGGTCTCCCACCGTCCCCGCTCGCATCCTCGGCCTCTCCGGCCATGTGCACAAGTACGGGGAGTGGATCGAGCTCCGGGACCTGACCGCCGGGCGGGTGGTGTGGCACGCCCGACCCCGCACGAACGAGCGCGGCGACGTCGTCAGCATGCCGGTGTCGTTCCCGCGGCTCGGGCTCGGTTGGACGGTCTATCCGACGCACCGCTATCGCATAACCGCGAGCTACATGAATCCCACCGGCCACACGATTCGGGAGGGCGGGATGGCCAAGGTGGGCGGGATCTTCGCGCCCACCGACCCGCTACCGGCGGTGGTGCCGAACGATGCGTTGTACCAAGCGGACCTCCGCTACCTACTGAGTCTACGGTGCGGGGCCGACGGCATGACCGAGATGTTGGCGCACGCCGCGCATGGCGAGTGACCGCCGAAGGACGGGCGCTCGTCGCCTGGCGCGTACTCACCGGGGCCTCCGGCCCCTGAACCTTTTGTCTCTTGTGGAGGATCGCATGTCGAACCGTTCGTTGTCTCTCGTCACCGCCGCGCTGGTGCTGGGTCTCGCGCCCGGCGCGTTGCGCGCTCAGATCGGCACCCCGTCGCCGGAGCCGGCTCGGGCGCGGATGGCCTCGTACCCCGCGCGTGTCACGTTCGGCGGCGCGTTCGGCGGTCTGTCTGGCGCGGCCAACCTGAACACCGCCGGCACCGCTGATTGGCGGTTGGGTTGGGTGGGCTCGGTCGACGGGACTGTGTGGCTGCAGAACTACGTCGGCGTTCGCGCCAGCGGCAGCTGGGCGCAGGACAGCATCCGTGGCGCCGCTCTCACCGGCCGCGGCAAGTTCAACAAGTTCACCTACGACGCCGATCTCGTGCTGCGCTACCCGATCGAGACCGGCAACGGCACGTTCAGTCCGTACATCCTCGGCGGAGCCGGGGCCATCAGCGTCCATCAGCTGGGCGCCGACAGCACCTGGTCAAAGTTCGCGGGGAACGTCGGTGCGGGACTGGAGTATCGCTTTGGCCGCGTGGGGATTCGCGCCGAGGGTCGCGACTTTATCTACAAGTTCGACCGCTACGGCTTCGATAAGACCCAACACGACATCGCCTGGCAAGGTGGTCTCACGTTGTCGTTCTGAGTCCGACTCCATTGGCCGGCGCGGGCCATCGGCGCCGGCCAATGGAGGTCGTCAGACGCTAGCCGGTCGTCGCCCTGCGAGGTATTAGTACAGACGTGAAGAAACGCTCTCCCCCTCCCCGTCACGCCGCCGAGCGCCCGGCCATGGCCGGCGCTCTCGTATTTTCGCTGCTCGAGACCGCCGAGGCGGTGGAGGCGAAGCTCGAGGCGGCGGTGAGCCCTCTGGGCTTGTCGGTCGCGAAGCTCGGCGTCATGCATCTCCTGGCCGAGGCGACCGAGCCGTTGCCGCTCTCCGAGCTGGCCAAGATCCAGCATTGTGTGCGCTCCAACATCACGCAGCTGGTCGACCGCCTGGAGAAAGACGGCCTGGTGCGCCGGCGCGCGGATCCTGCGGACCGTCGCAGCGTGCTGGCGGAGCTCACGCCCGCGGGCGAGCAGGCCCACGCCAAGGGGATGCGGGCGCTCGCCGACGCGCAGCGTGCCATCGTGAGCGCGCTCAAGGCGCAGGACGCTGCAAGCTTGAGGAGTGCGCTTAGTGCCCTGACCGCGTGACCGGTTCTCACTCGATCGAAAGGTGGGTCCCATGCGTTACGTCGTCCTCGTAGGCCGGGTGTGCTACTCCCTGATCTTCCTCACGACGATCTACGGCCATTTCACCGCGGGGTACATTGGTTCCGCCGCTCAGCAAGGAGTGCCGGCGGCGGGCGTCCTCGTTCCGCTGTCCGGTATCATCGCGACAGCCGGAGGCCTCAGCATCGCGCTGGGCTATAAGGCCAAGTTCGGCGCGTGGCTGATCGTGCTGTTCCTGGTGCCGGTCACGTTGGCGATGCACAACTTCTGGGCAGTCTCGGACCCGATGATGCGCGGCATACAGATGGCGATGTTCCTGAAGAACGTGTCGATGTTCGGCGCCGCGCTGTTGATCAGCTACTTCGGCTCGGGCCCCTTGAGCCTCGACGCCCGACGCCAGCCGATGGCCTAGGCCGCGCGGCGCGACTCGTCGCGCGGCATGCGCAGTTCGCCGCAGCACAGTCGCGTTTCGTCGCAGCGAAGCGAATCGATGGCCGCGCGTTTGGGGGCCGTCGTATTATTCAGCTGTGACGCTCCCAGTCGCTGCTCCGGCGCTCACCGGGCGCCGGAGGCGGTCCCGCTACCCACCCGTGTGGGTGATCCTCGCCGTCTGGACGGCGTGGGGCTTGTTCTTGTCCACGGCGGTGGCGGTGTATTCGCGACTGGGCGGCAAGGCACTGCCGTTTCTGACCGCGCTCCGCCTCAACATGCCGGGCGCGCTCGTGTGGGCGGCCTCCACGTGCGCGATCATCTGGCTGGGCCGCCGCTTTCCCCCGTTCGAAGGGCGGCGTTGGCCGCGCGGCGTCGCGGTGAACGTGCTCGCCAGCATGGTCGTGGTGTTTGTGGAAGTGCTGGTGATGACGGTGAATCAGCGCTGGATGGACCCGATGCCGAACGCGCCAGCGCCGCTCGTCGCCGCGCTCCGCTCGTTCGTCTGGTGGTTCCCCTCGGACGCGCTCATCTACTGGGCGATCCTGGCGATCGACTACGGCGTGCGGCATTACGACAAGCTGCGGGAGCGGGAGCTGCGCGCCTCGCAGCTCGAAGCGCAGCTCTCCGAAGCCCGGCTGCAAGCCCTTAAGAAGCAGCTGCAGCCGCACTTCCTCTTCAATGCGCTGCACACCGTCGGTCAGCTGATCCGCACCGGCCAGCATGCCACCGCGGTGGAAGTGGTAGCGGGCCTCGGCGACCTGCTGCGGCGGGTGCTCGACAGCGGCACGGCGCAGGACGTGCCGTTGAAGCAGGAGCTCGAGTTCGTCCGCGGCTATCTCGACATCGAGCAGATCCGCTTCCGCGACCGCCTGCGGGTGGTGGTCGATGCGGATCCGGACACGCTCGACGCGCGGGTGCCGCACCTCATCCTCCAGCCGCTGGTCGAGAACGCGATTCACCACGGGATCGCTCCGCGTCGGAGCGGCGGCTCGCTCGTCATCTGCGCCCGGCGCATCAACGGCGATCTCCACCTCACCGTGCGCGATGACGGCTCGGGGCTGGCTGCGCGCGCGGCCGCCGATCAGGCCCGCGGGGCGGGCGTCGGGCTCGCGAACACCAGCGCGCGCCTCCGCCAGCTGTACGGCTCCGGCGCCTCGTTCGAGGTGGTAAACGCGGAGGATGGCGGTGTCGCGGCGCATGTGGTGCTGCCGTTTCAGCTGGCGGCCGTGGAATGGCAGGGCGCGAGCGAGGGCTCGGAATGAAGCCGATCCGCACGCTCATCGTCGACGACGAGCCCAACGCGCGCGCGGGGATCCGCCAGCTGCTGAGCGGTGACCCCGAAATCGTGGTGGCGGGCGAGTGCAGCGACGGACGGCAGGCGACCGCCGCCATCCGCGAGTCCATTCCCGATCTCGTCTTCCTGGACGTCCAGATGCCCGAGCTCGACGGCTTCGGTGTGTTGCGCGAGGTGGGCGTGGACGGACCGCCGGCGTTCGTGTTCGTCACGGCGTACGATCAGTATGCCCTGCGCGCGTTCGAGGTCCATGCGATCGACTACCTGCTCAAGCCTTTCACCGACGAGCGGTTCCGCGAGTCGCTCCAACGCGCCAAGCAGCAGGTCCGGCAGGGCCAGCTGGTCGGGCTGTCGCGCAATCTGGCCGCGCTGCTCGACAGTGTCGCGGGCCGTGACTCCCCTCCCCAGCCCTCGGCGCGACACGGCTACCTGGAGCGGCTGGTCGTGAAATCCGCCGGCAAGGTCACGCTATTGCGCGTCGCGGACATCGAGTGGATCGACGCGGAAGGTGACTACGTGCGGATTCACGTCGGCAAGGCGTGGCACCTGTTGCGCGAGACGATGAAGACCCTCGAGGCGCGGCTCGACCCGGAGCGGTTCGTGCGCATTCACCGCTCGACGATCGTGAATCTGGAGCGCATCAGGGAGCTCCAGCCCTTCTTTCGTGGCGAGTACGTGGTCGTGCTGCAGAGCGGGGTCACCCTCAAGTTGTCGCGCGGTTACCGCGACCACCTCGAGGCTCGGCTCGGCCGGGCCATCTAGCGACCCCGGCTTCGTCGTGGCGCGGGCGGGTTCCGGCGCTCCGCCCTCGCGACTCATCGCACAGCCATTTCGCCACCGCTGGGCGCGCCGGTAGACTGTCGGCGCGCTCAATTCATCAGGGGCGCGTATCCTCGGTCGCGTGCGGCGTGAGACGGCCACTCCCACCGACCGACCCAACCCGGTGCGCGAGCATCGGGTTGGCTTTTTTGGTCCTGCTCATCGCGCCGCCGCGCGCACCGGTCGCGGCCCGTTCGCCATTCGTCGCAAATCCGTAGCCACCTGCGCTCCGCGCCCAGTAGCGTCCGAGGTCATTCGCGAGCCGTACCCACCTGTCAAAGAAGGAGGCCGCATGATCTTTTCGGTTCGACGTGTACTCCTGACGGCAGCTCTGTTGGCTCTAGTGACGGCGCGCGGGCACGCGCAGCAGCCGGCTACGATCAGCGGCAACGTGACCAGCGATGCCGGGCTCCCGCTCGGGCAGGTGGAGCTCACCATCCCGTCCCTGGGTCTCGGGGCTCTCAGTCGAGACGACGGCCGCTACGTGATCGTGATCCCTGGCGCGCGAGTTACGGGCCAGACCGTCACGATCGTCGCGCGCCGTCTGGGGTTCAAAGCGCAGAGCGCCGACCTGGCGCTCACGCCAGGCAGCCTCACGCGCGATTTCGCGCTCGCGGCGAATCCGCTCCAGCTGGGCGAGGTCGTGGTGACCGGCGCCGGCACCGCCACCGAGGTCCAGAAGCTCGGCAACGTGCGACACGCGGTAAGCGCAGACCTGATCGAGCGCAGCAACGAGTGGAACGCGGTGGAAGCCTTGGCGGCCAAGGCGCCGAACGTCAGCGTGACCGCCTCGAGCGGTGAGCCCGGCTCCGGGTCGTACATCCAGATCCGCGGCCAGCGCACCGTTGGTCTGCCGAACTCCGGCAGCGCTCAGCCGCTGTTCGTGGTCGACGGCCAGCCGATCGACAACACGAGCTTCTCCACCACCGACTTCAACCCGACCGATGGCCTGAACTCCGGTGCGATCGAGGGGACGACGCAGACGAATCGCGCCGCGGACTTGAACCCGGCCGACATCGAATCGGTCGAAATCCTGCCGGGTGCGGCCGCCGCGGCGATTTATGGCTCACGGGCGGGCCAGGGCGTCGTGCTGATCACGACGAAGCACGGCAAACCCGGCCCCACCCACTACTCGCTTCGTACTTCGATCTCGGCCGACAACATCAACAACACCTATCCGTTACAGACCCTGTGGGGACAAGGGTTGGGCGGAGCGCCTCCGGGCAGCTGCGACCGGTCGACGGGCGTGAGCAACTTCGCCTGCCGGACCAGTTGGGGTCCGAGGATCACCGGGGCGACGTATGACCACGCCGACGAAGCCTTCACCACCGGTTATACGGCCGATAATAATCTGACGGTGTCGGGTGGCAACGACCGGACGACCTTCTACCTCTCCGGCTCGTACCTGCGCGATCGAGGGATCTTTGTCGGCCCGAACAACCTGAACGAGCGGTCGACTGTGCGGTTCAACGGATCGCACCGCATGACCGACAACCTCAAGCTGGGCGCGAACATCTCCTACGTGGACGTGCGGGGGCGCTACCTCCAGCGCGGCAATAACACGAACGGTCTCTTGCTCGACCTGCTGCGCTCTCCCCCTGACTGGAACAACCTGCCGTACTTCGCCGCCAACGGGCAGCATCAAAGCTTCCGGTTCCAGCACCCGCAGATCGGGGATGACAACCTGAGCCGGGGATGGTCGAACCCGTTCTTCACGCTCAACGTGCCCGAGAACACGTCTCAGGTGGGCCGTGTCTTCGGAAACGTCACGGCCGAGTTCCTGCCCGCGGCGTGGCTCAAGGTGAACTACACACTGGGGGCGGACTACTCGAACGACGAGCGCTTGGAGGGTGCTCCGCAGCCGTCCACGCCACCGACGGTGGGTGGCCGGGTCACCGAAGGGAAGCTCATCAACTACCAGATTGACCACAATTTGACCGCGACGCTGCAGCACAGCTTCAGCCCGGACCTGGCCGGGACGCTCACGCTCGGCCAGAACCTCAACAGCCGTAACGTTCGCCAGCTGGCCAACGTGGGGCGGACGTTGATCGCGCCGCTCCCCTACAAGCTCAGCAACACGGTGACGCGCGATGTGCCGATCGACGCGGAGACGGTGATTCACGACGCGTCGTATTTCGGTCAGGCGACGCTCGACATTCACGACCAGCTACACCTGACCGCCGCGTTACGAAACGACGGGTCGTCGACATTCGACCAGAGCCACCTGCGGAGCTGGTTCCCCAAGGCCAGCGTGGCGTGGGAGTTCACCAAGGCCATCGGCGAGCGTCCCATGTTGACGTTCGGCAAGCTGCGGGCATCGTACGGCGAGGCGGGTCAGGAGCCCGATCCCTACCTCACGTCGTCCGTGTACTCCGGGATCACCACCATCGGTGGGTACGCCCAGGGGATGGGGGCCAATCCCACCCAGTCGGGCTTCGGCGGCCTCGCCTCGAGCATCGTGAAGGGCGCGAACACCCTGCGGCCCGAGCGGACCAAGGAGCTGGAGACGGGATTCGACCTGGGCCTGCTCCGTGACAAGGCGGACCTGGCCTTCACATACTACGTCGCGAAGACGTTCGACGTGATTCTGCTGACGCCGCTGGCGCCGTCGACGGGCTATGAGCGTGAGGCTCGGAACTCGGCGACGTTCCGTAACCGCGGCTTCGAAGCCTCCCTCAACATCCGACCGATTCAGACCGCCACGTACGGTTGGGACATCGGGTTGCAGTGGGCCAGTAACCGCAGCCTCGTCGAAGACTTGGGGGGCCCCAAGTTCGTCTACCTCGACCCCAACATCACCTCACCCAGGGCCGCGGTCATCGCGGGTCAGGAGGTCGGCGTCTTCTACGACGTCGGTCTCGCCCGCTGCGGTCTCAGCCCGGCGGGGATGGGCGCGGTGGTCGCCGGCCATGACCTGGACATCAACGCGCCACGCGACGCGGCGCATCCGTGCGGTGGGGCGCCCGTTGGCGCCTACTACATCGACAGCTTGACCGGCTTCCCCGTGCTCGACAACACCCAGCGCGTGATCGGTAATCCCAATCCGCGGTGGACCGGCAGCATTCGCACCTCGTTCCGCTACCGCAAGCTGCAGGTGTCCGGGCTGTTGGATATCCGGCACGGTGGCCAGATGGACAACGGGACGAAGGCCGCGTTGTACGCCTATGGGACGCACAAGGACACCGAAGTACGCGCCGATTGCTCCGGGGCGACGTGCGTTGGCAACGAGCACGTCATCGGTCAACCGGGTTCTCCGCTCGTCGGCCCCGTGGTGGGTCCCGGCGCCGGCACGCCGGTGCCGATCGGCGAGAACTGGTATACGGACATCGGCGGCCTGTTCGGCGGCACGCCGGAGCAGTTCATGGAGGATGCCGGTTTCGTGAAGCTGCGCGAGATCAGCGTGGCCTACACGTTCGACGAGCCGTGGGTCCAGCGCACGTTCGGGTTCAACTCGATCGATGTGCGCATCGCCGGTCGCAACCTGCACACCTGGACCAACTACACCGGCTACGACCCCGAGACGAACCTGGGTGGCTCGGTCATCGCGACGCGCGGCAGGGACTATTTCAACATGCCGCAGACGCGCTCGTTCGTGCTCTCGCTGACGTTAAACCACTAGCGCCAAGGAGGGTGGCTCTATGCGCAGACTGATGATGTTCAGCCTCGCGGCGTCCTTGGCGGTGCTGGGGACGGGCGCGTGCAACAACTTTCTGTCGTCGGACAACGTCCGGCTGGATCCCAACAACCCCAGCCAGGCGACGGCCGATCAACTGTTCATCGTGGTCCAGGCTGGGCAATTCGCGCAGCAGGAAGGGATCATCGCCCTGGTCGGCTGTATGTGGCTCCAGCAGTGCACCGGCACCAGCAACTTCCTATCGACGCTCGAGAAGTACAACATCGCGAGCGAAGACACCCCGAGCGCGGCGTTCTCCTCCATTTACGAGGGTGGGGGGCTGGTGGACGTCCGTCAGGTCGAGGCGGCGGTAACGGCGCGGGGGGATAAGCAGTACCTCGGCATTGCACAGATCTGGGAGGTGCTGGACATGGCCGTGGCGGCGGACATCTACGGCGACGTTCCGTACCGCGAGGCGGTCGGCAACGCCGCCACACCGCGCCTCGATCCACAGGCACAGGTGTATGGCGATCTGCAGGCGCTGCTCGACCAGGCCATCACCAACCTGGGCGGTGCGGGCCCCGGACCGGGGGTGCTGGATCTCGTCTATCGAGGGAACACGGCGAAGTGGATCGCTGCCGCGAATACGCTCAAGGCGCGTCTCTACATGCACACCGTCGAGACGCCAACGGGCTTCGACAACACCGCCCTGAGCAATGCGGTCACCTCCGCCTCGAAGGGGATCAAGTCCCCGGCGAATGACTTCAATTCCGTGCACACGACGCAGCCGGGCGAGGACAACCTCTGGTTCCAGTTCTATGCTCGCTCGGGATTCGGGCAGTACGTGGTGGCGGGGCAGAACCTCGCGGACCTCATGGTCGCCCGCAACGATACGTTCCGGCTGCGGCAGTACTTCGGTCCCGCGAACCCGGGTCCCGGGTACGGCGGGCAGGGTCTCCCGCCGGCCAACACGACTTCGCCGGCTGGCGTCTCGTCGCTCACCGGAGCGCGCAACCGAGCCGATTTTCCGCAGCCAATAGTGACGTGGGTCGAGAACGCCCTGATTCTGGCCGAAGCGAATTATCGGCTGGGGCAGACCGCCAACGCGCAGGCGGAATTCGACAGCGTGCGCGCCTCAGTTCCGGGACTGGGACCCAAGACGATCACGTCGGTGAACGACATCATGGAGGAGAAGTACATCGCGCTATACCAGAACATCGAGGTGTGGAACGATTACAAGCGGACGTGCTACCCCGCGATCACGCCATACCCGACCACCACGTTCGCTAACAAGGTGCCGGGTCGGCTGTACTACGGGACCACGGAGCAGAACGTCAACTCCAACATTCCGGACCGGAACATCCAGAACCAGTTCGGCGGCAACGTGGTGACGCCGCCGCCGGCCAGTCCGGGGTTCAGAAACCCGAATGACCCGAACTCGTGCTGACAGAGCGAGTACGGGCGGAATGAGAGGCTGATCAGCGCGGGGGACGTCGTTAGGTCCGTTCGTTCCCCGCGCGTGGCCGCGTCTAATGGGAGCTTGGTCTCGGCCTGTGTGGCCTCGATCGCTGCCCTGGCTGCTGGTCTCCGGGGTGCTCTCGGGCTGCTACGTGTATGTGCCCCTGCGCGTCGTTGAGGCTCCGGTTGGATCGCACGTCGAGGCGGACTTGACCCCGTACGGGTCGGATACGCTCGCACGCTATCTGGGACCCGGTGTCAACACATTGCGGGGCGATATCGTCACGGCCGAGAGCTCGATCTTTGTGTTGTCCGTGACGTCGGTTGAAGATCGCGCCGGTCGCGTCACCTCGTGGAGCAGGGAGCAGGTGCTGGTGCCGCGGGGGGTGATCGTCACGCTGCAGCAGCGCCGGTTCTCGCTCGGACGCAGCGTGATCTTGGGAGCGGCGCTCGTGGGAGGCTCGATGGCAACGTGGCAATTCGTTAGAGGCGGATTTTCGCTGGGCTCGCACTCGTCCGGGAGCGGCGGTGGCGGCTCACGCTAGCGCATCGGGGCGCGTGCTGGGCGCGATCCTGCTGACGACGTGTGTTACGGCGCCCGCCTGCTACAACTACACGCACCTCACGACGCCGGACCCGCGACCCGGGGCGTACCTCGCGCTGACGTTGACGGACGCGGGGTCGGACTCGCTCACGCGCTACCTTGGCCCGAATGTCCTCCTGGTGCGCGGCCGCTATCGCAGCACGGACGGCGGAGCGTTCCTCGTCTCCGTCACCTCGGTCGAGACGCGCGAGGGGCTGCAAGACTCGTGGGCCGGTGAGACGGTGAGGATTCCCATTGGCTCCGTCGCATCGTGCGAGATGCGACAGCTCGCGAAAGGGAGGAGCGCGCTGCTGGCGGGTGCGAGCGTGGTCGGGGTCGTGGCGGCCGCGGCGGCGTTCGGCCTGAAGCCCGGCGGTGGCGGCAACATCTACACTCCTCCAGGGCTCCCGACGAGCCAGTAGGCGGCCGCGTCTTTAGTACACTCCCACGCTCGAGCGGCGTACGTCCGTCTCGATCGTCCAGGCGACGTACTGCCCCGGCTGGACGACGATCGTCTCGGTCCGCGCGAGGTCGCTGCCTCCGATCGGATGGCCGAGCAGCTGGATCTCCCGCCCCTGGCCGAGCAGGCGCCCCGGGAGGTAGAACGTGGCCGATGACGAGCCGGTGACCGTTCCGACGCGTGTCTGCTGCCCGTCGTGCACGACGTACACGACCACATCGAGGAAGTTGTGGTTGGTCACGTCGAGGGCGATCTCACCGGAGGGGACGCGGTCCGGGCGCGATGGGTTGGGGTGGGGGTCCTGGTGGTGGTTGAACACAAAGCAGCCGCCAAGCAGGAAGCACAGCGCTGCGACGAAGCGGAGACTCCGAACGCTGTCCATGGGAGGCGCCTAACGTAACGGTCTAAACGCGCGGCTTCAATCCCAGCGCGGCGCGCGCGAGCCGCAGCACCGCGGGGGCCACGTCGGAGGGTTTGCGGCGGGGACCCGCCAGCACGTCGAACGTCTCGAACGCGCTCAGCATGAACAGCGCGTCGACCGTCTCGTCGAACGCGGCAGCGCGCGCGCCGTGCCGCTCGGGGAATCGCTTCGCCAACACCCGCAGTCCCTGTCGGCGCCACTCCTGCCGCGCCTGCAACGCGCGGCCGAGTTCGGCGTCGAGCGCCGCCAAGGGCCGCAGCCGCCGGTGGATGGCGCGGTGCACCGTCCAGAAGCGGGCGAACGTCGCGAGATAGCGCGCCAGCGCCTCCTCCGGGTCGCGCTGACGGAACGCGTCCGCCAGGTCCCCCATGCCACCGCGTGCGGCCAGGTCGTCGAACAGCGCCTCCAGCAGCCTGGCCCGCGTCCCGAACTGGTGATACACGGTCGCGCGCGTGACGCGGGCGCGCCGGGCGACGGCGTCGAGGCTGAAGTCCGCGGCGCGCGGGGCGGCCAGCAGGGC